>JAAFHU010000028.1 GCA_013297645.1 Actinomycetota bacterium
ACGCGGTCGTGCCGTCGAAGGTGCGGGTCGCCCCGCCCGGCAGACCCACACTGCGCTGCACCACCACGTTGCCCGCGCTGAGCACCGCCCCGGCCGTGTACTTGGTGACCGTCGCCGCACCCGTCGGCGGCGCCTCGGTGCGCTGCACGATCGACCCGGAGACATCCCGCAGGTAGGTGATGACCGTGCCGTCGGCGAGCCTCGTCGTCGTGTGGTTGTCGGACACGTCGTACGACAGCGACTTTGGCCCTATCTACTGCGTGAAACGGTAGATCGACCAGAGCACGAAGAAGATCGCCGCGAAGCCGAGGATGCGCACGCGGTTCTCGACCGCGGCGAGCGCGCGGGGGTCGGCCTGATCGCCCTGGGCGCGCAGCTTGTTGCGGCGGCGCAGCAGCAGCACGCCGACGACGAGCACGACGGCGGCGCCGACGGCCGTCTGCAGAACGAGGGTCTCGAAGCTCACGCGCTAGCCGGCCGCGTTGGCTTTGAGCCACGCGTAGGGGTCGATCTGCACGCCGTTCTGGTGGATCTCGAGGTGCAGGTGCGCGCCGATCGCGGTGCCCGTCTCGCCGACGAGGCCGACGAAGTCGCCGACCGCGACGACATCGCCCACCTGCAGCGGGCTGCTGTTCATCTGCATATGGGCATAGAGGCTCTGGATTCGAACGCCGTTGATGACGTGGTCGATGATGACGTTGTTGCCCATGCCGTAGTCCGAGACCTCGGTATAGCTGACCGTGCCTGCGGCGATCGAGTAGATGGCGCTGCCGGCGCCGGGGGTGAAGTCGGTGCCCTTGTGGAACGACGAGCAGCCACGGCAGGGGGCGACCCGCTCGCCGAAGCCGTCGCTGATCGGCACGGCATAGGGGAAGGGCCACTGCACCGGCCCCTTGCCGACGGAGTAGGAGTAGCTGCGATTGCCGTAGCGGGCGCGCAGCAGCTCGGCGTAGGAGGTGACGGTGAACCCGGCGCGCGTGGTCGTGGCAGAGGCGGCCTCGGCCGAGACGGCGACGCTCTGGCTCTCGAGCACGGTGACGTCGTTGTCGGTGAGCTGGGCATCCGACATGAATGCGTTGGCGGGCACCGAGACGCCGACGAGCAGTGCCGCCGCGAAGGTCATGGCGCCGAACGAGAGCAGCGACGAAGCTGCCCGCTTGCGCTTGCTCGGCGTCACGGGGCGGCGCACGACGATGGTGCGGGTAGGGGTGGGCGACGGGGTCAGGGCCCGCGTCAGGGTTCGCCGACTGTCTCGCTCGCGAAGCTCGCGGCGGGTCATCGGCTGGCCGTTGTCGCTCACGCGGCCTCCGCAGAGAGGGTGACGCGCACGGCAGCGTATGCAGTTGCTACGGCCATGTCGGGTTCTCCTCTAGAAGGTCGAGACCTGCGCCAGACGGTGCGCCAAGGTAACGAACTTATAAAGGGTAACTTCTCGCGCGCCAGATGACCAGTCGCTATTCAGACCCCGAGCTCGATCAGACGCGCCTCGAGCCGGTCGGCCACGCTCGGCTCGGCAGCGATGATGAACCGCTTGCTCGGCGCCTCGCCGTTCAGGCCGCTCACCCGGGCACCGGCCTCCCGGGCGATGAGCGCGCCCGCGGCGTGGTCCCACGGGCTCAGCGTGCGCTCGAAGTAGGCGTTGAGGCGGCCGCTCGCGACAAAGCACAAATCGAGGGATGCCGTGCCCAGCCGCCGAATATCCCGCACCTCGGGCAGCAGCTGGGCCGCAATCGCCCCCTGCCGCCCCCGCATCTCGGAGTCGTACGCGAAGCCGGTCGCGACCAGCGCCTGCGACAGCTCGACCGGCTCGGCCACCTGCAGCGGCATGTCGCCGACGAAGGAGCCGCCGCCCTCGGTCGCGGTGAAGACCTCGCCGCTGGCCGGGTTGACGACGCAGGCCGCCAACGCGCGCCAGGTGAGGGGGTCGGGCTCGCCCTCGACGACGGCGATGCTGACGGCGTAGTGCGGGATCCCGTAGAGAAAGTTGACCGTGCCGTCGATCGGGTCGACGATCCAGTGCAGGCCGCTCGTGCTGCTCGACGCGTCGCTCTCCTCCCCGAAGAAGCCGTCGTCGGGACGCGCGTCGGCCAGGAGGGAGCGGATGAGGCGCTCCGTCTCGCGGTCGGCCTCCGTCACGATGTCGACGGGGCTCGACTTGCTCGCCGCGACCTCCACGCCCTCATACCGGCGCTGCTTGGCCAGCTCGCCCGCCTGCACGGCGACGCGGCGGGCGATGGTCAGCAGTTCGAGGCTCATGCCTCGAGACTAGCCACCAGAGCGGGCAGGATCGCCTCGACCACGGCGGCCGAGCGCTCGGCCGCGTCGTCGATGTGCTCGGCGAACTCGCCGGGGCTGCACAGGTCGCTGATGCCGCGCACCGACATGAACGAGTGGCCGTGCGAGTAGCTCACCTGGGCGATTGCCACCGACTCCATGTCGGTCGCCAGCGAGGGCGGAAAGGCCCCGAGAATTCGCTCGGCCCGCTCGGGCGTGACGAAGCTGTAGCTCGACACGACGAGCCCGACGTGCAGCTGCGAGCCCTCGACGAGCGCGTCGGTCGCGTGCGAGTCGGTGAGGATCGCCAGCTCGGCCTCGCGCGGCGAGTACGACGCGGGCATGCGCGGCACCTGCCCGAGCACGTAGCCGAAAGCGCGTGCATCGGCGTCGACGTTGACGTATTCGCTGCCGACGACGACGTCGCCCACCCGGATGCCGGCCCCGAGGCCGCCGGCGCTGCCGGCGCTCATCACGATCGGCTTCGCGCCCGTGCAGCCGAGGATGGCCGCGACGGTTGCGCTCGCGGCGTTGACCAGTCCGATGCCGCTCGTCACGAGCCGCACGTCGAGCCCGGCGAGCGTCGCGGTGCGGTGCACCGAGTTGCCGATGGTGACGGGCTCGCCGATCTCTGTCGCGCGCGCCAGGAGGGGGGCGAGCTCATCATCCATTGCCGCGATGATGATGGCGTCGGTCATGCGGTGACGGTGCTCCAGGTGGAGCGCTCGGCGAGCATCGCGCGCACCGCCTTCTGGGCGCCCTCGAGCGAGTGGTTCGAGCCCCATCCGCACTGCGTCTCGTTGGCCGCCGGAACCTCGGTGGCCTCGAGGATGTCGCTGAAGGTCGCCTCGATCAGGGCGAGCACGTCGTCGAAGGCGGGGTCTCCGGCGAGGATGAGGTAGAAGCCGGTCTGGCATCCCATCGGTCCGAAGTCGATCACCGCGTCACTGTGGTTGCGGCTCTTCTCGGCGAAGAGGTGCTCGATGGAGTGCACCGACGGCATGTCGAGGTGCGCCTTGTTCGGCTGGGTGAAACGCACGTCGTACTTGGTCAGGGTGTCGCCGTGGGGCAGTGCCTTGCGGTCGGCGACGCGAACGTAGGGGGCGACGACGGTGCGGTGGTCGAGGTTGAACGATTCGACGTTCATCTTGTGGTCAGTCATTTGGCTCCAATTCTAGGCGCTGGCCATTGACGCTAGCCGGGATGCGCCGCTCGACCCACAGCGCGATGACGGCGAGGATGGCGCAGCCACCGAGGAGGAAAGCGATATAGACACCGCCGAGGCTGGCGCCGATGAGGATGCTTGCGACGATCGGCCCGACGACGAAGGCCCCGGAGAACATCAGCGAGCCCAGCGCGTTGTACCTGCCCCGCAGATGGTCGGGTGCGAGGTCGTTGAGCATGGCCGAGGTGGTCGGCTGCAGCATGGTCTCACCGAGGCCGAACACTCCGGCCGCCGACGCGAGCAGGACGGTTGCGGCGATGGTGCCGGGCACGAGGGCCGTTGCTCCGAGCAGCGCCCACGAGAGCGCCCAGGTGGCCGCCATGACGACGGCAACTCGCGTGCGTCGGCGGCCCTCGATGCGCTGGAGCACGACGATCTGCAGCAGCACGATCACGAGGGTGTTCGCCGCGAACGCATAGCCGAGCCCCTGGGTCGAGATCTTGCCGATCTCGCGGGCAAAGGCGGGCAGGCCGGCATTGAGTTGTGGGTAGCTCACGATCGCGGCAACGGCGACCAAGATCAACAGCGCCTGCAGGTTCGTATCGCGCAACATCGCGATATACGAGGGCTTCACGGAGTCATCGGCGTCAGCGTGCACAGGCGCAGGGCCTCCCACGTGCCGGAGAAACCACAGCAGGATGATGAGCGCCGGCACATAGCTGAGCGCGTCGAGCAGGTAGATGGCGACGAAAGTCTCGGCGCGCTGCACGTCGACAAAGGTGCCACCGACGATGCCGCCGATTCCGATGCCCAGGTTCAGCAGGGTGAAGTTGAAACCGAAGTAGCGCTGACGCTGCTCGCTGGGAATCAGGTTGCCGATCATCGCACCGGATGCCGGCCAGATGACCCCGAATCCGTAGCCGAGGAAGACGAAGGCGACGATCGCCGCCGGCACGGTGGTGGTCTGCGAGATGAGCACGTCGCCGATGATCAGGCTCACCATGCTGCTGACATAGACCCGTCGCGGCCCGATGCGGTCGATGAGTGCCCCGACGGGCGGCACGACGACAATGCCGATGACAGCCTGCATGGCTAGAAGCAGGCCCACCGTCTCGAGCGCGATGCCCCGCACCTCGTGCAGGTACACCACCATGAACGGCAGAACGAGGCCTGTGCCGAGCGACGAGAAGATGACCGTCGAGATGAGGAATCGTCCTTCGCGGGGCAGCTCTCGCCAGAAGAGGGACAGTGTGCGCACCTCCCCAGTCTGCCGCTCTCCACCGATACTGAACTCATGGAGAACAGTTACGAGGTCGCGTCCATCGGAGCACTGGATGACTGGCGCAGCCACTTCGGTGGCTTCAGCGCCGCAAAATCCCGCGACGGCCGCCGCGTCGTCGACCACGAGCTGACGATGCAGTTCATCGGCCTCACCGCGAACGCCCTCGTGCCGGGCGAGGAGGCCGGCTACTGGCACGCCCACTCCCAGATCGAGGAGCTCTATGTCTTTCTTGAGGGGCGCGGGCAGATGGGCCTCGATGACGACCTGGTCGAGGTCGGGGCCGGCAGCGTTGTGCGCGTCGGGCAGGGCGTGTGGCGCACCTGGCGCGCGCACCCAGACAGCACGGGCGAGCTGCGCTGGCTGTGCATCCGCGCGGGCGGCGAGCAGCTGCCCGACCTGCCGAGCGACAGCACGCGCGACGAGCATCGCGCGATGCCCTGGTCTAGCGATGGTGGCAAGTAAGGGATTCGAACCCCTGAAGTGAAACACGTCTGATTTACAGTCAGATCCCTTTGGCCGCTTGGGTAACTTGCCGCGGGCGCTTCCGACCGAGTGTATTCACCTGACCGAGAGCGCTGAACAAGAATAGCGTGCTTGGGGCGGTCTCCAAATCACTCGGGCCACAGATAGCATCGTGACCGAAGGAAGGTGCCCCGCCGTGCCCGGAATCAATGAGGTAGCCGAACTCGCTGGAGTGTCGACAGCGACGGTCTCGCGCGCGCTCAGCGGCAATGGCCACGTCTCGCCCGCCACGCGCGAGCGCGTGCAGGCGGCCGCCGCCGAGCTCGGCTACGTGGTCTCGTCGAATGCCTCGAGCCTCGCCACCGGCCGCACCAAGAATGTCGGCGTGGTCACCCCCTTTCTCAACCGCTGGTTCTACGGCTCCGTCGTGGAGGGCGCGGAGCAGGCCCTGCTCGGCCACGGCTACGACCTGACGCTCTACAACCTCAGCGGCGGCAACAACGAGCGCCGCAGCGTGTTCGAGCACTTCCTGCTGAGAAAACGCGTGGATGCCGTCATCGCCATCTCGCTAGAGCTCACCCCCAATGAGGTCAACAGCCTCATCGACCTCGGCAAACCGATCGTCGGCATCGGCGGTCCGCTGCCGGGCGTGCGCACGCTCAGCATCGACGACGTCGCCGTCGCCCGACTCGCCACCGAGCACCTGCTCTCGCTCGGCCACCTCGCCATCGCCCACATCGGGGGCAACAAGGCCTTCGAAGTGGACTTCCACCTGCCCACCAACCGCCGCGTCGGATATGAGACGGCGCTCGAGGCGGTCGGCATCCCGGTGGACCCCGAGCTCTTCGCCGCCGCCGACTTCACCATGCAGGGCGGCTACAACGCGGCGAAGCAGCTGTTCGGCAATCCCCGCAAGCGGCCAACGGCGGTCTTCGCGGCATCCGATGAGATGGCGATCGGTGCCATGCTCGCCGCCCGCGACATGGGCCTCTCGGTGCCGCAGGACATCTCGATCATGGGCATCGACGACCACGAGCTCAGCGAGTTCTTCGGCCTGAGCACCGTCGCGCAGTACCCCGCTGAGCAGGGGCGCAAGGCGGTTGAGATCCTCATGGACCAGCTGCACCCCGGCCGGCGCGAGAAAGGCTCGCTCAACACCCCGCTGTCGTTCGACCTGGTGGTGCGGTCGTCTACCGCGCGTCCGCACTGATTGATGTTTGAGTAGCACTGAAAGCGGGTATCGAAACCGGGCCGTGGTTTCGTTACGCCGCTTCGCTGCTACTCAACCAGCGTAGGCAACGCCCGCGGCGGCGACCGCGCGCAGGTACGACTCGGCGCCGTTGTAGGCCGAGATGCCGGCACGCCATCCGGCCTCGGTCGTCATGTCGCCGCTCGCGCGGCAGAGGTAGTTGGCGGTCGCCTGCACAGAATCGTCAATATTCTGCGGATCCTCGACGCCGTCGCCGTTCGCGTCGATGTGCCAGTTGCGCCACGTCTGCGGAATGAGCTGCATCGGCCCGACCGCGCGGTCATAGTCGGCATCGCCGTCGATCGAGCCGCCGTCGGAGTCGGGCACGTTCTCGGTGTCACCGCCCGCGAGGGCGACCCCGAAGATGCCGGGCGCCACCGTGCCATCGGCCCCGAGGGTCGAGCCGTCATGACTGCCGTGGCGGCTCTCGGCGAAGCCGATAGCCGCGAGGGTGTTCCACGCGAGGCCGCAGGAGGGCATCGCCTCGGCCTTCGCCAGCGCGACACCCGCGTACGCGGCGAGGGCCCGCGACGGGATTCCCGTGCTCTGCGCGGTGGCCGCGAGCCAGTCGGCGTCGACCAGGCCCGCGACGCCGGGGCCGGTCGCGGTGGCAGCCGGGGTCGGCGGCGGCGCGGGTGGGGCCCAGGTGGCCGGGGCCGCATCCTCGCTGGTAGGAGCCTGTCGGGACGTCGGGGCGAGCACGAAGACGATGCTGAGACCGACCAACGTCAGAATGCCGATCGCGGCGATGACCCCCACTATCGCGCGCTGCTGCATTGACACGTTCTACCATGGGCCTATGGCAGATTCCTCATTCGACGTAGTCAGCAAGGTCGACAAGATGGAGGCCGACAACGCGGTCAACCAGGCGCAGAAGGAGATTGCGACCCGGTATGACTTCAAGGGCGTCGGCGCCTCGATCGAGTGGAGCGGCGAGAAGCTGCTGCTCAAGGCGAGCGCCGAGGAGCGCGTCAAGGCCGTGCTCGAGGTGCTCGAGGCCAAGTTCATCAAGCGCGGCATCACCCTGCGCTCGATCGATTCCGGCGAGCCCTTCCCCAGCGGCAAGGAGTACCGCATCGAGGTCTCGCTGAAGAACGGCATCTCGTCGGACGACGCGAAGAAGATCAGCAAGGTGATTCGCGACGAGGCCCCCAAGAGCGTCAAGTCGCAGATCCAGGGCGACGAGCTGCGGGTGCAGTCGAAGAGCCGCGACGACCTGCAGGCCACCATGGCCCTGCTCAAGGGCAAGGACGACCTCGAGGTCGCCCTTCAGTTCGTGAACTTCCGCTAACCGCCGGTGGACGTTGTCTGGCTAGCGACGGTAGCCGCCTACCCGATCATCGTCCTCGTGCTCGACCTGGTGATCCGGGTTCTCGCCGTCATCTACATTCCGCGCAACCGGCGGCCGCAGACCGCGCTCGCCTGGCTGGTGCTGATCTTCGTGGTGCCGGTGCCGGGAATCCTGCTGTTCTTCCTGTTCGGATCGCGCCGCCTGCCCCGATCGCGCCGCCGCAAGCAGCGCGAGATCAACAACTACATTCTCGAGACCACCGACGGCATGGAGAACGTCAAGCGCGACCACCCGTGGCCCGCCTGGCTGGAGCCAATCGTCGAGCTCAACCGCAAACTCGGGGCAATGCCCCTTGTCGGCGGCAACACCGCGAAGATGCACACCGACTACGAGGAGTCCATCGACGCGATGACGGCGGCGGTGCACGCGGCGAAGAAGTATGTGCATGTTGAGTTCTACATCCTCTCCTTCGACCGCACGACGGTGCACTTCTTCGAGGCCATGCGCGATGCAGCGCAGCGCGGCGTCATCGTGCGGGTGCTGCTCGACCACGTGGCGGGCATCCGGTCGGTGGGCTACCACCGCACCATGCGCGCCCTCAAGCGGGTGGGCGCGCAGGCGCACGTCATGCTGCCGGTGCAGCCCTTCAAGGGCAAGTACCAGCGCCTCGACCTGCGCAACCACCGCAAGATCCTCGTCGTCGACGGCACCGTCGCCTACACCGGCTCGCAGAACATGATCGACCCGAGCTACAACAAGCGCAGCAACATCCGGCGCGGCCTGCTCTGGAAGGACTTCATGGTGCGCTTCGAGGGGCCGATCGTCGCCGGCATCAACGCGCTCTTCATCACCGACTGGTACAGCGAGACCGACGAGCTATTGCTGCGCGAGGCTCCTGATGTGACCGCGGCCGCGGCCGACAACAGCATCGACTGCCAGGTCGTGCCCAGCGGCCCGGGATTCGACGGCGAGAACAACCTGCGCCTCTTCAACTCGCTCGTCTATGCGGCCACCGAGCGCGTGATCATCACCAGCCCGTACTTCGTTCCCGACGACTCGATGCTCTACGCGATCACCAGCGCCGCCCAGCAGGGACTCGACGTGCAGCTCTTCGCCTCGGAGATCGGCGACCAGCCGGTGGTCTACCACGCGCAGCGCAGCTACTACGAGGCACTGCTGCGGGCCGGCGTGCGCATCTGGCTCTACAGGTCCCCGACAGTGCTGCACGCCAAGCACTTCACGATCGACGACGAGGTCGCCGTCATCGGGTCGAGCAACATGGACATGCGCTCGTTCAGCCTCAACCTCGAGATCTCGGTGATGGTGCGCAGCCGGCAGTTCGTCAAGCAGCTGCGCGAGGTCGAGGACTCCTACCGCGCCAACAGCCGCGAAGTCACCCTCGACGAGTGGATGCAGCGCCCCCGCACCACGGCGGTGCTCGACAACCTCGCCCGGCTCACGGCGACGGTGCAGTAGTGCTGACCCGCTACGAGGTCGCGGTGCGTCTCGACATCCCGCTCGAGATGGCGTCGCGGCACGGCATCCCGTCCCGCCTGTCAGAGAGGGAGCTCGAGGCCCTCATCGCCGACCCGCCACCCTGGCTGGCCCAGTCGATTGCGAACCGCACCGGAAAGCGCCCCGTCTGGATGCAGCTCACCTGCGATGTCTGCGGCTACACCGAGGCCGTGCGGCCGAAGAAGTGGTGGCCGTCGTTCACCTACGTCTCGTGCGCCCTCCACTCCCCCGCCGACCTGCCGGAACCGGCCGGTGCACTCGCGCGCACCGAGGTCGACGGCATAGGATCGCGGTTCGTCGGCGTCGTCGACGCCTAGACGCAGCCAACGGGCGGGCCGGCCTCGCTACCACTCGAGGCCGGGCACCGCCCGTCGTCCGTTCGCGTGCCTACTTCGACGAGACTGCTGGAGCATCCTCGGTCGACAGTTCGCGGCTCGCGAAGTCTGGGTCGTCGTCATACGACTTCAGTCGCGCGACGTAGAAGATGATCAGCGCGTAGACAGCCTTGGCGATGATGTCGGCCACCGAGTAGCCGACCTGCTTGAACACCCAGGCGTCAGAGCCGGCGATGTTGAGCAGGGGCAGCAGGTAGGCGATCGGGTACACACCCCAGCTGAGCAGCAGCAAGAAGCGCAGCCGGCTGAGCGTGCCGCGCACCGAGGCCGGCTGGTTGCCGAGCGACTTGGTCAGCTGCACGAAGAGCACATAGAGGATGTAGAGGAACGGCAGCGTCGACAGCAGTCCGAAGATGCCGCGCACGGTGTTGTCGCCGCTGATCTCGCCCGGGTATCCGAGGATGATCATGAGGGCGGCGGCGGGCAGCAGTCGCAGGATGAGGCCGGTCTGTACCTTGCGCGCCAGTGCGAGTACAGCGATCAGCTCGAGCAGCAGGAGCGGCACGGTGAGCAGCCAGTCCACGTAGCGGTAGCCCTCGTTGAAGGACTCGCCGACTACCTGCACGTAGTCACCGGTGCCACCGATCGACTCCGAGCCGAAGGCGGCCTTGAAGGAGTCGAAGATGCGGAAGTAGTGGTACGCCGCGATGCCGCACACCACGATGGCGACCGTGATCGCCTGGCGGTAGCGCGGCAGGATGCGCGGCAGCGAGATGAGCAGGAAGAGCGCGGTGAACAACTGCGCCGCGATCACGAGCGACAAGAAGTTGTACACCGTGGCGTACTGACCGGATGTCAGTGTTTCGGGAATCAACAGAACCTCCAAATTGGAAATCACGAGGCACCGATAGGGCTACCGTGCGCCGACTCCGATACTAGATCACTTACTGAGTAAGTTACTAATTGATTTATAAGAAAAGTCCAGCCGGGTGTCCTAAAGTCGTAGACGCGGCGAGATTCGCACGCAGAGAGGATGCGCGGCCGTGACCGACCCTCTCGTCACCCATGCCCTCGACGGCTTCCCCGCCGCCGCGATCCGCTTCGTGCGGGCGCTCGAGCGCAACCGCGAGCAGATCGGCAAAGACCACGACCTCTCGCCGAGCGACCTGCGCGCCCTGTTCTGGATCGCCGAGGTCGGCAGCGTCACGCCCAAGGATGTCGCCCTGCACATGCAGATGACCACCGGCGGCATCACCGCGATCGCCAACCGCCTGGTCGAGGCCGGACTGCTGCAGCGGGTCGCCCACCCCAACGACCGGCGCAGCCTCTACCTCGAGCTGAGCCCCGCGGGCCACGAGACGATGCGGGTCATCCACACCGACTTCCGCGGCATGATCGCCGACTCCACCTCGCGCCTCACACCCGCCGAGTTGCAGGCCTTCGAAACGGCCCTCGACATCGTCGCGGCCGAGGTCAACGCCCGGGCACGCCGCTAGGCGTTCGAGACGCGCACCATCTCGTCACGGTCGACGACCTTGACCCGGGTGCGGCCGACGGGCTCACCGAGGCCGAGCTCGTGCTGGTCGAGCTTGTGCCATCCGTCGATATTGGTGAAGTCGACGCCGCGCTCGGCGAGCAGGGCCGGAATGGCCTCCTCCTCCGGGTGGGCAGGGGTCCACCAGTTGGCCTGGTCGTTGATGACGTGGCTGATGGTCTCCATGGCGTCGGACTTGGTGTGGCCGATGAGGCCGACCGGTCCGCGCTTGATCCAGCCGGTCGCGTAGATGCCGTGCAGCTGCTCGCCGGAGTCGTCGATGACCTGGCCCTCGCGGTTGGGGATGACGCCGCGCTTGTCGTCGAAGGGAATGCCGTCGAGCGGCGAGCCGAAGTAGCCGACCGCGCGGTAGATGGCCTGGATCGGCAGCTCGCGGATCTCGCCGGTGCCGGTGACCCCGCCCTCGGCATCCGGCTTCGTGCGCTCGTAGCGGAAGCCGGTGACCTTGCCGTTCTCGCCGGTCACCTCGAGGGGGTTGGCGTAGAAGTGCAGGTGCAGGCGGCGGGAGGCCGTGCCGGCCTCCTCCCCGCGCCACTTGGTGAAGACCTTGTCGATGACGAAGATCTGCTTGTTGCTCGCGATCGCCGCCTTGGAGGCCTCGTCGTAGTCGAAGTCCTCGTCGTAGACGACCATGTCGACGTCGTTGAGCTCGCCGAGCTCGCGCAGCTCGAGCGGCGAGAACTTGACCTGCGCGGGACCGCGGCGGCCGAAGACGTGCACGTCGGTCACCGGGGACGCCTTGAGGCCCTGGTAGACGTTGTCGGGAATCTCGGTCGGCAGCAGGTC
Source organism: Actinomycetota bacterium (assembly GCA_013297645.1). GTDB lineage: Bacteria > Actinomycetota > Actinomycetes > Actinomycetales > Microbacteriaceae > Conyzicola. The sequence goes on from JAAFHU010000028.1 coordinate 11,915, forward strand.
GTCTGCGTGCTTGGCGAGAACGCGGGCGACGTCGAGCGCAACGTTGCCGTTGCCGATGACGGCCACGGACTGGGCGGTCAGCGGCCACTCGCGTGGGAAGTCGGGGTGGCCGTCGTACCAGCTGACGAAGTCTGCGGCGCCGTAGGAGCCATCCAGTTCAATCCCGGGGATGTTGAGGGCGGCGTCCCTGATGGAGCCGGTCGAGAAGATGACGGCGTTGTAGTGCTTCTTGAGGTCGTCGAGGGTGATGTCACGACCGAAGAGCACGTTGCCGAAGAGGCGGATCTCGCCGGAGTCGAGCACGTCGCGGAGGGCGTTGATGATGCCCTTGATGCGGGGGTGGTCGGGGGCGACGCCGTAGCGCACCAGGCCGTAGGGTGCCGGCAGCTGCTCGAACAGGTCGATCGAGACGTCGAACTTCTTCTCTGCCTTGTGGAGGATGTCTGCGGCGTAGATACCGGCAGGTCCTGCGCCGACGATGGCCAAACGGAGCTTGGTCAATGGGTTCCTTCTAGTTGGAGCGCTCGACGATCGTGTCGGCGAATCGGGTGAGGGCTTTCTTCACGGGTCCTTCGGGCAGCGGGGCGAGGGCCGCGACGGCGTCGCGCGACCAGCGGTGCGCCTCGTCGAGGGTCTCGCGGGTGACCGCGTGGTCGCGCAGCTCGGCGACCGCGGCGAAGAAGTCGGCGTCGTCGAGGTCGCTCTCGATGCGGGCGAGCAGCGCTGCTGCCGAGGGGTCGGTGAGCGCCTGGCGGCGCAGGTAGAGCAGGGGCAGGGTGGCGACGCCGGCGCGCAGGTCGGTGCCCGCCGCCTTGCCGGTCTCCTCGACCTGCGACGACAGGTCGATGACGTCGTCGATGAGCTGGAACGCGACACCGATCTTCTCGCCGAAGGAGACGATCGGTGCGCGGTAGGCCTCGTCGGCGTTCGAGAGCACGACGCCGACCTCTGCGGCGGCGGCAATGAGCGATCCGGTCTTGTCGCTGAGCACCTGGATGTAGTGCTCGATCGCATCCTCGCCGTCCTGCGGTCCGATGGTCTCGTGCAGCTGGCCGAGGCAGAGGCGCTCGAAGACCTCGGCCTGCAGCGAGGTCACCCGCTCACCGAGGGCGGCGATGAGCTTGCCGGCCCGGGCGAAGAGCAGGTCGCCGGTGATGATCGCGACCGAGTTGCCCCAGACGGCCTGCGCCGACGGAACACCGCGGCGCATGAGGGCCTCGTCCATGACGTCGTCGTGGTAGAGCGAGGCGAGGTGCGTGATCTCGATGGCCTGAGCCGCCGAGATGACCTGGGGGTTGTTGCCGTCGCCGAGCTGAGCGGCGAGCAGGGTCAGCGCGGGGCGAATACGCTTGCCGCCCGCGTCGAGCAGGTAGCGGGTGGTGGTGTCGGCGAGGCTGTCGGCGAAGGCCATCTCCTCGCTGAGGCCGAGCTCGACCTGCTCGAGGCCTGCTTCGAGGGCCTCGGCGAAGCGACGCTCCTCGCTCGACGCAAAGAGCTTCTCTCCGAGCCCGAGGGAGGAGCGCAGAGTGTTGCTGCGCCGCGCGAGGGGGGTTGCCACTGTGCTGCCGATCTTTCGGAGAAGCCGGCTAGGGCTTCATGGGCTTCTGGTTGGTGGGGCTCTGCACGGGGATGGGCCTCGTCATCGCATCTTTGCGCTTCGCTACGGAGGCGAGCACGGCGGCATCCACGGGTTTGCGGCCGCGGTGCATCGCGACGATGCCGGCGGTGAGGTTGCGGTAGGCAACGCGGGTGAAGCCGGCACCACGGATCCACTGGCTGAGCGTGCCCTGGTCGGGCCACTCCTTGATGGACTCCTCGAGGTACTTGTACGCGGCCGCGTTCGACCCGGTGACGGCGGCCACGGTCGGCATGACGAACTTGAGGTAGGTGAAGTAGCCGGCGCGCAGCAGGGCGACGGGCGGGCGCGAGAACTCGCAGATGACGAGGCGGCCGCCGGGCTTGAGCACGCGGTACATCTCATCGAGCGCGGCCTTCGGGTCGGCGACGTTGCGCAGTCCGAAGCTGATGGTCACGACGTCGAACTCGTCAGAGACGAAGGGCAGCCTCATCGCATCGCCCTCGACGAACTCGACACTGCTGTGCTTGCGGCGCGCCTGCTCGAGCATGCCGGGCGAGAAGTCGAGGCCGACGACCGTGGCGCCCGTGCGGGCCAGCGCGACCGAGCTGGTGCCGGTGCCACAGGCGATGTCGAGCACGCGCTCGCCCGACTGCGGGTCGATCGCCTTGACGACCGCGTAGCGCCAGAGGGCGGCGTTGCCACCCGAGAGCACCGCGTTGGTGATGTCGTAGTTGTTCGCGACAGTGTCGAACATGCCAGCGACCTCGTCCGGTTGCTTGTCCATGTCTGCTCTTGCCACGCGGCAAGTCTAGGCGAAAGCCCTGTGAGGCAAGCGGGGTACGCTGGAGCCGTGCTCCCTCTGGTCGTTGAGACTGTGGCCGCCGATGACATCGGCCTTCTCATCCCCCTCCTCGACTCGCGCGATCCCCTGCTCTTCATCCGCCGCGGCGAGGGTGTCGCCGGCATCGGCGAGGCGCTGCGACTGGAATTCACCGGCCCGACCCGGCTGGCTGACGCCGCGGCAGCGTGGCGCGAGGTCGTCGACGCCGCGACCATCACCGACGCGGTCGGCCTGCCCGGAACCGGCCTCGTCGCCCTCGGCAGCTTCGCCTTCAGCGAGCACTCGGCCGCCACGAGCGTGCTCATCGTTCCGCGGGTGGTCGTCGGGCGCCGCAACGGCCACAGCTGGATCACCCGCATCAACGCGCCCTCGGCGCCGATCCCGATTCCGACGACGCTCGGCCACGAGTACCGCATCTCGCTGCGGCCCGGCGCCCTGCCTGCCGAGGAGTTCGTGAAAGCGGTGGATGCGGCTATCGCCGAGATCGCGACAGGAACCGTGCGCAAGGTCGTGCTCGCCCGCGACCTCGTCGGCCGGCTGCCCGACGGCGCCGATCTGCGGCGCGTACTCACCTACCTCGCCCTCGGCTACCCCGACAGCTTCACCTATGCGGTCAACGGCCTGGTCGGCTCGAGCCCCGAGACCCTCGTGCGGGTGGATGCCGGATCAGTCACCGCGCGCGTGCTCGCCGGCACGATCGGCCGCGGCGCCGACGCTGACAGCGACCTCGCCGCATCGGTCGGGCTCGCGACCTCGACGAAGGACCTCGACGAGCACCAGTTCGCCATCGGCAGCGTGATGAGCTCGCTGCGCGCGCACACGAGCACCCTCGTCGCGAGCGAGCAGCCCTTCACCCTCAAGCTGCCCAACCTCTGGCACCTCGCGAGCGACGTCGTCGGCTCGCTCAGTGACGGCTCGTCGTCGCTCGACCTCGTCGACGCGCTGCACCCGACGGCGGCCGTCGCCGGCAACCCGACCGCCCGTGCCCTGGAGACGATCGAACGCCTCGAGCCCTTCGACCGCGGCCGCTACGCCGGACCGGTCGGCTGGGTGGACGGCAACGGCGACGGCGAGTGGGCCGTCGCCCTGCGCTGCGCGCACGTCTCGAGCACCGGCCGCATCACCGCCTACGCGGGCGCCGGCATCGTGCGCGACTCGGTCGCCGCCGCAGAGCTCGCCGAGACGAAGATGAAGTTTAGGCCGATCGTCGAGGCGTTCAGCTAGCGCGCCGCGACCCTAAACGAGGACGGATTGCGACACGCTGGCAGTTCGGGCGCGCCCGCGCGGCGTGTTGCCCAAATCTCCTCGTTTAGCGCCGCCGCTGGCTCAGGGGTTGACCGCTGTCTCCACGCGCTCCGCGACATGGGCGAGCGCGCGCTCGTAGGCCGTTTTCACCTGGGGCAGTCGCACGAGATATGGCCCCTCGTCGCTGCGGACCTCAAGAACCACTGCACTCTCCGACCTGGTGATCGTCCATAGTGCGGGGAGCCGTCGCCGGGCGCCCGGGCCCCACAGCCCCCACATCCGAAAGCCAAATCGAGACCCCGATCGGAACGTGTCGCTATCTGCGATCCTCGTGGCTCGCGGATCGGCTTCGAGCTCGGCCGATATCCGCGCCACGATGTCTGGCGTCGGAACTGGCAGTTGGAACACATGTCTCACGATCACGGGCTGCATGCGCCGAAGCTAGCAGCTACGACGCAGCGAGCCGCGCCTTCTCGGCCTCGACGTCGTAGTCGGCGGCGGGCCACTGCAGGTCGAGCGACCTCAGCGCATCGAGCAGCAGCCGCTGCACAGCGAGCCGCGCGTACCACTTGTGGTCGGCGGGCACGACGTGCCAGGGCGCCACCTCCGTCGACGTGCGCTCGATGGCGATCTCGTAGGCCTGCATGTAGTCGGCCCAGAGGGCGCGCTCGTCGACATCCCCGGGGTTGTACTTCCAGTTCTTGGTGGGGTCGTCGAGGCGGTCGGCCAGGCGCGCCTTCTGCTCCTCGGGCGAGATGTGCAGCATGACCTTCACGATGGTCGTGCCGGACGCGACCAGGGACGCCTCGAACTCGTTGATCAGCCCGTATCGCTCGTCGATCGCCTCGGGCGTCGAGAAGCCGCGAACCCGGTGGATGAGCACGTCCTCATAGTGCGACCGGTCGAAGACCCCGATGTGGCCGGCCTCGGGCAGGCGCTTGCGAATGCGCCAGAGAAAGTCGTGCGCCTTCTCCTCATCCGTCGGCGCTTTGAACGAGAAAGCCTGGATGCCCTGCGGGTTCGCGAGGCCCAGCACGTGGTCGACAATGCCGCCCTTGCCCGCGGTGTCCATGGCCTGCAGCACGAGAAGCACACTGCGGGTGCCGCCAAAGCGGCTCTCGGCGAAGAGCTTCTCTTGCAGTTCGGCGAACTCGTCGCCGTTCTTGAAGAGCTCGTCTTCGCCATCCCGCTTCTTGCCGGTGAAGTCGGGCGTCGAGCCGGGGTCGATCGAGGCGAGGTCCATGAGCCAACGCTAGCGCGGCAGGGGCACCTCGATAAGGGTGGTTCCCTCGGTCGGGGTGAGGGCCTCATCCAGCTCGCCGCGATTCGAGACGAGCTTGTAGGCCCAGCCGTAGGCCGCGGCCAGCTGCTCGAGGTTGACCTGCTGCGGAGTAAGCAGCACGCGCTCGAAATCGTCGGGGGCCGCGGTGCCGGCCACCTCGAGGCTGTCGAAGAGGGTGCCGCCGACGTCGTTGCCGACGATCACCTGCATGCGCGGGCGCGGCTCCCCCGCCCCGAAGAGCAGCGAGCCGGCGTCGTGCAGCGCGGCGAGGTCGCCGAGCAGCACCCGGGTGATACCCGCGCCCTCGAGGGCCAGCGCGATGCCGATGCCGGTGCTGATGTTGCCGTCGATGCCGGCGAGGCCGCGGTTGGCGTGCACGCGGATCTTCTTGCCCGGCACCACGCGGTCGGCCTCGCGGATCAGGCGCGACGCCCCGAAGACCAGTCGGTCGTGCGGCCAGGTCATGCGCCACACGGCGTCGACGAGGGTGCGACGCGTGATCGGCGCCCGCAGGCCCGCGAGAACGGCGCGGCCGAATGCGGCCTGCGACTTGGGGTCGTCGGCCGTCGCGATGTCGATGTCTGGAGCGTCGTGCGTCTCGAGCATGACGCGCGAGGCGGCGACCCAGCGTCCGACCCATGCGCGCGTCGGGCGGTCGTCGGGCAGGTCGCCCTCGACCGTGAGGCTGTCGACGAACTGGCCGACCGCGTGGCCGGGGTTGAAGTCCTCGACGCCCGGCGTGCGGACCACGATCGTCTCGATGCCTGCGCGCTGGATCAGCGCGGGCACCTCCCGCGACAGGGTGGGATGCCCGAACACCACCACGCGCTCGATCGCGTCGCCGAAGCCCGCCTCGGTCATCAGCTCGCGCCACGCAACGCTGAGGTTCGGCCCGAAGTGCGCGCCGCTCGACACCTCGGCGAAGAGGGGCGCGCCGAGCAGGCGCGCGGCCTCCTCCGCCTGCTCGCCGGCGCCGTGGCCGGCGACGACGACGGTGTTCTTGGCGATCGGTATCGCCGTGATTGACCGCGTCGAAACCACCTCGACCGGCGCCGGCGTGATTTCGACAGGCTCAATCACCGATGACGACAGCGGCTCGCGGAACGCCAGGTTGACCTGCACTGGTCCGGCCTGCGCTGCCAGAACGGCCTCGCGCGCGATCGCGGCCGCGCTCTCTGATTCGCCGGGTTCCCCGGTGGGGGCGGCGACATCCCACACTTTTCGAACGGCGGTACCGAAGATGCCGGGCTGGTCGGTCGTCTGGTTGCTGCCGATGCCGCGCAGTTCTTCGGGGCGGTCGCTGCTGAGAACGACGAGGGGCACACCCGAATGGTGCGCCTCGAGCAGCGCGGGGTGCAGGTTGGCCACGGCGGTGCCGCTCGTGGTGATGATGAGCACGGGGCTGCGGGTCTCGACAGCGAGTCCGAGAGCGACGAAGCCGCCGACCCGCTCGTCGATGCGAACACGCAGGCGGATGCTGCCCTGCTTCTCGAGGGCGGCCGCCGCGAGCGCGAGCGCTTGCGATCGCGACCCCGGGCTGAGCACGACATCGCGTACTCCGGCGCCGACGAATCCGGCCAGCAGGGCGAACGCGAATTCGGAGCTAGCGCTTCTTGGTGTCATCATCTGAATCGTCATCCGCGTCGAGCTGGGCGAGCTCCTCTTCGAGCTGGCGGATGCGCTCATCCTGCTCCTCGTCGCGGCGGATGTTCTTCAGAAAACTCGGGTCGTCATCGGGTGCGACATACCGGGTCGCGCGGGCCGGCTCCTTGCCGACCGCGAACCACAGGATGGTGCCGAGAAAGGGAAGCAGGGCGATGAAGAACCAGAAGCCCTTGGGCACCCCGCGGATGCGACGGGACTCGGTAAGCGCGATGTCGACGAAGGTGAAGATGATCAGCGCAACGGCGATCACGATGCCAATCACGTAGAGCCGGGTCATGCACAGATTCTACGCGCCGCAGCTCGACCTAGACTGAGCGCGTGAAACCCTGGATCACCTACACGCTCATTCGCGTGGGAATCTTCGCCGCCGTCTTCGCCCTGCTCTACGGGGTCTTCGCAATCACGCCCTGGCTATCTGCGCTCATCGCTGCCGTGCTCGGGTTCACCGTGTCGTACCTGTTCTTCCGGCGACAGCGGGACGCGGCCCTGGCATCGCTTGCGGCTAAGCCCACGTCAGCGGTGTCGGACGAAGAGGCTGAGGGCTAGCCCCTCACACTCCCAGGAGTCGAGAAACTCGGGCCACCACGAACCCGTGCCCCATCGCCCCGTCCTCTGGCCCGATCGCTGCGTGCCCTGGCGGCACAAGCGTTTCCTTGACGGGACCGTAAATGCCCGAGTCGTAGGTAACCAAGTAGGTCTTGCCGGTTAGCTCTTCGTGCCTCACGAACTGTGGAATGGGCCAATCCTCTTCGCGCCATGACGAATCATGTCCGAGAACCTGCCAATCGAGCGTCTTGAAGCCCAGAAAGCCAAATTTGCCAATGAGGACTGCAGACTCAGCATGTGCACGCGAAAGGTCCGCCGGATCCATTGGAACGTCGGTCGCCGGCCCGAAGAAATAGCCAAGGCCGTAAATCCTCTTGTGGGTTCGAGTGGCTAGACCGTGCGCGAATTGACCATTGGACAGTCTGAGACTGAACCAGTCGCCGGGATCGGGCACTTGATTGGTCATGGTGCCAGCCTAACTAGGTAGTCGAATGCGGCGCCCATATAGGTCACCCAGTTGGAGTTTGACGGGTCGATCGGGCGTTGCTTGTTGAAGCCACCGTTGGCCCGAGTCGCCTCAGGGTGCCGCTCGTACAACACCTGCTCCAAGCCTCGGCGCTCTGCGTAGACATCACTCCGATACTCGGTTTGGAATCTGAAGCCGCCCAACTCTGGGTCTCTTAGGTGGTCCGCTTCTCTGGAACGAAGATCCCTAGCCATGCCGGTCCGGACGACCGAACCGCTTTCGTTGCGCAAGGTATAGACGCCCCCTCGGGCAACCTCTTCCATACCTTGCCCCGCAGTCCTCGCGCCCCCGCGGACTGCAACTCTTTCGGCGACGAATCTAAGTGCCCGTTTCACCCCCGCCACCAGCGCCTTCGCGGTGGCCTTGATCGCGATCTTCGCCGCCGCCGCGGCGACCACGACCCCGGTGCTGGCGCCCATGCTCACCACGATCGAGGCCACCGCCACCACCACCTCGGTCACCACTGCCACGACCTGGCCCGCCTGGAACGCCTCCTGGTGCTCGGCGATGAAGCAGCCCGCCCCCGGCACCAGCTGCTCAATGATCGCCGTCGAGACGCCCCCGGTCAGCTCGTCGACGAAGCCCAGCGCCCCCGCCGCGACATCCTCGAGGCCGTTCTGCACGTCTTTCAACAAGTCGCCGAACGGATCCAGGCCCGTCGGGTCGGTGCGCCCCACCGGGCTGTTGCCGGTGTACGCGTAGGGCTGCCTCGTCGAGTCCACCGCCGGGTCCACCGTCAAGAACTGCCCCGTCGCCGGGTCGTAGTCGCGTGCCCGCAGGTGAACCAGGCCCGTCGACGCATCCGTCCAGTTGCCCGTGAACCCAAACGCACTCGACGCCGCGCCGGTGTGGGCCACCCGGTTGCCGAACGCGTCGTAACTGTCAGTGGCGACAACCACGCCAGATGCGTCTGTAATCACCCGAGGAGTGCCGAGCAGATCGGCACCCAGGTACTGAACATCGCCCGAGGCCGTGTCGACCTGCGCCAGCGGCGTTATCGACGAGCCGTACACATACTCATGACCCCCGTCGGCGAGCAGCAGGGGCAACCCGCCGGCGGTGGACCACGCGAACTGCTCGGTAGTGCCACCCTCGGTGCGAGACTGACGAAGCCCTCGCCCGTCTGTGGCGTAGGCCACCGAGTAGTCGGAGCTCGTCACCGCGTCGAGCGCGCCTGACGCAGAGTAGGCATACGACGTGGTCAACTCTGGGGCCGTGTCGGTCGCGGCGGTCACCTCAGACAG
>JAAFHU010000029.1:0-5783 GCA_013297645.1 Actinomycetota bacterium
GGGCCGGGGTTCGCCTCGATGAGGAAGAGGATCGACTGGCCGTCCTTCTCCGCGGCGATGGTTCCGAGCGGCGTGAACACACCGTGGTTGATCGCGTTGTTGAGGAACAGGATCTTGCCGGGCTCAACGAAGATGCTCGCGATGGGCAGCAGGCCGTTGGTCACCAGGAAGTTGACGACGCCCTCGAGGAAGTTGCTGAGTGCGGTCACGGCGGGGGCAATGGCCCACCAGCCGAACAGGGCGAGAAGAGCACCGACGATACCTCCGGAGAAGTTGTCGATGAGCATCTCGAATCCTGCCTTGACCTTGCCGGCCCAGAGCTTGTCGACCTGCTTCATGATCCAGGCTGCGCCCGGTCCCATGATCATTGCGCCGAGGAACATCGGGATGCCGGCTCCGACGATGACGCCCATCGTCGCAATCGTTCCGATGACGCCACCGCGCACGCCGTAGACCATGCGGCCACCGGTGTTGGCGATGAGGAGCGGCAGGAGGTAGGTGATCATCGGGCCGACGAGCGATGCGAGGCTCTCATTCGGCGTCCATCCGGTGGGGATGAAGAAGGCAGTGATCAGGCCCCACGCGATAAAGGCCGCGATGTTGGGCAGAACCATGTTGCTGATGAAGGTTCCGAACTTCTGGACACCGACACGAGCACCTCCGCCCGTCTGTGTTGCTGACGTCGTCGTCATTATTTCTCCGATTCTGTGGGTGTTGTTTTGTTAGGTGTCGCGGCGTCGATGACCGCAAGGCGGGCTTCGACGGCGCTATTTGCCGAGAGTGCTAGTTCGGCGAATTGTTTAGCCTGCTTCAGGGTGAAGCGGGCAAGCTCTGCGCGCACGTCGGCGAGTGCCGCGGGAGACATCGACAGCGATGTCGCCCCCAGCCCGACGAGCACGACCGCGAGCAGGGGGTCTGCCGCGGCCTCTCCGCAGATTCCCACCGGCTTGCCCGCTGCTGCGCCCGCCTTGCCGACCTCGCCAACGAGCCGTAGCACCGCTGGGTGCCATGGGTCCTGGAAGGAGGCAACGGAGCCCAGCAGCCGGTCGGCCGCGAGGGTGTACTGCGTGAGGTCATTGGTGCCGATCGACGCGAAGTCGGTGTCGGCAAGGATGCGGTCGGCGAGAAGCGCCGCGGCGGGCACCTCGATCATGACGCCGGCGGTCTTCACGCCGAGCTCCTTGGCGAGGCGGGTGAAGTAGCGGGTCTCTTCGACGGTGCTCACCATCGGGGCCATGACCCAGGCATCCGCCTCGTTCTCTGCTGCAGCGGAGGCGATGGCGGTGAGCTGGTCGCGCAGGATCGGCTCGTTGGCCCTCAGCGCGCGCAGGCCGCGAAGGCCCAGCGCCGGGTTCTCCTCCGGCTCGTCGTTGAGAAAGCTCAGCGGCTTGTCTGCGCCGGCGTCGAGTGCGCGCACGACGACCTTCTTGCCGGGGAAGGCCGCGAACAGCGCGGAGTACTTCGCCTGCTGGTCGGCGACCGTGGGCGCCTTCTCCGAGTCGAGGAAGAGGAACTCGGTGCGGAACAGCCCGACGCCCTCCGCGCCCTTCTCGACCGCCTCGTCGAGCTTGTCCACGGTGCCGAGGTTGGCGAGCAGCGGCACCGGGGTGCCGTCGGCGAGTGCCCCTGGACCGACCGGAACGTCCTTTGCAGCGGCCCGGTCGGCCAGGGTCGTCTCTGCGGCGGCGCGCTCGGCGTCGCTCGGGTCAACGGTGACGGCACCGGTGGTGGCGTCGACGATAACGGTCTGCCCGTCGCTGAGCTCGAGCGCGCCCACGGCGCCCACGACCGCGACGATCGACTTCTCGCGGGCGAGGATCGCCGTGTGTGAGGTCGGGCCGCCGTCGCTCGTGATCAGCGCGAGCACCGTGGAGAGGTCGAGTAGGGCGGTGTCCGCCGGGGCGAGGTCGCGGGCCACGAGGATGAAGGGGTGGTCGGGGGTCGGCACGCCGGGGGCGGCGACGCCCTGCAGGTGGGCGACGACGCGCTGGCTGACGTCGTTGAGGTCGGTCGCCCGCTCCCCCATGTAGCCGCCCATGCTCACGAGCAGGTCGCGGAAGGCGGCGAAGGCCTCGAAGACCGCGCGCTCGGCGGTCTTGCCGGCGTCGATGCGCTTGTCGACGTCGTCTTTGAGGGTCGGGTCCTCGGCCATGAAGGCCTGGGCCTCGAGCACGTCCTTGGCCGCGCCGCCGGCGCGACCTCCGCGCAGGCGGATGTCGGCGGCCGTTGCGGCGAGGCTGCCGGCGGCGCGCACCTTCTCGGCGTCCGGGGTCGTCTGGCTGGCCGCATCCGATGGTTCGGGCAGCGGGTCGGGCATGCGCAGGACCTCGCCGATCGCGAGCCCGCGACCGATTCCGACCCCGGTCAGAGTTGGCACCTTAGGCGTCCTGGTCGGTCGTGATGATCTCGGCGAGCTGGTCGAGCACGGCCTCGGCGTTGTCGCCCTCGGCGGTCAGGGTGACGGTGTCGCCGTGCTCGATGCCGAGCGAGATGACTCCGAGAATGCTCGCGGCGTTGAGCGTCTTGTCACCCTTGCTCAGCTCGACGGCGAGGCCGCTGCTCGCGACCGCCTGCACGAAGAGCGAGGCGGGGCGGGCGTGCAGTCCGTGGGCGGATGCGACGGTGACAGTGCGAGTGGCCATGAGTTTCCTTAGTTCGATCCAGTGGAGGAGGTGGGCGCCGACCCGAGGGACACGAGGCTGCCGACGATGTCGATGGCGTGCTCCGCTCCTCCCGGGCCGAACGCGGTCTGGGGCAGCAGGGCTGCGGGAATGCCGAAGGCGGCCGCCTCGGCCTCGAGCGACGCGAAAGAGGGCTCAAGGTGCGGGCCCACGAGCAGCACGCTCGTGGTGTGCAGGCGGGGGCGGACCTCGGTGTCGCTGGAAGCGGAGACGGACAGGGCGAGTCCGCGGGCCTGGGCGATCGAGCGCATGCGGCTCGCGAGGAAAGTCGAGGACGCGCCGGCACCGCAAACAATCAGGACTGAGTGCATGGGGATCGCCTCCTTGCGTTCCTTGGGTGGTGCTGGCGTGCTCCTCCACTCTCTTGTGTTGCGCGCCGCGGTGCCAGCAGACCTCCTTCCGCAGGGGCGGAAACTCCCGCTCGAGAGAGGAACGTGGCAAAGTGGGCCGGGATGAGCGATAAGTATGAGCGCCTGCTTGACTACCTGTCGCAGACCGACGGGTGGGTTACCGCCGGTGAGCTCGCCGACCAACTGGGCGTCACGACGCGCAGTGTGCGCAGCTATGTCACGGCGGCCAAGGCGGCCGCGCAGCCCCTGCAGATCATCGCGGCGTCAACGAGCGGATACCGTCTGAATCGCGAGGCCTACGCCACCTTCAAGAGCGGCAACCGCACTCGCGACGGCCACGCCGACACCCCGCGGGACCGCGTGCACCATCTCGCCCGCCGGCTCACCGAGGCGCCGGGCGGCCTCGACATCCACGAGCTCGCCGACAGCCTCTATGTCAGCGAGTCGACCATCGAGAACGACCTGCGCAAGGTCAAGGCCCTCGGCGAAGAGGCCGGCCTTGCCCTCACTCGCAGCGGCAGCCGGGTGACCCTCGCCGGCAGCGAGGCCGACCACCGCCGCCTGCTCAGCCGGCTGTTCCGCACCGAGAGCGCGCAGGGCTTTCTCGAGATGGAGAGCGAGTTCGCCCACGACGGTCTGCGCCCCTTCAAGACCGACCTCATCGCGATGCTCGACTCGCAGGGCTACTTCGTCAACGAGTACGGGGTCAACTCCGTGCTGCTGCACGTGGCGATAGCGGTCGAGCGCGCGGGCCAGCACCGCCCGCTCGCGGGCGCGCCCGCCACCCTCGACGACATCACCGTCTCGCTCGCCGGGCTCGTGCGCCAGCACTTCTCGGTCGAACTCGAGGCGGCCGACCTCGAGTACATCGCCAAGCTGCTCACCACCCGCGTCATCACCCAGGGCAAGGGCCAGGCGGTGCAGGCGGTCATCGACGACCACGTCGTGCCCGACGACCTGGCGACCGTGCGGCGCATTGTGCAGCAGGTCGCCCAGGAGTACCTGGTCGACCTCGACGACGAGGCCTTCATGGTGCGGTTGTCCCTGCACCTCGGCAACCTCGTGGCCCGCGCCAACGACAACTCGTACTCGCGCAACCCCCTCGGCCGGTCGATAAAGACCAGCTACCCGATGATCTACGACGTTGCGGTGTTCATGGCCAGCCTCATCCAGCGCGAGCGCTCGATCACCATCAACGATGACGAGATCTCGTACCTCGCCCTGCACCTCGGCAGCCACCTCGAGCGGCAGTCGCGCCGCGAGGAGCGGGTGAGCGTCGCCATCGTGCTGCCCGGCTACTACGACCTGCACCAGGTGCTGCGGCAGAAGGTGGAAGCGGCCCTCGGCACTGAAGTGTCGGTCGAGGTCGTCGTCACCCGCACCGATGTGGACTGGGACGACTTCGCGACGGACCTCGTGCTCACCACCATCACCGACCGGGCCTTCGCCGAGAACGTGGTCGTCATCCAGCCCTTCCTGACCGAGGCGGATGTCGAGTCGATTCGCAAGGCGATCTCGCGGCTGCGTCGCCACAAGCGGCGCGCCCAGATCAAAGACGACTTGCTGCTCTATTTCGACGAGAACCTCTTTCTGCGGAATGTGGCCGCGAACGACGAGATCGACATGATCCGCACCCTCGGCGCCCTCATGGTCGATCGCGGCGTCATCGACGAGAGCTATGTGGACGGCGCGATCGAGCGCGAACTGCTCTCGTCGACCGCCTTCACCGACACCATCGCCGTGCCCCACGCCATGGCGATGACCGCCTCGCGCACGTCGATCGCCATCGCGGTCAACGAGGCGCCGATGCCCTGGGGCGAGAACCGCGTCAACGTGATCGCGCTCATCGCCTTCTCATCGAGCGGCCGCGCCTCTTTTCAGACCGTCTTCGACCAGATCGTCGACGTGTTCAGTGAGCGCGGGCAGGTGCTCGAGCTGATCCGCAAGTCGGACGACTTTGGCTCGTTCATCGAGGAGCTCGTACACGTCATCGACGACTAGCGGTTGGCGATGACCTCGCGAAAGAGCAGCCCGGTGATGATGAAGCCGGCAGCGAGGGCGACAGCGAGAACGATGGCGAGAGCGCCGAGCGAGACCGCGGCTACGGCGGCGAGCAGGATCAGCGCAGCGAGAGCGGTCGTCACGATGAACACGATCGCCGAGCGGTCGGTGATCTCCTTGCCCCGGTACAGCACGACAGCGCCAACGACGCCGCCGATCGCTGCGGCGACCGCGGCGAGGGTCCAGATGCCACCGGGCATAGCGACGACAGCGCCGAGCGCCATGAGTGCCCATCCGGCAGCCGCTATGAAGAGCGCGATCTGGGCGACGCGGTTGGCGACGGAGCCCAGGGCGAGTATGACGAAGCCGACGGCGACGGCAGCGTTCGCCAGGAAGGTGATGAGTCCGCCGACGTTGACGGCTGCATAGCCGAGCACAATGCCCAGCAGCATGAGTGCTCCACCCACGATGAAGGCGATGCCAGTAGTCGATCGACGGGAACGGGACAGTGCGGCCATGGGGGTCTCCTCGGGGTCAGTTGCCTCAGCGTAGTTGGCGGCCGGAACCCGCAGCGCCCTCTTGCCTGCGGCGGCGTCATCGACTAGCGCTGCGTGGCGGCCGCCACCGGGAGCAGAGCAGAATACTCGCGCAGGCGTACGCGACGGCCTGCAACTTTCGAGATCCTGTCCCTATGAAACGCGCAATCGCACTCCCTGCCATTCTCGTTGCGATGACGCTCGTGCTCAGCGGC
>JAAFHU010000029.1:5793-20712 GCA_013297645.1 Actinomycetota bacterium
CTGCGCTGCGGTCGGCGGGCGAGACGCGGCGGGCGAGACTCGCCAGATCCAGGTCGACGGTGCCGAGCGCAGCTACAACGTGCACGTGCCCCGCGACGTGGCACCCGATCCGAGCCTCGTGGTGATGCTCCATGGCGGCTTCGGCAGCGCGGCGCAGGCCGAGTCCGCCTACGGCTGGGATGAGCTCGCCGACCGCGCGGGCTTTGTCGTGGCGTATCCCGACGGCGATGGGGCGGCCTGGAACGCGGGCAGCTGCTGCGGCTCCCCCGCCAAGAAAGACGTGGATGACGTGGCCTTCATCACCGCAGTGGTCACTACCCTGCAGGCCGAGTTCGGCATCGCCCCCGAGCGCACCTTCGCGACCGGTATGTCCAACGGCGCCATGATGGCGTATCGCCTCGCCTGCGATACCGACGTCTTCGCCGCGATCGCTCCCGTGTCTGGGACGATCGTGACCGCGTGCGACGACCCGCACCCTGCCTCGGTGCTGCATATCCACGGGCTGCAGGACGAACGGGTTCGATACGACGGCGAGACGGGCAGCGGGGCGACCCGGGTCGACGGCGTCGCGGTCGAGGACGCGATCGCGCTCTGGCGCACGGCCGACGGCTGCGCCGAGCCCACCGTGACCGAGGCGGCACCGGTGACGACGAGCACGGCGCTCTGCTCCGATGATCGGGAGGTGACCCTCATCACCATCGCGGACGCGGGCCACCAGTGGCCGGGAGCACAGGGCACGCGGGTCGCCGACCCCGACGCCGTCTCGACGGCGATCGACGCGACAGAGGTGATCTGGGAGTTCTTCGCCCGCTAGGCAAAGAAAAAAGTCCCGGCCAGCGAACTGACCGGGACTGTGATCGTGCTTCTAGCAAGCACATCTGTTGCGGGGACAGGATTTGAACCTGCGACCTCTGGGTTATGAGCCCAGCGAGCTACCGAACTGCTCCACCCCGCGGCACAAGAATCAAGCCTAGCACAGTAGATTTACTCCCATGGATGCAGGGCACGTTGGGCAGCTCTGGGCCGGCCGCGCCGAGCCCATCCTGCCGACCGCGTCCATCGAGCGCACCGTCGACTTCTGGGCTGCGCTCGGCTTCACCACAGCCGTCTGGGAGGACGACGAGGGCTACGCCTGGGTCTACCCCGGCGAGACCCGCGACGGGATCTCGATCGACTACAGCCTGACCGACGGGCTCGACCCCTTCACCAGCGCGAGCATGGCCTACCTCACCGTGCCTGATGCCGACGCGGTCTACGAGTCGATCGTCGCGAGCGGGATTGTGCCGCAGGCCCTCGGCGACGACGGCTTGCCGGCGCGCACAACCAGGCAGCTGCAGGCGGCGTGGAAGGCGGGAGCCTCGCTCGCCCGGGTCACCCGTCCGCTCGACCATGTCTGGAACAAGCGGGAGTTCGCCCTCTTCGACCCCGACAACAACCTCATCCGCATCGGATCTGTACTGCACACGTAGCTCTCCTGCCGCTAGGGTCGGCGCATGAGAATTCCCCGCTCGGTCGCCGCCGCACTTATCGTTCTCTGCCTGGCCGGATGCACGCCGGGCACACCGGCCGCACCGCCCACCGACGACTCGGTGACGCCCGTCGAGAGCGTGACCCCGGAGCCGGAGGAGACGACGGCGGCACCCGCCGAGCCCACCGGGCTCACCGGCGACGACTACGACAACATCGAGGCGGCCATCAGCAGCGGCAACACTGCTGCGCTTGAGGGATACCTCGCGAATCCCAACACCTTCATCATCGCGGCGAGCGAGTGCTGCGGCCCGCAGACGCCGATCGAGACGATCGCGGGCCTCGACTACCTGCTCAGCGCGACGGGTCCGTGGGCTCGCGCAACGGACTCGCTGATCGCCGACTACCGCACCGGCTTCTATGCCGACTACTTCCCCGACGGAGCCTTCGTGCTGCTCTCGAGCGACACGGACCCCTTCGTCGTCTCGGTGCAGACGACCGACGACAAGATCACCGGCATCTTCATCTCGTCCGGCGAGACTCTGCTCTATCCCTGATCGCGCAGCGCCGAGAGGCTGATCGCCAGTGGCACCCACTTCTTGCCCGGCAGGCCGAACAGACCCGGGCTCGTCGAAACGACCGACGGGAACATGCGCCACGGCACCTCGTAGTGCTCGTGCACGAACTCGATGGTCAGCCCGGCGTCGATGAGCGCGGTGAGAGTCTGGCCCAGCGGGTGCATCCACTCGAACGAGGTGGCGGCCGAGAGGATCGCGGTCTCGTCCGCGTAGTCGGCGGTGTCGGTGACGACGTCGGCCACGCCGTCGGTGTCATAGGGGTAGGCGATTCTCGTGGAGCCGTCGCTCGCCACGTCATCCAGCATGAAAGCGGTTGGATGCCCGTCGGCGAAATACAGCCGCCCCCCGGGCTTGAGGAACCAGGCGATGATGCGCGCCCACTCCGCGACGTCGGGCAGCCAGCCGATCGTGCCCCAGGTCGTGTAGACGACGTCGAAGGACTCCGGCTCCGGCAAGACGTGCCTCGCGTCGTACACGTTGGCGTGCACGAAACGCGCACGGTCGGCGAGCCCGATCTCACTGGCGAGTGCGCGGGCCGCGAGCACCGCCGGCTTCGAGAAATCGATGCCGACGACAGTGGCCCCGCGCTGGGCGAGTACGAGGGTGTCCGCGCCGAAGTGGCACTGCAGGTGCAGCACCCGCTTGCCCTCCCACCCCTCGGGAAAGACGTGGGCGAGCTCGCCCTCCTCAATCGAGTACAGCTCCCCCTGCCCCGCGCGCAGCTTCGACTGGTCATAGAAGTCGCTCGCGAGGTGCACGGCGACACGCTCGTCCCACTGGGCGCGGTTGGCGTCGAGCCACTCGCCCCCGGAGAGGTCGGTCATCGCTATTCGCTGGCGGCCAGCGCCCGGGTGAGCGCGTCGACCAGCTTCTTGTCCGCTTGCGCCGCCGCGACCAGGTCGTTGGCGGCGTACGCCGCGGTGCGCTCGGCGAGCGCCGCCTTGGCGTCGGCGAGGGCGGCGGCGAGCTCCGAGTCCGCAGCGGGATCGGTCGGCGTCGGCGTCGCGGTGTCCGTCGGCGTGGGCGTCGGCGTACCGCTGTCGGTGGGATCCGGCGTGGTCACCGTTCCTCCGTCGCCCGCCTGGGCGCCCGAGTCGCCGCCGAATAGCTGGTCGAGGGCCTCGTCGAGGGTGTCCTCGAAGGCGATCTGGTCGCCGAAGGCCACAAGCACCTTGCGCAGCAGCGGGAAGCTCGTCTCACCGGTCGCCTGCACGTAGACCGGCTGCACATAGAGCAGTCCGCCGCCGACCGGCAGCGTCAGCAGGTTGCCGAGCTTGACGCTCGTGTCACCCTGGCGCAGCAGTGCGAGCTGGTTGGCCACAACGGTGTTCGACGAGAAGTTCGCCTGGATCTGGCCGGGGCCGGGCACGGTGTCCTGGCTGGGCAGCTCGAGCAGCGTCAGCTTGCCGTAGTCGTCGCCGTAGTCGGAATTCGCGGTCAGGTATCCGTTGAGGATGCTCGACGACGAGTTCGCACTCGCCCGCGGGATGTAGGTCGTGTACAGCGTGAAGGCGGGCGTATCCGTTCCCGGCACCTGCATGGTCAGGTAGTACGGCGGCTGCAGAGTCGGTGACGCCGTGCTCGTCGCGGTCGGCTCGTTCGGAGTGACCCACTGGTCGTCGCTCGAGTAGAAGCTCGCGGCGTCCGTCACGTGGTACGAGCCGAGGATGGCCCGCTGCACCTTGAACATGTCGGCCGGGTAGCGCACGTGCGCCTTGAGGTCGTCGCTCATCTCGTCGGCCGACTTGAGAGTCGACGGGAAGATCTTCTGCCAGGTCTGCAGGATCGGGTCCTTGTCGTCCCACGCGTACAGCGTGACACTGCCGTCGTAGGCGTTGACGGTCGCCTTCACCGAGTTGCGGATGTAGTTGATGTCGTCGATCGCATAGGCCGGCGCCTGCGTGTAGGTGTCGGCGATCGCGCTCGAGAGCTGCTCGACGTGCGAGTACGGGTAGTTCGCCGTCGTCGTGTAGCCGTCGACGATCCAGACGACCTCTCCGTCGACGACAGCCGGGTAGGTGTCGCTGTCGAGGGTCAGGTACGGCGCGACCTTCGCGACGCGGTCGATCGGGTCGCGCTCATAGAGGATCTGCGACTTGTCGGTCACGCCGTCGCTGAGGAAGATCTGCTCCGACTGGAACTTGATCGCGTAGACGAGCTTCTTGAATGCGTTGTCGAGCACGGGCCCGCCGTCGCCCTCGAAGGTGGTCGTCTTGTTCGAGGTGGAGTCCTGCTCGTCGTCGCCCGACGGGTAGTCCAGCTCGATGGCCTTGTTGCCCGCGGGGGCGCCGACGATCGAGTAGCCGGGCGATTCCTCGCCGAAGTAGATGCGGGGCTCGAAGTCGCCCAGGGATCCGCTGCTGGGAATTCCCGATTCGAGGAAGACCGGCTGGCCGTCGGAGGTGCGCTGGTTGCCGAAGGCGGCGACGAGGCCATAGCCGTGGGTGTAGACGAGGGTGTCGTTGTACCAGCTGCGGGAGTCGCCGAGGCCGGCCTGGTCGAGCTCGCGCACGGCGAGCACCGTGTCCTGCGTCTTGCCGTCGATCTTGTAGCGGTCGACGTCGAGGTGCGGCACGAACTGGTAGTACTGCTTGAAGCGCTCGAGCTGGGCGAAGCTGTCGGAGACGAGCGCGGGGTCGATGATGCGGATGTTGGCCGTCGTCTCGGCGTCTTCGCGCAGAGCGCCGGCCTCGGCATCCGTCGTGGCGTTGTAGGGGATGGTCTGCAGGTCGGAGACGCCGTAGGCGTCGCGCGTGGCGCTGATGCTGCGGTCGATGTACTCCGACTCGAGGGTCTTCGCGTTCGGCTCGACCTGGAAGCGCTGGATCACCCAGGGGTAGATTCCGCCGACGACGATGCCGCTGACGAGCAGCAGGGCCGTGCCGATGATCGAGATGCGCCAGCGGCCGATGATGGCCGTGACGACGAAGAGCAGCGCGATGAGGCCGGCGATCGCCGCGAGGATCGCGCGACCCGGGATGAGCGCGTTCGCCTCAGCGAAGCCCGCGCCCGTCGTGAGGAAGCCGGCGCTCTCTTGCACGAGGGTGGTGTACTGGTCGAGCCAGATGGTCACTGCCCAGAGTGCGATGTAGATCGCAGCGATCACCGCGAGCTGCACGCGTGCGGAGCGCGAGATGCGCACCTCGCGGCCCGTGACACGGATGGCGCCGTACAGGTAGGTGGTGGCGAGCGTCGCGAGGCCGGCGATGAGCACGACCGCGGAGGCGAAGCCGACGACGCCGACGTAGAAGGGCAGCTCGAAGACGTAGAACGAGATGTCGAGGCCGAACTGCGGGTCGACCGTTCCGAAGCTCGTGCGGTTGAGGTACTGCAGAACGATGGGCCAGCGGGTCGAGGCCGAGACGCCGGCGAAGACGCCGAGAACGACGGGGATGCCGAACATCGCCAGGCGGCGAAGCGGCTCGATCACCTGCTGGTAGCGGTCGAGCTGCGAGTTGAGCTTGGCGTAGACGGGCCGGGCGCGGAACGCAACCTCGACACTCACCCACACCGGGATCGCCATGCCGAAGAAGCCCACGAGGAACATGGCAGCGGTCGCCGTCCACTGCGTGGTGAGCACGTTGAGGAAGCCGAGCTGGTCGAACCAGAGCACGTCGGCGTACAGGCTGGAGAAGAGGAAGAACACGATGAC
The DNA here is from genome assembly GCA_013297645.1 of Actinomycetota bacterium. Lineage (GTDB taxonomy): Bacteria > Actinomycetota > Actinomycetes > Actinomycetales > Microbacteriaceae > Conyzicola. Next base: position 11,491 of record JAAFHU010000029.1, read on the forward strand.
GAGCGCGGCAACAATGACGGCGGTGATCGTGAGGGCAATCCTCGTTCGGTTGGCGGGCTGCTGGGCAGTGGTGGTCACGCGATCGCTCCTGGCTGTTGTTGGCGGTCGATCACATCTTAAGTGGTCGCAACTGGGGAAATGCCTGCGGTTAGCTGACCGGGCAGCGGGGCAGCATGCCGCTGCTCGCTCCGCTCGTCAGGGTGTTGAGTACGTAGAGGGAGTCGGCGAGGGTGCTCACCGCATAGATGTCCATGCCGTCGGGCACGGAGCCGGCCGCGATGTCCGCGCAGTTCGACAGCGGCGCGAGAAAGATGTGCGCCCCCGCGCGGTCGGCGCCGTAGAGCTTCTGGGTGATCCCGCCGATCGGCCCGATCTCGCCCGTCGGCGTGATGGTGCCGGTCCCGGCCACTGCGAGGCCGTCGACGAGGGCCCCCGGTGTGAGCTTGTCGATGATGCCGAGGGCGAAGATCTGGCCGGCGCTCGGCCCCCCGATATCGCCCTGCTCGATGCTGACCTCGAAGGGGAAGACGAAGTTCGTCGCGGCCTCGATGCCGATGACCGGCTGCGGGTCGTCGCCGGTGCCGAGAACCGGAGTGATCACCACGTCGACCTGTGCGCCCTTGCGCGTGACGGTGACCGTGAGGGGCTTGTCGGCGCCGGACTCCGCGATGAGCGCGCGCAGGCCCACCGGGTCGTCGACCGGCTTGGCATTCACGGCGGTGATGACGTCGCCCACCTCGAGCAGGTCGGCGGAGGGGCCGTCCTTGGCGAGCGCGCCGACCGACACGGTCGTCTCGTAGTCGTATCCGGTAGCCGACAGCGCGGCCGCGATTGCGGACTGCTGCGACTGCGCCATCATCGCCGCCGACAGGTCTTGTGACTGCTCGGTGGTCTGGCCGTCGGGGAAGGCCTCGTCGAGCGGCACGATCTCCTGGGTCGGGTCGATCCACGCCTGGAACACCTGGAACCACGAGGGTTGCCGTTCGCGGTTGCCGATCGTCGAGACGGTGAGCATGTGCAGCGAGCCGGTCGTCGGGTACGTGGTCTGTGAGGGGATGTCGATCAGCGAGACCGGGCTGCCGTCGATCTCGATCGTGCCCAGCACGTCGGGCGTCTCCTCGCCTGGACGCTCGATGACGTAGTCCGAGGGAACGAAGGACGTTCCGACGACGACGATCGAGACGATCGCGAGCAGGCCCCAGAAAATCCAGCCGCCTGCGAGGCTGCGCCGTCGCGGCGCCGGGTCATCGTCGTAGCGGTAGGAAGCCACGGGTCATCCTTCGTTGAAGCCGGGTTGGTTCACTGTTCGCCACAGGCGCACAGCACCGGGCTCCAGCCTAGGTGAAAAGCCAGCGGGCGCGGTTTGCGGAGGACTACCGTTGAACGCATGGACGACGAGCCGCGCGACGAACCCGACGACGATCTGCGGGACATGCTGCAGCAGTTCCTCTCCGGCAACGGCGACATCGACCCGGCCAAGCTCGCCAGCGCCGCAGGCCTCCCCAACGACCCCGAGATGGTCGCCCAACTGATCAGCCAGTTGCAGAACGCGCTGCAGTCGAGCGGCGAGGGTGTCAACTGGGGGCTCGCCCTCGAGCAGGCCACCGGGCTCGCCCAGCGCTCGAGCGTCGTCTCACTGCCCGCCGAGCGATCGCAGCTCGAGCAGGCCTTCCACGTGGCGTCCCTCTGGCTCGCCGAGGCCACCCAGATCTCGGAGCTCACCGCGGCACCGCGGCTCATCAGCCGCACCGAGTGGGTCACCCTCACCATGCCGATCTGGACCCAGCTCGCCGAGCCCGTGGCCGGCAGCATCGCCGATGCCCTCACCGGTGTGATCCAGGAGCAGGCCGGCGACGACCTAGAGGGCATGATGGCCAACGCCGGCCAGCTCATGCGCAACGTCGGCGGCACCCTCTTCGCCATGCAGCTCGGGCAGGTCGTCGGGCAGCTCGCCAGCGAGGTCGTCAGCGGTGGCGACATCGGCATCCCGCTGCTGGGATCGACCGACGAGAACCAGGCGGCGATGATCCCGCAGAACGTGGCCGCCTTCGGGGCCGGCCTCGACATCCCCATCGACCAGGTGCAGCTCTACCTCGCGGTGCGCGAGCTCGCCCACGCGCGCCTGTTCCGCCATGCGAAGTGGCTGCGGCTGCAGCTGATGTCGGCGATCACCGAGTTCGCCCACGGCATCCGCATCGACACCGACCGCCTCGAGGAGCTCGCCGGCGACCTCGACCCGTCGAACCCCGAAGAGCTTCGCGCCGCCCTGACGAGCGGCGCGCTCATCCCTCCAAAGTCCGACGAGCAGCTTGCCGCCCTCGCCCGCCTCGAGACGCAGCTCGCGCTCGTCGAGGGGTGGGTCGACGTCGTTACCGCCGAGGCGACCTCGCGGCTGCCGAAGAGCAGCGCGATCGCCGAGACAGTGCGCCGCCGCCGCGCGTCGGGCGGGCCGGCCGAGTCCGCCTTCGCGACGCTGGTCGGCCTGGAGCTGCGGCCGCGCCGCCTGCGTGAGGCTGCCGCCATGTGGCAGAAGATCACGGATGCGGTGGGCGCCGACGCCCGCGACGCACTCTGGCAGCATCCCGACGTCGTTCCCACCGCCGACGACGTGACCGATCCGACGGCCCTGCTCGCGCGACTCACGGCGGGCACGCCCCAGCTCGATGACGTCGACCAGGCCATCGAAGACCTGCTCAACGACGACAGCTCGGAGCGCCCGCACGAGTCGTAGCGTGTGGATGCTCCGCCCCTGAGTCGAGGAGGCGTGCCATCGTGGGCGGATGGTTCTGAGACTCGACCCGCAGCTTCCCGTCGTCTGGCGCACCCCGACCAGTCTCCAGTTCGGCGTCACCCGGCCGACCGTCGTGCTGCACGACCTCGACCTCGCGAGCGAGAAGATGATCGCCGCGCTCGGCGCGGGCATCTCACGCAGCGGTCTCGACATGATCGCGCGGTCGGCGGGAGCCTCCGCGGCCGAGGTGGATGCCCTGCTCGCCCGGCTGCGACCGGTCATGCTGAGCGCGAAGCCGCCCGCCCCCGACCCGGTCGTCGTAGCCGGCACCGGCCTTCTCGCCGACCGCATCGCCGGACTGCTCGCCGCGGAGGGCGTGCCCGTGCTGCTCGCCCGCACCGTCGCGGCGGCCGAGGCCGCGCAGGCCTCGTTCGCCATCGTCATCGGCAGCTACGTGCTCGATCCCGCGCTGCACGGGTTGTGGTTGCGGCGTGACGTGTCGCACCTTCCCGTCATCCTCGGGGACTCGTCGGTCGCGATCGGCCCCCTCGTCGAACCGGGGCGCACGGCTTGCCTGCTCTGCCTGCAGCGGCACGCGACCGACGCCGACCCGGCGTGGCCGGCCATCGCCTCCCAGCTGTGGGGGCGGGCAAGTGCCGCCGAGACCGAGCTGGTCGCGAGCGAGGTCGCGGCGATCGTGGCGCGGGTGGTGCTGTCGGGTGTTGCGCCATCCGACCAGATCGTGCTCGATGTGGATTCTGGCATGCAGACTCGGCGGTCCTTCCTCGTACACCCGGACTGCGGATGCCTGAGCTTGTCAGGTGCCGAGCCGCTGCACCTCGCTGAGGAACCTGCTGGGCTTGCGCCCCTGCTGGGCCGACCATGAGAGGCAGAGGCGCTTGCGGGCACGGGTGACGCCGACGTAGAGCAGGCGGCGCTCCTCGTCGATGGCGTCCTCCGTGCGTGCGTAGCTGATCGGCAGCATCCCCTCGGTGAGGCCCATGAGGTAGACGGAGTCCCACTCGAGCCCCTTGGCCGCGTGGATGGTGCTCAGCGTCACCGCATCGCGGGTCGGATCGTGCTGGCCGGCCTGCCGTTCGAACAACTCGTCGACGAACTGCCGCAGGGTGGTGCCGGGGGTGGCCTCCTCGGCGAGGTGCATGAGGGCGTTGAGGCTCTCCCAGCGGTCGCGCACGGCGCCGCGCACCTCGGGGCCCTCCTGCGTCCAGCCGAGGGAGCGCAGCACGTCGCTCACCGTCTTGAAGAGCGGCTCGGTCGCCGCGGTCGTGACCGACGCCCCCTTGAGCAGCATGAGCGCTTCTTTGACCTCCTTGAGGTCGAAGAACCGCGTCGCGCCGCGCAGCACGTAGCTGACATTCGCGTCGTCGAGAGCCGCCTCGATCGCGGTGCCCTGCACATTGATGCGGTAGAGCACGGCGATCTCGCTCGGCGGCACGCCCCCGGCGATCTCCGCGGCGATGGCGGTCGCGATCGAGCGCGCCTCCTGGCTGTCGTTCTGGGCTGAGTGCACCTCGGGGGCGGGTCCGCCCTGCTGCACGGAGTGCAGCGACAGGGCGCCGGGCCGACCACGCATGAGGCGGTTGGCCGCATCGACGATCAACGGCGTCGAGCGGTAGTTCTGCTCGAGGCGCACGACAACCGCATCCTCGTAGGCGGCCGGAAAGCCGAGCAGGTAGTCGGGGCTCGCGCCGGCGAAACTGTAGATCGTCTGGCTGGCGTCGCCGACGACGCAGACGTCGTTGCGCTCGCCCAGCCAGAGGGTGAGCAGGTCGTGCTGCAGGGGCGAGACGTCTTGGTACTCGTCGACGACGAAGAAGCGGTACTGCTCGCGCACCTGCTGGGCCACGCGGGGCTCGAGCTCGATCATGCCCGCGGCGGCGAGCAGCACGTCTTCGAAGTCCAGTTGGCGGCGCTCGTCTTTGAGGTTCTCGTAGGCGCGCTGCAGGTCGGCGCTGCGCTCGATGGTCAGAGTCGGGGGCATCGCCCGGCCGCTGTCCGCGTACTGCTCGATGCTCAGCCGGCTCACCTTGCGCCACTCGATCTCGGCGGCGGCGTCGCGCAGTGTCGCGGTGTCGAGCTTGAGCCGCAGCGAGTCGGCGGCGTGCGCGAGCAGACGGGCCTTGCTGTCGATGAGTTTGGGCATCGTGCCGCCGACCACCTGCGGCCAGAAGAAGTTGAGCTGCGACAGCGCGGATGCGTGAAAAGTGCGCGCCGTGACACCGGCGGCCCCGAGACCGCGCAGCCGCGACCGCAGCTCCCCCGCTGCCCGGCTGGTGAAGGTGAGCGCCATGACCCTGCCCGGAGGGTAGACGCCGCTCGCCACCCCGTAGGCGATGCGGTGCGTGATGGCACGGGTCTTGCCGGTGCCGGCGCCCGCGAGCATGCAGACCGGGCCGAGCAGGGCCTCGGCGGCCTGGCGCTGCTGCTCGTCGAGCCCCTCGAGCAGGCTCTCCGCGTCGGTCATGGAGCGACCTCGACGGGGCCGCCGTACCACTCCTCGATGATGGCGCGGGCGATGCTCGTCGGGCCGGGCAGCAGGATCTCGCCGAGGGCCGCGTGCAGCTCGTCACGGCTGAACCAGCGCAGGTCGAGGATCTCCTCGCCGTCCGGCGTGAGCGTGCTCTGCCTCGAAGCGTCGACGGTCGCGAGAAAGCCGATCATCAGCGACGCGGGAAAGGGCCAGGGCTGCGACCCGAGATAGCGCGGGTTGGTGACGTGGATGCCGGACTCCTCGAAGACCTCGCGCGCGACCGCCGCCTCGAGCGACTCCCCCGGCTCGACGAATCCGGCCAGCAGCGAGTAGCGGTGCGACTCCCACTGCGCGTTCGAGCCGAGCAGGAGGCGATCCTGATCGTCGGTCACCCCGACGATGATCGCCATGTCGGTGCGAGGGAAGAGTTCGGCGCCGCTCTCGCTGTCGCGCAGCACCCAGCCGCCCTTCGCGGGGGTCGTCGCGGCACCGCTGAGCGGCGAGAAGGGGGTGGCGCGATGCCAGTTCGCCATGGCCAGCGCCTCGGCGAACAGGGTCGCGTGCAGAGGGCTCAAGGTGCCGCCGAGCGTGCGCAGGGTGCCGAACTCGCCCTCGTAGTCCTCCACGATCGCGGCGAAGTAGGGGGTGCCGGTCTCGGTGGCGCGGCCCAGGTAGATGAGGTTCTCAGCGGATTCGACGCGGTCCACGAACGCGAGGGCATCGGGGCCATCGAGTAGCGCCTTGCCGTCTTTGAGCACGAGAAAGCGGGTGGCCGGATCGGTCAGCAGCTCATCGCTGTCCCGGGAGCGGTAGTCGCGATCGACGGCGTTGGCCGCGAGCGGCAGGCGCGCGAGAAAAGACTTCGACATTCGCTGACCCATCAGAAGTGCGTGGCGTGCGCCGGTTGGCGGGGAAGCTCGACCTACCCTGTCTGGTATGGCCAGATCCCATCTCACTCTAGCCGCGCTCGCGACGTCGGCCGTCGAGGGGCTCGACCTAGCCGTCACGACCAGTTTCGCGTCCGGCGGCGACAACGACTTCGACTCCGCCCTGCTCACCGGTCGCGACGGGCGGCACTGGATCATCCGGCTGCCCCGCAACGAGCGGGCAGAGAGCGAGCAGTCGGCCGACCTCGTCGCCCTGCGCGCGCTGAGCAGCGGCATCCGCTCGCGACTTCCCTTCGCGGTGTCGAACTTCGTCGGCCAGGTGCCGGTGGACGGCACCCGCGCCGTCGTCTACGAATTCGTCTACGGCAGCAAGGCCAGCCTCGAGCACCTCGATGCCGGCCAGGATGGGCTTGCCGCCTCGATTGGGCGCGCGATCGCGGCGATCCACTCCCTGCCGACCTCGTTCGTCGCCGACGCCGGCCTGCCGGTGCTCAGCGCGATCGAGGCTCTGCGCGCCTCGGTCAGCGTCATGGACCGTGCTGCCGCGACCGGCCTCGTGCCGGCCCAGCTGCTCGGCCGCTGGGAGCGCGCCATGGAGGATTCGAACCTCTGGCAGTTCCCGCCGGCCGTCATCAACAACAGCCTGAGCGCCGAGTCGTTCCTCACCGCCGACTATGCCGTCACCGGCCTGCTCGGCTGGCACGAGCTGCGCGTCGGCGACCCGGCCCGCGACCTCGCCTGGCTGCTCGCCGCTCCCGACCCCGATGCGGTCGACAGCGCCCTCGATGCCTACCACCGCGCCCGTGGCACCCTCGACCGCCAGGTCGCCCAGCGCGCGAAGCTCTACGCAGAACTCGACGTCGCCCGCTGGCTGCTGCACGGCACGCAGACCCGCAGCACCGAGATCGTCGATGACGCGGTGGGCATGCTCAGTGCGATCGTCGACTCAGTCGAGAACGACGTTATGAACCCGCTGGCTGGCTGAGCAAGCTCCGCAGGCCAGTCGCTCGCGGTTTGACCTCTCCAACGCGGCCCATGGCGCGGTCACCGCACGTCAGTCCAGGCAGTGTGCGCCACCCTGCATCCCAATGAGGGACTCCGGCGCGAATCTGTCCGACAGAACGTACGCCCTGAGCACTGATCCGAGGTCGGACTCTTCCCAGGTCGACTCACCGGCAACAAAACCCGTCGCCACCTCGAACACGAGGTTGCTCTTCTGTCCCCGGACCACAAAGAGCTCGGACGTGCCGACGGTTTGTGGCGGGGAGGACTCGGGATATGCCGCGACCACTTCCGCCGCAGTGGAGCCGACACCGACCCCAACGCTGGTAGTGATCGCTTCCGACCAGACGTTCAGCAGTTCAATCGGCGCTGTCTTGCTCTGTGTCGCGAAGGAGAACGGCGCATCTGTGCCACCGACTACCGGGCCTGGGGGATAGTTGGCCATCCACTCTCCATCGCCGGCACATCTCTCCGGATTCCACACGACGAGGGCGGTGCTGGCGTCTGCTGCCTCTGACACCGGCGATCCGATAGTGAGGGCGCCGAGCCCATCGGGCGAGAGCACAAGATCGGAGAGCTGCGGCGGACCCGTGGGCAGCGGCTCAGCCGATGGTGTGGTTGCAGAGGATTGAGCGACTGACGGGTGATCGGTCACGATGGGCACTGTCGCACTCTGCGTCGCACAGCCGACAAGGGTAGCTGCAAGCACGAGCCCTATCGCGACGCCGCCAGCGGTTCCAGTCATGCGTCAGACGCTAGCGGAGGAATGCGAGCTCCGGTTAATCTGGCACTCGCTCAGCTTTCATGGCCAACGGCCGCGCGCCACAGGTCAACGAGCTCCCGCTCGTCGTAGAGGCGCTCCGGCCGAATGACCGTGTCGTCGGCCACGTAGTAGAAGACCGCGTCGATGAGCGACGGGTCGATGCCCGCCCAGCGCGCGTAGGCGAGGCGATAGAGCGCGAGCTGCAGCTGCTTCTGCTCGAGGTCGGCGGCATCCCGCGGTGCCTTGCCGGTCTTCCAGTCGACTACTTCGAAACGTTCCTCAGAATCGGCGTCTGAATAGGCATAGACGGCGTCGATCTTGCAGATGACGATGCGGCCGTCGAAGGGCAGGTGGATCTCGCGCTCGACCTCGACCGGGCGGCGCGCGGCCCACGGCGACGCGGCGAAGGTGGCCTGCAGGGTCGCCAGCTGTTCGAGTTCGGCCGTCTCGGCATCCTCATCGATTTCTATCGAGAGCGCGTCGATGACCTCGGTCGCGCCGGAGAGGCCGAAGCGCTCCTCGACCCAGCTGTGGAACAGCGTGCCGAGTCGCGTCGCCCGATAGGGCCGCTGCGGCATCGGCCGGCGCAGTGAGGCGGCAACGCTCGCGGGGTCGGTCACGAAGTCTTTGAAACGGGATGCCGGTACGCGCGTCGGCACCCCGACCAGCTCGCTCGCCGCGAGACGCCGACGGCGCTCCTCGAGCAGCAGGTCGAGGTCGCGGTCCCAGGCTCCAGCCGAGTCCGGGGTCGCCGACCGCACCTGCTCCGCCGCCCAGGTGACGGCGGCCCGGCGCCCGCCAAGGGGGTCGAGCGGCCAGACGATCTCGTTGGTCTCGGGGTCGAGCGGGTTCTCCTCGAACTCGCTCGCCACGGGCAGTGGGGGCAGCACGCCGTCGTCGGCGAGGGACCGGAGGAACGGGCTGGGGCGGCGCGGCTTCGACTGCGTCGCCCAGAAGGAGCTGCTCAGCAGCAGCGAGTGCCGCGCCCGGGTGACGGCGACATAGGCGAGTCGGCGCTCCTCGGCCTCGTAGCGCTGCTGCACCTGCAGCTTGAAGGCATCGCGGGCATCGAGCAGTTCTTTGCGGGTGGTAGCCGACCGCCACTCGAGAACGGGCAGTTCGGCCTTGTCGCCGCGGAACTCGTAGGGCAGGCTGCCGAAGGACAGCCACCCGGTGTAGCCCTCGTTGGGCGTTCCCGGCAGCTCGCCCTCGGTGAAGCGGGGCACGGCGACGAGGTCCCACTCGAGGCCCTTCGAGCCGTGGATGGTGAGCAGCTGCACCGTGCCGGGCTCGGCATCCTCGGGGCGCGGGGCGAGACCGTCGCGGTTCTCGGCCTCGCGCAGCCAGC
>JAAFHU010000003.1:0-20984 GCA_013297645.1 Actinomycetota bacterium
CGGTCGATCTCGGCCCCCGTCATCCCCTCCGCGGTTCCGTAGTTGCGCTCGACGAGCTCGGGGAGGGCGATCGGCGCCGGCAGCCCGGTCTCGCGCGCGATGATGCTCGCCGTCTCGAAGGCGCGACTGAGGGGGCTGGCATAGATGCCATCCCACGGGCGGCGGGCCAGCAGCCGGCCGGACGTCGCCGCCTGCTCGCGACCCGTCTCGTTAAGCGGGATGTCGGTGCTGCCCTGGATGCGGCGCTCGCGGTTCCAGTCGGTCTCGCCGTGGCGCACGAGGTAGAGCATGGTCATGCGGGGTCCCTTCGAGAGGCTAGCCCCGCAAACGCTCCTGCAGCGTGAGGAAGACCTCCGAGGTGCCAGCGTCAATCTTAACGGCCGCCTGCGTGTCGCCCTTGGTCACGCCGCGGTTGATCACGACCAGCGGAATGCGCCGGCGGCGGGCCTGCTCGATGAGCCGGATGCCGGAGTTGACCACGAGCGACGACCCGGCGACGATGAGCGCGTCGGCCTTCTTCACCAGCGCGGAGGCCTCACTGAACTTCTCCACCGGGATGAACTCGCCGAAGAACACGATGTCGGGCTTGAGCACCCCGCCGCAGACGGTGCAGTCGGGGGTGATGAAGTCATCGAAGGCCGCGGGGGAGGCGTCGCCGTCGGGGTTGACCTCGTCGGCGCTGATCGCCTCCAGCCACGGGTTGGCCGCAGCGATGCGCGTGGCGACGTCACTGCGTGCGAACTGCTGCCCGCAGGTGAGGCAGCGCACCTTGTCCATGGTGCCGTGCAGGTCGACGACACGCTGTGATCCAGCCCGCAGGTGCAGGCCGTCGACGTTCTGGGTGATGACGCCGTTGACCTGGCCGCTGGCCTCGAGCTCGGCGAGCACGAGGTGGCCGGTGTTGGGCCGCGCGGCGTCGAAGTGCTTCCAGCCGAGGTGGCTGCCGGCCCAGTAGCGCTTGCGGTACTGGGCGTCGATCATGAATTGCTGGAAGGTCATCGGCGTGCGCACGGGGGCGCCCTCGCCCCGGTAGTCGGGGATCCCCGAGTCGGTGCTGACGCCCGCGCCGGTGAGAACGGCGATCGAGCGGCCCTCGAGAAGCGGCACCGCGAGCTCGATCTGGGCGAGCGCGGCGGGGGAGAGCTCGGCAGACGGCGTGGCGACGACCATGTGCAACTCCTCCCTCGGTTCTCCCCCAGACTAAACACTGAAGTTTTCGGATATGTTTCCGAAGTCTGAGCAAAAGGGGTCTCGTGCACATCAATCGCATAACGGACCTCTCCGCACCCGAGCTGCAGGACTACCTCAAACTGACGGATGTCGCCCTGCGCCGGGTGAGCGAGCCCGCCGGCGGGCTCTACATTGCAGAGTCCTCGAAGGTGATCGCGCGCGCCCTCGCCGCCGGTCACCGGCCGCGGTCGGTGCTGCTGCTCGAGCAGTGGCTGCCCGAGGTCTCTGCCCTGCTCGAGCCCTACGACGTGCCCGTCTTCGTCGGCGACTCGGCCCTGCTGCAGAGCCTCACCGGATTCGACATGCACCGCGGTGCCCTTGCCTCGATGCACCGGCCCGCGCTCGCCGACCCGGCGTCGCTGCTCGAGAACGCCCGTCGGGTTGTCGTCATCGAGGATGTCGTCGACCACACCAACGTCGGCGCGATCTTCCGGTCGGTGGCGGGGCTCGGCGCCGACGCCGTGCTCGTCACCCCGCGCTGCGCCGATCCGCTGTACCGCCGGTCGGTGCGGGTGAGCATGGGCACGGTGCTGCAGGTGCCGTGGACCCGGCTGCCGGAGTGGCCGCTGGCCGCATCCATCCTCAAAGACGCCGGCTTTCACCTCGCGGCCCTAGCCCTCGCCGATGACGCGGTCTCCCTCGAGATCTTCGCCGTTGACCCGCCCGAGCGCGTCGCCATCCTGCTCGGCGCCGAGGGCGACGGGCTCAGCCGTCAGGCCCTCGAGCACGCCGACACGATCGTGACGATCCCGATGCTGCACGGGGTCGACTCGCTCAACGTCGCTGCGGCGTCAGCGGTAGCTTTGTACGCGCTTCGGTAGTTAGGGTCGTCTCAAGCGACCGACGGAGGTTCCGATGACTGTTACAGACAAGCCCGCAGGCAAGGGCCTCGCCACCGGAACACTGGGGCTCTTCGGCTCCACTGTCATCGGCCTCGCTTCGACAGCACCCGTCTACTCGCTCGCCGCGACGCTCGGCTTCGTCGTGCTCGCGGTCGGAGCGCAGGCTCCCATCGCCTTCATCATCGCCTTCGTGCCGATGTTCTTCATCGCCTTCGCCTACCGCGAGCTCAACCGGGCGGTGCCCGACTGCGGCACGACCTTCACCTGGGCGACGAAGGCCTTCGGCCCCGTCGTCGGGTGGATGGGCGGCTGGGGCGTCGCCATCGCCGGCATCATCGTGCTCGCCAACCTCGCCCAGATCGGCGGCAAGTACTTCTGGCTGCTGGCCTATCCGCCGTTCGCCGACGAGGGCTGGATCGTCACCCTTACCGGCGTGGTGTTCATCGCGGTCATGACCGCGATCAGCGTGCGCGGCACCGAGATCGGCGAGAAGCTGCAGAACGTGCTGCTCGGCATCCAGTACCTCGCACTCGTCATCTTCGTCGTGGCGGCCATCGTCGCGGTCACGACGGGCACGGCTCCCGAGGGCTCGACGACCCCGCAGCTCGACTGGTTCAACCCCTTCGCCTTCGAGTCATCGCAGGGCTTCATCGAGGCGATCCTGCTTGCCCTGTTCATCTACTGGGGCTGGGACACCTGCCTCGCCCTCAACGAGGAGACGAAGGACCCGCAGCGCACGCCCGGCCGCGCAGCGATCCTGTCGACGCTCATCCTGCTGGTCACCTACGTGGGAGTGACGGTCGCGGCGATGGCCTACGCGGGCCTCGGCGACACGGGCACGGGCCTGGGCAACGAAGACATCGCAGAAGACGTCTTCTTCGCCCTCAAAGACCAGCTATTCGGACCCTTCGCGTGGCTGCTCGTCGTCGCCGTGATGGTCTCGGCGGTCTCGTCGACGCAGACCACGATCCTTCCGACGGCCCGCGGCACGCTCGCTATGGCGGCCTACAAGGCGCTGCCCTCCCGATTCGGCCGCGTGCACCCGAAATGGAAGACCCCGGCGTTCTCGACCGTCGTCATGGGCGTCGTGGCCGTCGTCTTCTACGTCGCCCTGACTATCGTCAGCGAGGACTTCCTCAGCGACTCGATCCTCTCGCTCGGCCTCGCGATCGCCTTCTATTACGCGATCACCGGCTACGCGTGCATCTGGTTCTTCCGCAAGGAGCTCTTCGCGAGCGCGTACAACGTGGTGTTCAAGTTCGCCTTCCCGCTGCTCGGGGCGCTCATGCTCACCGCCGCCTTCGCGTTCAGCGTGCGCGACATGCTCGACCCCGACTACGGCTACACGGTGCTGTTCGGGGTCGGCGGCGTGTTCGTCGTCGGAGTGGGCTCGCTCGCCTTCGGGGCGGTGCTGATGATCGTCTGGTTCTTCTTCGCCGGGTCGAAGCCCTTCTTCCGCGGCGAAAGCCTCAACCGCGACACCGAGGTGCTCGTGCCCGAGACCGAGCAGCTCGTCATCCGCTCGGTTGACGGAGGACGCGGCTAGCTCCTTTTAGACTCGACGGGTGCCACTGACCCGACGACAGATCCTGCGCCGTCGGCGAATCACCGTCTTCGGGGGCCTCGGGCTCGTTCTCGCGGCGGGCTTCTACCTTCCCTTCACCCTGCTCGCGCCCCTGCACGCCGAGACCGCGCAGGTGCAGTCATGGCAGGCGCCGGTCACTGTCGCGCCCGAGCTGGCCTTCCCCGGCTACGGGGCGACCGCTGTCGGTGCCGTCGGCTGGGACGGACCGCTCGCCGTCAGCGGAAGCACCGATGCGCTGCCTATCGCGTCGATCTCGAAAGTGGTCACCTCGCTCGTCGTCCTCGACGCGCATCCGCTCGCGGTGGGGGAGGAGGGCCCCAGCGTCACCACGACCGCGAGCGACGTCTCGCTCTTCCACAGCTATCTGGCCCGCAACGGCAAGGTTGAGCCGGTGCGCGCGGGGCTCACGCTCAGCCAGCACCAGTTGCTGCAGCTGACCCTCGTCGCATCGGCCAACAACTACACGGCGACCCTCGTCAACTGGGCCTTCGGCTCCGAAGAGGCCTACGTGGCCGCCGCTCGCACGTGGCTCGACGCCCACGGACTCACGAACATCGCCATGTCGGATGCGACCGGAATGTCGCCAGACAACCGCGCGACCGCGACCGACCTCATCGAGCTCGCCAAGATCGCCCTCGCCGACCCGCTGGTGTCGCAGATCGTCGCCACCGGCCATATCTCGATCCCCAGCGTCGGCGAGATCGACAACACGAATGACCTGCTCGGCCTCGACGGGGTGCGCGGAATCAAGACCGGCACGCTCGACGAGGCAGGGGCCTGCTTGCTGTTCGCGGCCGACTACACGGTCGGCACCGAGACGGTGACGGTCGTAGGGGTGATGCTCGGCGGTGCCGACCACCCCAGCCTCGACCGCGACATCCAGGCACTGCTGGCGACCGCCCAGGGGGGATTCCAGCAGGTCACACTCGTCACCGCGGGCGACCACATCGCCAGCTTCACCTCCGACTGGGGAGACGTCTCGACGGTCGTCGCGACCGCTGACTCGTCGGTGGTGGTGTGGTCCGACACGCCGATCGGGCGATTCGTCGATGTGCGGCCGATCACCCTGGCGACGGCCGGCACCGATGTCGGCAAGCTCACTTTCACCGTGGGGACGCGCAGCATCGAGGTGCCGATCGAGCTCTCGGCGACCATTGACGACCCCGGGCCGTGGTGGCGGCTGACGCATCCAGATGAATTGTTCTAGACGTGCACGCGCTTCCCAGCGTTCGCCCCTAAACTGACATCATCCGCTGGGCGCTCGCCCACTCTTAGCTTGACTGGGAAGTCGACCTAGCATCGAGGTCCCGTGTCGATAGCTGTACCAGCCTCTGGCGTACCTGTTCCCCGTATCGTCCGCACTGGCCCTCGGGGCGTCGGTAATCCGGTCAGCGAGTTCTCCGCGCTGCTGAACACCGTGCGCGATGCCGGCCTTCTGCGCCGCAGCCGCTGGTTCTATTTCACGACCTTTGCCGCGATCACCATCGCGCTCGCGGGCGCCTGGGTGGGCTTCGCGTTCCTCCACGACAGCTGGTTCTCGCTGCTCATCGCTGCGGCCCTCGGCCTGATCTTCACCCAGTACGCCTTCCTCGGCCACGAGGCAGCGCACCGCCAGGTCTTCGAGTCCGGCAAGGCCAACGAGCTCGCGGGCCGCGTGCTCGCCGACTTCTTCGTCGGCATGAGCTACTCGTGGTGGATGGCGAAGCACACGCGCCACCACGGCAACCCGAACACTGCGACCAAAGACCCCGACATCGAGCCGGACTTCATCATCTTCCAGGAGTCAGACGCCGCTGCGATGACCGGTTGGAAGGCCGCGATCACCCGCCGCCAGGGCTGGCTCTTCTTCCCCGCCCTGCTGCTCGAGGGCATCAACCTGCACCGCCTCGCGTACGGCACCGTCTTCTCGCGCAAGAAGGTCGACAAGCGCGCCTTCTCGATCGCGCTGCTGATGACGCGCAACGTGGCCTACCTCGCCGTCATCTTCTCGTTCATGCCGCTCGGAATGGCCTTTGCCTTCCTCGGGGTGCAGCTGGCCATCTTCGGCCTCTACATGGGCTCGTCGTTCGCGCCGAACCACATCGGCATGCCGATCCTGCCGGCCGACAGCAAGGTCGACTTCCTGCGTCGCCAGGTGCTCACGAGCCGCAACGTCTCGGGCGGCTGGTTCATGAACATCTTCATGGGCGGACTCAACTTCCAGGTGGAGCACCACCTGTTCCCGAGCATGCCGCGCCCGCACCTGCGCAAGGCCAACGAGATCGTTCGCGAGTACTGCCAGGCCAAGGGCATCGAGTACACCGAGACCGGCTACGGCCGCGCCCAGGTCATCGTGCTGCAGTACCTCAACAAGGTCGGCCTCATGGCCGGTGCGAACTCCTTCGACTGCCCGTCGGCCATGCGCTACGGCCGCTAGAAAGCGGGTCGCTTCGGCTTCACGTTGTCGCCGCTCGACTGGTGGCGCAGGCGACGCAGAACCCACGGCACGAAGTGTTCCCGGGCCCACACGATGTCTTCCGCCCGGGCGGCACGCCACGGGCGCTTGGGCAGCGGCTCCGGCTGCAACGGCTCGAGGTCGTTCTCGACGTTGAGAGCGTCGAGCACCATCCGGGCGATGGTGTGGTGGCCAATCGGCGAGAAGTGCAGCCGGTCGGGAGCCCACATCTGCGGGTCGGCCAGCTCGCGCAGCGCCCACATATCGGCGACGACCGCGTCGTACTTCTTCGCGAGGTAACGCAGGTTCTCGTTGTAGATCGCGACCTTGCCCCGCACGCGTCCGAGCACGGGCGTCATGCCGATGTCGGGGCCGTTGAACATCACCACCGTCGCGCCCGTGCTGCTGAGGCGGGCGAGCCCCGCCTCGAAGCGTGACGCGACCTCATCCGGGTCGGTGCCCGGGCGGATGATGTCGTTGCCTCCCGCCGAGATCGAGATGAGGTCCGGGTTGAGCTCGAGGGCCGGCTCGACCTGCTCGTCCACGATCTGCTGCAGCAGTCGGCCGCGAATAGCGAGGTTGGCGTAGGCGAAGTCCTCGGTCTGCACGGCCAGCACCTCGGCAACGCGGTCGGCCCAGCCGCGGTGACCGCCGGGACTGCCCTCCTCTGGGTCGCCGATCCCCTCGGTGAAGGAGTCGCCGATCGCCACGTAGCGGGTCCACGGATGCTGCTGCGTCATACCTCCACTTTGCCACTCCTCGGCGGGCAGGGTCAGGGGATGCTGCGAGAATGCGCGTATGGGCAAGCAGGACGGCAGCAGCCGGCAGCAGTCGCGGGACGGGGTGGACGACAGCACCGCGACGATCCTGCACGCCGACCTCGACGCCTTCTTCGCCTCCGTCGAACTGCTCGAGCGGCCCGACCTGCGCGGCCTGCCGGTCATCGTCGCCCATGATGGAGCCCGGTCCGTCGTCACCGCCGCGACCTACGAGGCGCGCAAGTTCGGGGTGAACTCCGCCATGCCCCTCGCCCTGGCGAAGCGCCGCTGCCCGCAGGCGATCATCCTCGAGCCGCACCTCGACCGCTACCAGCACTACTCACGTCTGGTCTTCTCGATCTTCGACGACCTCACACCGCGGGTCGAGCGGCTCGGCATCGACGAGGCCTTCCTCGACGTCGCGGGAGCCCGGCAGATCTTCGGCTCACCGGTCGAGGTAGCGACCCTGCTGCGCGAGCGGGTTCGGGCAGAGACCGGGCTGGTCGTGAGCGTGGGCGCCGCGTCGACGAAGTTCGTCGCGAAACTCGCCTCGGGGCGATCGAAGCCCGACGGCCTGCTCGTGGTTCCGCGCGACGAGACGGTGGCCTTTCTGCATCCACTGCCTATCTCGCAGCTGTGGGGAGTGGGGGCGAAGACCGAGGAGACGCTGAAGAACCGCGGACTGCACAGCATCGGCGACCTGGCCGCGATCCCGGTGGAGCAGCTCAAGCGGATCGTCGGCGAGGCCTCGGGGGCGAAGCTGCACGATCTGGCCTGGGGGCGGGACCCGCGGACGGTGACGACCCGTCCCGACGAGAAGAGCATCGGGCACGAAGAGACCTTCGCGACCGACATCACCGACGAGCGGGTGATTCGCCGCGAGCTGCTGCGGCTCTCGACCATGGTCGCGGTGCGGCTGCGCGAGGCAGGCATGTCGACCCGCACGATCGCTCTCAAAGTGCGCTACGGCGACTTCACGACGATCACCCGGTCGAAGACGATCGCCGACCCGACGTCGACGGGTCGGCGAGTCTTCGAGGAGGCGCTGGCCCTTTACCAGGCGCTGGCCCGCCGCGACCCGGTGCGCCTCATCGGCGTGCGCGCCGAGCAGCTGACCCAGGGCGGCTCGAGCGCCCTCTGGGACGTTGACGAGACCTGGACTGAGGCCGAGGGGGTCATGGACGCCGCCACGCAGCGCTTCGGCCGTGGTGCCGTCACGCAGGCCTCGCTGCTCGGCCGCGACGGACGTCGGTCGATTGAACGCCGACTGCAGGAAGAACTGAACCGGCGTGACAGTGCCGTCGACTAAAGTCTGATCAAGTGACGATACCCGCCCTTCCGACTCCTACCGTCGGCACCTTCGCGGCGGAACACCTCTCACCCTCCTACCCCGAGCGCGCCGCCCGCGGCACCGCCGACAAGCTGCGCGCCTGGCAGGCCGAGGCCCTCGACCGCTATTTCGAGACGGAGCCGCGCGACTTTCTCGCTGCTGCGACGCCCGGCGCCGGCAAGACGACTTTCGCACTGCGGCTCGCGACCGAGCTCATTGCGCGCCGGGTTGTCGACCGTGTCACCGTCGTCGCACCGACCGAGCACCTCAAGAGGCAGTGGGCCGACGCTGCCCACCGCGTCGGCATCCGGCTCAACCCGGAGTTCAAGAACGGCGACTCCTTCACTGGCCGGCGATTCCACGGCCTCGCGGTGACCTACGCACAGGTGGCGATCAAGGCCGAGCTGCACAAGCGCATCACCGAGTCCGCGCGCACTCTGGTGATCCTCGACGAGGTGCACCACGGCGGCGACGCCCTCAGCTGGGGCGATGCCATCCGCGAGTCCTTCGAGGGCGCGACTCGGCGTCTGTCACTCACCGGCACGCCCTTCCGCAGCGACACGGCGCCCATTCCCTTCGTCACCTACGCGCCCGATGCCGCGGGCATCCGCACGTCGGTCACCGACTACAACTACGGCTACGGCCGCGCCCTCGCCGACGGCGTCGTGCGCCCGGTTCTGTTCATGGCCTACGCGGGCCGAATGCGCTGGCGCACCACGACGGGCGACGAGATGGAGGCCCGGCTCGGGGAGGGGGACACGAAAGACGTCACCGCGCAGGCGTGGCGGACTGCGCTCTCTCCGGAAGGCGAGTGGATGCCGTCGGTGCTCGCCGCCGCCGACCGCCGGCTGACCGAGGTGCGCGAGCACATCCCCGATGCCGGGGGACTCGTCATCGCCACCGACCAGGCGACAGCGCGCGCCTATGCCGCCCTGCTGCAGCGGATCACCGGCGAGAAGCCGACCGTGGTGCTCTCGGACGAGAAGGCGGGCTCCGACAAGATCGACGGCTTCTCGCAGGGCACCTCCCGCTGGCTCGTCGCCGTGCGCATGGTCTCGGAGGGGGTGGATGTGCCCCGGCTCTGCGTTGGCGTGTACGCCACCTCTGCGTCGACTCCGCTCTACTTCGCCCAGGCCGTCGGGCGTTTCGTGCGCGCTCGGCGCCGCGGCGAGACGGCCTCGATCTTCGTGCCGAGCGTGCCCTCGCTCATGACCCTCGCCCACGCCCTCGAGCTCGAGCGAGACCACGCCCTCGACCGTGACACGGGCGACGCGCTGCTCGACGACTCGCTGCTCGTCGAGGCCGAGACGAGCGAGAGCGTCTCCGAGAGCCTCACCGAGGAATACGACTGGAAGGCGCTCGAGTCCGACGCCAATTTTGACCGCGTGCTGTTCGACGGCTCGGAGTTCGGCTTCGCGGCCGACATGCTCAGCGACGAGGAGCATGACTTCATCGGCATCCCGGGCATCCTCGAGCCCGATCAGGTGCGCGAGGTGCTGCAGGCCCGACAGGCCAGGCAGTCTCGGCGGTCGTCGGCACGGGAGGCCGCGCTGCCGCCGGAGGAGCGCACACCGCCCCCGCTCTACCGCACGCTCAAAGACCAGCGCAAGGTGCTCAACGGGCTGGTCTCGGTGCGGGCCAAGCTGACCGGGCAGCCGCACGCCATCATCCACGCCGAATTGCGGCGGGTGTGCGGCGGGCCTGCGGTGCCGCAGGCAACGGTGGCGCAGCTGCAGGCACGAATCGACTACCTGCGCAAGAACCGCTGACCGCGAGTTAAATGCAGAACGCCCGCGACTATGGAGTCGCGGGCGTTCCTTGCTACAACAGCCTTAAAGACTAGAGGGAGCGGATGTTCTCCGCCTGGGGACCCTTGGGTCCCTGGGTGATGTCGAACTCGACCTTCTGGTTCTCGTCGAGGGACTTGTAGCCGCCGCTCGCGATTGCTGAGTAGTGGGCGAAAACGTCCGGACTACCATCCTCGGGAGCGATGAAGCCGAAGCCCTTCTCTGCGTTGAACCACTTAACGGTGCCAATTGCCATGTAAAACTCCTCCAGGAGCGTTCTTCTTGATTCCGATTGTCGGAATCCATCTGCCCGATCATCACTGATTCGAGCAGTCGGCTAAGGGTATAGCAGTATTCGCCGGAAGTTGAGGATTTTCGAGTAACTGGAATCGAACGTTAACTTGGAGTAACAAAGCGTCAAGACCCGCATTAGGGGGTGGACACCGGTGTCCGGATGCCGTCGACCGCATCCAGAAGCTCCGCTAGACCATGTGCGAGGTCGTCAATGACGAGGATCGCGCCCGTGGTGCGCAACTCGTCAGACGTGAATACGCCGGTGGCCACACCGATGAAAGGGATGCCGGCGACGGCCGCCGCCGCATCGTCGTTGAGCGTGTCCCCGACGATCACCAGCCTGTCGTCGGGCAGCTCCGCCCGCGCCCGCAGCGTCAGCTCAGACCGCACGGGCGAGACCTCGCCGAACCAGGAGTGCGTCCAGTCGAAGGCGTTGGCGTCGACGCCTGCGCCGGTCACCTTGTACCGGCTGCGGAGCGCCGAGTTGCCGGTGAGCAGGCAGTTCACCCACCCGCGCGCGGCTGTCGCGGCAAGGGCCTCGTGAACTCCGGGGCAGAGTTCGCGGTGGTTGCCCGCCTCGTGCCGCTGGCGTGACAGCTCGTCGAGATGGGTCGACGCGGAGGAGTGCAGGTCTGCGGGCAGGCCGTGGGCGGCGAGCGTCTCGCGCAAGATCTGGCCGTCGGTCTTGCCATGGGTGTTCGGCAGACGGTTGGCGATGGGGCGGCCGAGGGCGAGTTCGACGGCCTCGTGGTAGAGGTTGCCCGCATCCTTGCCGTTGCGCACCAGGGTGCCGTCGACGTCCCAGAGTATGTAGGTGGTCACGGGTCGATTCTTCCAGACCGCCGAGACAGGGCCTCGTCGGCGCTGGGATCGCAGGAAGGCCAGAAATGGCCTTCCCCCTGAGCTCCACCCCGAGAGTGCGAGAATTGGCCAATGCCCTCCGCGCTTCCCCTCGCCGACCCGGCGCCCCTGGACGGGCTGTTGCCGGCGAGCGTGGCCGAGGGCGCTGCGCAGAGAAATTTCGGCGTCTACCTGCACGTGCCTTTCTGCCGGGTGCGCTGCGGCTACTGCGACTTCAACACCTACACGAGCGATGAGCTGCGCGGGGCCAAGCGCAGCGACTACGCGGGCCAGGCGATCGAGGAGGTCGCGCTGGCGCGCCGCGTGCTGCAGACGGCGGGGCTCCCCGAGCGGCAGGCCAGCACGGTCTTCTTCGGCGGGGGAACGCCCACGCTGCTGCCGGCCGACGACCTCATCGCGATGCTGGCGGCAGTGCGCGAGCAGTTCGGGATTGCCGGTGACGCCGAGATCACCACCGAGGCCAACCCCGACTCCGTCGACGCGGCCTACCTTCTCGCGCTGAGGGAGGCGGGATTCACGCGGGTCTCTTTCGGCATGCAGTCGGCCGTGGCATCCGTGCTCGCGACGCTGGAGCGCACCCACGACCCCGAGCGGATCCCGCTGGTCGTGCAGTGGGCCCGCGACGCCGGCCTCGCCGTCAGCCTCGACCTCATCTATGGAACCCCGGGCGAGACGCTGGACGACTGGCGCGCGTCACTCGTGCACGCGATCGCGCAGCAGCCCGACCACATCTCGGCCTACGCGCTGATCGTCGAGGATGGCACGAAGCTCGCCCGCCAGATTCGGGTGGGGGAGCTCGAGGCGCCGAGCGACGATCTGCAGGCCGACATGTATGAGCTCGCCGATGAGCTGCTCGAGGCCGCCGGCTACCGGTGGTACGAAGTTTCGAACTGGAGCCGCGGCGAGGGCAGCGAGTCACGGCACAACCTCGCCTACTGGCAGGGGCACGACTGGTGGGGTGTTGGGCCCGGCGCCCACAGCCACGTCGGGGGAGTGCGCTGGTGGAACGTCAAGCACCCGGCGGCCTATGCGGATCGCATGCTCGCCGGCCACTCGCCGGCCGCGGGGCGCGAGACCCTCGACCCCGAGACCCGGCGGGTGGAGCGGGTGCTGCTCGGGTCGCGCATCCGGGAGGGGCTGCCGACCAGCGAGCTCACCGCCGGGGGCCGCACCGCCGTCGCCGGACTCATCGCCGACGGCCTGGTCGAGCCCGGCGCGGCCTTGCGCGGGCGAATCGTGCCCACGCTGCGGGGCCGCCTGCTCGCCGATGCCGTCGTGCGGCGCATCATCGACTGAGTTGACCACGCCGCAATGGCTATGGTGCGGGGTGGCGGCGACTCGCTAGCATGGTGTCGGCTCAGGCCACCGATGTCTCGGGAACCTCGAACCCCCACTATTCATCTCAGAGAGGACATCCCCGCGATGTACGACGATTACTACTCCTACCCCGCCGGCGCAGCCGCGCTCTACATTGGTCTCGCCGTCTTCTGGGTGATCCTTGTGGTCGCCCTCTACGTCGTTTCGGCGCTCTTCCTCAAGAAGATCTTCGCGAAGGCCGGAGTCGCCAACCCGAACGTTGCCTGGATCCCGATCTACAACTTCATGATCTTCATCAAGCTCGGCGACCTCAACCCGTTCCTCTACCTCATCGCCATCGGCGCGACGATCGTGCTCAGCTGGATCCCGGTCATCGGCCAGCTCATCGGCCTCGCCACCGGGGTCGTCGGCGTGCTCGCCGCCTACCGCGTCAACCTCAAGCTGCAGAAGGACCCGATCCCCTTCACGATCTTCGCCTTCTTCCTCAGCATCATCTGGCTCGGCGTCATCGCGTACAGCAAGAACGAGTGGAACACCGCCAGCAAGCCGCTCGCCGGCGTCGCCCCGGTTCCGGCCCCGCAGTGGTCGCACATCGCGTTCTTCATGGACCAGACGAACTGGGGCGGCGTGCCGAACCAGGGCTACCCCGTCACCGCAGCACCCCAGGCCCCGCCGGCAGCCCCGCCCGCAGCCTAGGTTTTTCTCGCAGCATCGCAGCGGTCCCGTCGGGTTTCTCGACGGGACCGCTGTATTATTGGCAGTCCAATAGGTCGAGTGCCAGTAGCGGGGGAGGCAAAGCGCATGGTCTCTGAACGCAGCCTCGAAGTGCTCCGCGTCATCGTGCAGGACTACGTCGCCTCGCGCGAGCCCGTCGGGTCGAAGTCGATCGTCGAGCGGCACTCCTTCGGCGTCTCCGCCGCCACGATCCGCAATGACATGGCCCTCCTCGAAGAGGAGGAGCTGATCGCGGCCCCGCACACCTCCTCCGGCCGCGTGCCCACCGACAAGGGCTACCGGCTGTTCGTCGACCAGCTGGCCGATCTGCGGCCGCTCAGCGGGGCGCAGCGGCACGCGATCGAGACCTTCTTGGGCGCATCCGTTGATTTGGACGACGTGCTGGCGCGCACCGTTCGCCTGCTCTCGCAGCTGACCAACCACGTCGCCCTCGTGCAGTACCCGTCGCTGGCCAAGTCCCGCGTTCGGCACATCGAGCTCGTGCCGCTGACGACCCGCCGCATCATGGTCGTCTTCATCTCCGACAGCGGTCGGGTCGAGCAGAACCTCATCGACTCCCGCGCCGACGTCGACACCGAGTTTCTCGCTGAGCTGCGCACCAAGCTCAATGCGAAGTTGGGCGGCCTGGGGCTCGCCGATGCCGCCGCCGCCCTCGCCGACTTCGCGTCGCAGTTCTCCCCAGAGCGCAGCGCCCTCGTCACCGAGATCACCACGAGCCTGCTCGACCAGGTGGCCGCCAACCGCCAGGAGAAGCTCGTCATGGCCGGGGCTGCGAACCTGGTGCGCACCGAGGAAGACTTTCACGGCAGCATCTTCCCGGTGCTCGAGGCGATAGAGGAGCAGGTGACGCTGCTCAAGCTGTTCAGCGAGGTCGAGGTCGACCGCAACGGCGTCGCCGTCAGCATCGGCCGCGAGAACGCGGAGTTCGGCCTCGGCGAGACGAGTGTTCTCAGCAGCGGCTACACGAGCTCGGGCGGAACAGTGGCAAGGCTCGGCGTGCTCGGCCCGACACGCATGGATTATTCGAACAACATGGCAGCAGTGAGGGCGGTCGCCCGCTATCTCACGCGACTGCTCGGTGAGGACTAAGGAACAGTGGCAGACCACTACGCAGTACTCGGCGTCGACAAGACGGCGAGCCCCGAGGAGATCAAGAAGGCCTATCGGCGCATGGCGCGGGAGTTTCACCCCGACGTCAACCCCGGTGCGGATGCCGAGGAGAAGTTCAAAGAGGTCACGCACGCCTACGAGGTGCTCAGCGACCCCGCGCAGCGCCAGAACTACGACATGGGCGGCGCGCCCGGCTTCAGCTCCCAGGGCTTCGGCGGCTTCAGCGACATCTTCGAGACCTTCTTCGGGGGTGCTCCCGGCGGCGGCGGCAGCGGCGCGGCACCCCGGTCGCGCGCCGAGCGCGGCGGCGACGCCCTGCTGCGCGTCGAGGTCGAGCTCGCTGAGGTCATCTTCGGCACCAAGCGTGAGATCGAGGTCAACACGGCCGTGCTCTGCGAGACCTGCGAGGGCAGCTGTTGCGCTCCGGGCACCCGCCCGATGCCCTGTGATATCTGCCACGGCTCGGGTCAGATCCAGCGAGCGGTTCGCAGCCTCCTCGGCAACATCATGACCTCGAGCCCGTGCGGCACCTGCCGCGGCTTCGGCACCGTCATCCCCAGCCCCTGCGTCACCTGCGCAGGCCAGGGCCGCGTGCGCGCGGTGCGCAGCATGGCCGTCGACATCCCTGCGGGCGTCGACACCGGCCTGCGCCTGCAGTTGCAGGGCCAGGGCGAGGTCGGACCCGCCGGCGGACCCCACGGCGACCTCTTCATCGAGATCAAGGTGCGCCACGACGACATCTTCAGCCGCAACGGCGACGATCTGCTCGCCACGGTCGAGGTGTCGATGGCCGACGCGATCCTCGGGGCGAAGACGGTCGTCATGGGCCTCGACGGCGAGGTGCCGGTCGAGATCAAGCCGGGAACGCAGAGCGCCGAGGTGCTGACGGTCAAGGGCCGCGGCATCACCCACCTGCGCGGATCTGGTCGCGGTGACCTCAAGATCGGCGTGCAGGTGCTCACCCCCTCGCGTGTCAACGGCAAGGAGAAAGACCTCATCGAGGCCTTCGCGAAGAGCTACAGCTCGCCGCCGCCCATCCTCTCGAAGTTCCAGCAGGGACTCTTCGCCAAGGTGCGCGACCGCTTCCTCGGGCTCTAGATGGCATCGCTCTACCTCAGCGAGTACCTGGAGTCGGCGTCCGTCGGCGACACGATCGCGCTCGAGGGGGATGAGGCGAAGCACGCCGTCACCGTCGCCCGCACCCGCGTGGGCGAGCGGCTCAGCGTCGGCAACGGCCGGGGCCTGGTGGCGAGCGGCGTGGTGAGCTCGCTCGAGCCTTTTGCGCTCACTGTTGACGAGGTGCGCGTCGAGCCGCTGCCCGAGCCGCAGGTGTGGCTCGTGCAGGCGCTGGCGAAGGGCGACCGCGACGAGCTCGCCGTGCAGGCGGCGACGGAGCTCGGGGTCTCTGGCGTCATCCCGTGGGCGGCGGAGCGCAGCGTCAGCCGCTGGGAGGGGGCGAAGCTCGAGAAGGGCCGCCTGCGCTGGGAGGCCATCGTGCGCGAGGCGAGCAAGCAGTCCATTCGCGCGTGGACCCCGGTCGTCGAGCCGCTCGCGACGACGAAGCAGGTGAGCGGATTCGTGCTAGACCCGACCGCCTCCACCGCCCTGACCGAGGTAGCGCTGCCGTCGAGCGGGCGCATCGCGCTCGTCGTCGGACCCGAGGGCGGCATCAGCCCGCGCGAACTCGAGCTGCTCGAACAGCAGGGCTCAGCGCGGGTGCGGCTGGGATCCGAGATACTGCGAACGTCGACCGCGGGTCCGGCCGCGATCGCCGTGCTCAACGCCCGACTGGGCCGGTGGTAGAACTCGCCGGTCGGCCACCCGCCGACTACCCCCTGCCGCACGCCGTGGCCGCCCTCATCGGCGACCAGCCCGCCGAGCCGGTCTGGCTCAACCTCGAGGGCGGGCTCACCGTGCGGGTCGGCGGCGACCGCTACCTCAAGTGGTCTCCCTCGCCGTTGACCGCCGAGATCGAGCGCCTGCAGTGGGCCGCGCCGTTTCACCCGGTTCCCTCGGTGCTCGATCACGGAACCAATTGGATGCTGACAACCGCGATCGACGCCCGCAGCGCCGTCGAGGCCCCGGCCGCGATCGCGGCGCGCGCCCTCGGAGCGGGGTTGCGCGCCCTGCACGATGCGCTGCCGGTCGCGGACTGCCCCTTCGAGTGGAGCGCCGAGAGCCGCGGCGGCTCGGGCGCCCCGCCCATCGACCGCCTCGTGGTCGCCCACGGCGACGCCTGTGTGCCGAACACCCTCGTCGGCGCCGATGGGCACTGGGCGGCGCACGTCGACCTCGGGCGCCTCGGCCTCGCGGACCGCTGGGCCGACCTCGCGGTCGCGAGCATGAGCCTGGGCTGGAACTTCGGCGACGGGTTCGAGAGCGTGTTCTTCGAGGCCTACGGCGTCGAGCGCGACGAGCTGAGGATCCGCTTCTATCGCCGCCTCTGGAACGCCCCGGACGTTAAGATGGATTCATGAGCACCGAGCCGACGATCTTCGAGCGCATTATTGCGCGCGAGATCCCCGCCGACGTGGTGTTCGAGAGCGAGACCCTCATCGCCTTCCGCGATATCGCGCCCCAGGCCCCCGTGCACCTGCTCGTGGTGCCGAAGACGGCAGAGTACGCGAATGTCGTCGAGCTCGCCGCGGGGAATCCCGCCCTGCTCGCCGAGGTTGTCTCCACCGCGGCTGCACTCGCCGCCGAGCACTGCAACGGGGAATTCCGCCTCATCTTCAACACCGGGGCGGCCGCAGGCCAGACCGTGTTCCACGTACACGCCCACCTGCTGGGTGGCGCACTAGAAGAAGGAAAACTTGCCGGTTAGCGATCCCAACGCGGTGCACCTCGAGCTAGAAGTCGACGGCGTCGCCATGGTGCGGCTGCTCGGTCCGCAGGACCGACTGCTCAAGACCATCGAGCGCTCCTTTCCCGCGGTGCAGGTTCTCGTGCGCGGCAACCGCGTCGTTCTCGAGGGCGACCCCGCCGATGTCGCGGCGGCAAAGAACCTCGTCGAGGAGCTGATCCAGATGGTGCGCAACGGTGTCGACCTCGGCGAGAGCGAGGTGACCCAGTCGGCGCGCATCCTGCAGCGCAACGAGGGCAGCCCGGCTGAGCTGCTCAGCCAGGCCATCCTCACGAGCCGGGGCAAGAGCATCCGCCCGAAGACCCTCGGCCAGAAGGCCTACGTCGACGCGATCGATGAGAACACCATCACCTTCGGCATCGGTCCCGCCGGCACGGGCAAGACCTATCTCGCGATGGCCAAGGCCGTGCAGTCACTGCAGCGCAAGGAGGTTGAGCGCATCATCCTCACGCGCCCGGCTGTCGAGGCGGGGGAGCGGCTCGGGTTTCTGCCGGGCACTCTCAACGACAAGATCGACCCCTACCTGCGGCCCCTGTACGACGCGCTCAACGAGATGATGGACCCGGAGCTCGTGCCCAAGCTGCTCGCAGCCGGCACGGTCGAGGTGGCGCCCCTGGCCTATATGCGCGGTCGCACCCTCAATAACGCGTTCATCATCCTCGACGAGGCCCAGAACACGAGCCCGGAGCAGATGAAGATGTTCCTCACCCGTCTCGGATTCGGCTCGAAGATCGTCGTTACCGGCGACATCACCCAGGTCGACCTGCCGACGGGGGCGAGCGGGCTGCAGCTCGTCACGACGGTGCTCGACAAGATCGACGACATCCACTTCGCGCGCCTCACCAGCGCCGATGTCGTGCGCCACACGCTCGTCGGCCAGATCGTCGACGCCTACACCAAGTACGACGCCGAGAAGCAGGCGCGCGAGTTCAAAGGCAAGAAGAACTGATGTCGATCGAGATCAACAACGAGTCGGGAATTCCCGTCGACGAGGCCGCCCTGCAGCGCTTGGCCATCTACGCGCTCGACCAGCTGCACGTGCACCCGGATGCCGAGCTCGCCATCGTCTGCGTCGACGAGGCCGCGATGGAGCAGCTGCACGTGCAGTGGATGGACGAGCCGGGCCCGACCGACGTGCTCAGCTTCCCGATGGACGAGCTGCGCCCCGGCACCGAGGACCAGCAGACGCCTGCCGGGCTGCTCGGTGACATTGTGCTCTGCCCCCAGGTTGCGATCGGGCAGGCAGAGACCGCCGGGCACTCCACCCTCGACGAGCTGCTGCTGCTGACCACCCACGGCCTGCTGCACCTGCTCGGCTTCGACCACGCGGAGCCCGACGACGAGAAGGTGATGTTCGGCATCCAGCGCGACATTCTGCTCGGATTCCACATCGCCGAGCGCACAAAGTAGCGCGCCGTGATGATCCCGCTGTTCATTAGCGCGGCGGTGCTGCTCGTTGTTCTCGGCGGCCTGCTCGCCGCCGCAGATGCCGCCCTGTCGGTCGTCAGCCGCGGTGACCTCGTCGACATGGCGCTGTCGAGCCGGTCGCGCCGGTCGCTGCTCGCGATCTCGAACGACGTCGGCGCGCACGTCAACGCGATCAATTTCATGCGCGTCGTCTCCGAGACGACGGCGGCCGTACTCGTCTCGCTCACCTTCGCCTACGCGTTCGGGGAGTGGTGGCTCGCGCTGCTGTTCTCCGCACTCATCATGACGGCCGTCTCGTTCGTGCTCGTCGGATCGAGTCCGCGCAGTGTGGGCCGGGCGCACTCGCGCGGCATCCTCATGTTCAGCGCGCCGGTGATCCGCGGGCTGCGTATCGCGCTCGGCCCGATCGCCAACGCTCTCGTCGCCATCGGCAACCGCGTGACGCCGGGGCGCCCCAAGACCGCGACCTTCTCGAGCGAGGAGCAGCTGCTGAGCATGGTCGACGAGGCAACCGAGCTCGACGTGCTCGAAGAGGACGACCGCGAACTGATCCACTCGATCTTCGAGTTCAACGACACCGTTGTGCGCGAGGTAATGATCCCGCGCACCGACATGGTCACCATCGACCGCGGCGACACGATCGCGACGGCCATGTCGCTCTTTCTCAGCAAGGGCGTCTCGCGCATCCCCGTGACCGGTGACGATGTCGACGAGGTGCTCGGCGTGCTCTACCTGCGCGACGTCGCCCGTCTCAGCTTCGAGAAGCCCACCGCGGTGGAGAAGGCGAAAGCCGTCGACCTCGCGCGCCCCGCCCTGTTCGTGCCCGAGTCGCAGAAGGCCGACGACCTGCTGCGCGTCATGCAGCTGGAGTCGAACCACCTCGCCATGGTCGTCGACGAGTACGGCGGCATCGCCGGTCTCGCCACCCTCGAAGACCTCATCGAAGAGCTGGTCGGCGACATCTCCGACGAGTACGACTCCAACCTCGCCGAGTACGAGCAGCTCGACGACGGCAGTTATCGCGTCAACGCGCGTCTGCCCATTGACGCCCTCGGCGACCTCTTCGGCATCGACCTCGAAGACGAAGACGTCGACTCCGTGGGCGGCCTGCTCACCAAGGCCGTCGGCCGCCTGCCGGTCGTCGGCTCCACGGCCACCGTGTCGGGCCTCATCCTGCGCGCCGACCGCACCGAGGGCCGCCGCAAGCAGCTCGTCACCGTCGTCGTCGAGCGCGACCAGTCTCTTATCGACGTGCAAACGGCATTCGCCGAAGAAAAGGAATCCCAATGACCGAGCCCTACCGAGCCGGCTTCGTGTCGTTCGTCGGCCGCCCCAATGTCGGCAAGTCGACCCTGACCAACGCCCTCGTGGGCGAGAAGGTCGCGATCACGTCGTCGAAGCCGCAGACCACGCGGCGGGCGATTCGCGGCATCGTGCACGCGTCCCACGGCCAGTTGATCGTCGTTGACACGCCCGGAATGCACCGACCGCGCACCCTGCTCGGCGAACGGCTCAATGCGGTTGTGCAGGACACCCTCGGCGAGGTCGACGTCATCGGCTTCTGCATGCCGGCCAACGAGAAGATCGGGCCCGGCGACAAGTACATCAACGAGCAGCTGGATGCCTTTCCCACGGCCAAGAAGGTCGCCATCGTCACCAAGATCGACGCCACCTCGCGCCCGGCCGTCGCCGAGCAGCTGCTGGCGATCAGCGCCCTGCGCGACTGGGACGCAGTGATCCCGATCTCGTCGCTCGGCAAGATCCAACTCGACGTGCTCACGACCGAACTCGTCAAGCTCATGCCCGTCGGCGAAGCCCTCTACCCGGCCGACGCCGTGACCGACGAGGGCCTGGAGTCGCGCATCGCCGAGCTCATCCGCGAGGCCGTCCTCGAGGGCGTCATGGACGAGCTGCCGCACTCCATCGCCATCACGATCGACCAGATGGACGAGCGCGACGACAAAGAGCTGCTCGAGATCTACGCCAACCTGTTCGTCGAGCGTGACAGCCAGAAGGGCATCATCATCGGCCACAAGGGCGAGCGCCTGCAAGACGTCGGTGCCCGCGCGCGCGCCGAGATCGAGAAGCTCGTCGGCCACCAGGTCTTCCTGTCGCTGCGCGTGAAGGTGGCCAAGGAGTGGCAGCGCGACGCGAAGCAGTTGGGTCGGCTGGGCTTCTAAGTAGTCCCAGCGGATGATTTCGCCGGGTCGCGGGGACCACATCCAGCTGTTTTCGTCGCGTGCACCCGCGCGACGACCTAGCGTTGGTGACATGTTCCGCATGCTGAAGCCGCATCAGCTGGTGATCGACTTCGTCATCGCCGGCATCGCCTTCCTGCTGCGCGGGTGGCTGGGCTTCGACGGGGCGCCGATCATCGTGGTGGTCTTCGGCATGGCGCTGACCTTCGCGC
>JAAFHU010000003.1:20994-38543 GCA_013297645.1 Actinomycetota bacterium
CGCGCTGCACCGCTACAGCCCGCTGCTCTCGCTCATCATCGCGTGGGCGACGGTCGTCGTGCAGCTCTCGTTCGACCTCGCGCCCGACTTCGCCAACCTGTCGATCCTCGTGATGCTGTTCGCCACGTCTGCCTACGGTGATCGGGCGCTGCGGTGGGTCGGCCTCGCCTCGGCCGTGCTCGGCGCCGCGATCGCCACCCTCTACCTTCTCGCCCAGGGCTACGTGACCTCGGGCAGCGCGACCGAGATCATCTCGCAGATGGTGAGCAACCTCCCGCGCCTGCTGCTCATCGGCTTCGCGAGCTTCATCGGCTTCGCGATTCTCTTCGTGCTCAGCTGGACACTCGGACTGCTCTACCGCACCCTCATGGAGTCGCGGGCGAGGGGCGCTGCCGCGCAGCGAGCGCGAGTGGACGCGGAGGTGGCGGAGCGCGAAGTCGCCATCGAGCAGGAGCGCAGCCGTATCGCTCGCGACATGCACGACGTGGTCGCCCACTCCCTCGCGGTCGTCATCGCCCAGGCCGACGGCGCGCGCTATGCCATGCGCGCCGACCCGGTGGCAGCCGACGAGGCGCTCGCGACAATCTCGTCGACAGCGCGGGAGGCACTCGGCGACGTGCGCCTGCTGCTCGGCCAGTTGCGCCACAACCAGGCGGAAGTGCCGCAGCCGGTGCTCGCCGACCTGGACCGCCTCTTCGAGCAGCTGCGCTCGAGCGGGCTCGACGTGCGCAAAGTCGAGACGGGCGAGCCGCATCCGCTCGGCACCGGCCAGCAGCTCGCGGTCTACCGCATCGTGCAGGAGTCCCTCACCAACGCCCTGCGCCACGGCGCCGACCCCAAGGAGGCACTCGTGCGATTCGAGTGGACAGAGAACTCGCTCGAGCTCGAGGTGGCCAACGTCTTCACGTCGCTCAGCACGTCGTCTGGCGGGCACGGCATCCACGGCATGCGCGAGCGCGCGGTGCTCGCCGGCGGCACCTTCTCGGCCGAGACCAGGGGCGACGTCTTCGTGATCACCACCGCTATCCCCGCTATGCCGACCGCCTCGATCGCGGTGGTCAAGTGAGCATCCGCGTCGCACTGGTCGACGACCAGGCACTGTTCCGTGCCGGAATCCGGATGCTGGTCAGCTCCCAGCCCGACCTCCGCTTCGTGGGCGAGGCCGGCGACGGCGTTGCGGGCGTCGCCCTCGCCGCCTCGGCCAAGCCCGACATCGTGCTCATGGACATCCGCATGCCGGTCATGGACGGCATCGAGTCCACCCGCCTCATCCTCGAGGCCGCCGAGGCGCGGGGAGGAGCCCAGCCGCGCGTCATCGTGCTCACCACCTTCGACCTCGACGAGGCGGCCGCGCGGGCCATTCGCGGGGGTGCGAGCGGCTTTCTCCTCAAGGACGCTGACCCGGAGTTCTTGCTCGCCGCGATCCGCACCGTGCACTCCGGCACGGCCGTTATCGCGGCCGCGCAGACACGCGAGCTGTTCCAGCACTTCGACCCTCGCGCCGCCGGGGGAGATGCTCCGGGCTTCGACAAGCTCACCAGCCGTGAGCGCGAGATCTTCGCCCTTGCCTCGCAGGGGCTGAGCAACGCCGAGATCGCCAAGAAGGACTTCCTCAGCGAGGCGACCGTCAAGACCCACATCAGCCGGGTGCTCGCGAAGCTGCAGCTGCGTGACCGCGTGCAGCTGGTGGTCTACGCCTACGAGAACGGCCTCGTCGAGAACTAGGCGGCGCCGATTGCCGCTCGCAGGTAGTCGAGGTCGGCCTCGGTGAAGAGTTCACGAGGAAATGCGCCGTACGCTCCATCGCTGCGCTGCTGCAGCACCACGATGTGGCGCCTCGCGAGCACGCGGCGATAGGCGGCATAGCTGATCTCGGCTGAGCCGATCGGGGATTCCATGCTGATGGCGCTCTCACC
Source organism: Actinomycetota bacterium (assembly GCA_013297645.1). Taxonomy (GTDB): domain Bacteria; phylum Actinomycetota; class Actinomycetes; order Actinomycetales; family Microbacteriaceae; genus Conyzicola. The sequence continues at coordinate 22,911 of JAAFHU010000003.1, forward strand.
GAGGCGCACCGCGAAGCGCGACCCGATCGGTGCCGTTGCGATCAATCGGCGGCTGGCAGTTCGGTACATCGTGTAGACGAAGAGCGGCGGAAACAGTACCGCGAAGAGAATGGCCAGGGGCGCATTCTCCGGGCTGATGACGAGGGGCAGCGCGACGGCGATCAGCTCAACGGCGAGACCGAGGCTGATCGTGGAGGGGCGTGAAAGCGTGAACAGCCACACACCGCGAACCAAGCGCTTGCTCGCCGCGTCATCGATGACGGCCTCGCGGGCGGGGCGCTCATCCTGCGTACTCTCGGGCACGAGGGAATCATAGCGATGGAGTCATCCGTGCGATGTAGGCGCTCGCGCCTTGCGCCGGATTCCCTGTCGCGCCGCGATTCGTAGCGTTGGGCACATGCAACCCACCACCTCCGACCTCGGGCTCGTCGCCCGCGTCGCATCCCTCACCAAGTCCTACGGCCAGTCCGAGAACCGCGTCACCGCGCTGGCCGACGTGTCGATAGGAATCCGCCGCGGCGAGTTCACGGCGATCATGGGCCCGAGTGGTTCCGGCAAGTCCACGCTCATGCACATCATGGCCGGCCTCGACTCGCCGACGAGCGGTCGGGTCTGGCTCGGCGACACCGAGATCACGAGCCTCGGCGACACTGCGCTGACCGTGCTGCGCCGCCGCCGGGTCGGTTTCGTATTCCAGAGCTTCAACCTCGTGCCGACCCTCGACATCCTCGGCAATATCGTGCTGCCCTTCGAGCTCGACGGCCGCAAGCCGACCACGGCAGAGGGCGCCTGGATCGACGAGCTCGTCGCCTCGCTCGGACTCGAGGACCGCCTGACCCACCGCCCCCACGAGCTGAGCGGCGGCCAGCAGCAGCGCGTCGCCATCGCGCGCGCGCTCGGCACCCGCCCCGACCTCGTCTTCGCCGACGAGCCCACGGGCAACCTCGACTCCCGCACCGGCCGCGAGGTGCTCAGCCTGCTCGCCTCGGCCAGCAAGGACTACGGACAGAGCATCGCCATGGTCACTCATGACCCGATCGCGGCCAGCTACGCCGACCGCATCCTGTTCCTGGCCGACGGTCGCGTCGTCGAGGACCGCGGACCCTCTACCCCGGAGCAGATCAGCAGCTTCATGCTCGGCATGGAGGCCCGCGCATGAGGGAGCACGGTCCGAGCGTGCTCGTCGCTGCGCTGAGCAGCGCCTTCGGCGTGGCGCTGCTGCAGATCACGAACGTGCTCTCGCTCATCATCGCCAGCGACCCTGTCACCGGCCGCAGCTCGACGGTCGTGCCGCTCATGCTCGGCCTTGTCGCGACTGTGTTCATGGTGATTGCGATCTACGTCGGCGCCATCGTCACGGCCAACACTTTCGCCACGATCGTCGCCGGTCGCACCCGCACTATCGCGCTCTACCGGCTCATCGGGTCGAGCGCAGCGGCGCAGCGCCGCGCGGTCGCCCGCGAGGGCCTCGTTGTCGGCGTGGTCGGATCGCTCATCGGTGCCGTCGTGGGCACCGTGGTCGTGGCGGTCATCGTCGGCATCTCCGGTGCCACCGGTTTTCTGCCGGCACTCGACTACACCTACCTCGAGCCAGTCGTCGTTCTGCCGATCGCCACTGTCGTGCTGACCACCTGGCTCGCCTCCTGGATCGGATCGCGGCGCGTGCTCGTGGTCAGTCCGATGCAGGCGACTGGGGCGGCCGTGGAGGCCAGCCGCGAGGAGGTCGTCGGCCGCAAAGCCCGCAACGGCATCGCGATCACCCTGTTCGTTGTGGGGATGGGGTTTCTCGGCCTCGGCATCCTCGCGGGTCTGGTCACGCCGGCCGGGGTACTGATCGGCATCGTCGGAGGCGTGCTGTCGTTCTCCGGTGTCGTGCTGGGCGCGCACCTGGTCATGCCGCCCGCACTGCGGCTGGTCGGGCGGCTGTTCGGCCGCAGTGCCGCCTCCCGCCTCGCCGCCGAGAACGCGGTGCGCTACCCGGAGCGCAGCTCGCGCACCACGATCGGGTTGGTCATCGGCGTCACGCTCGTCACCATGTTCGCGGTGGCGACCGAGAGCTACCAGGCGATCCTCCGTGCGGCACAGGAGCAGCAGCCCGACGTGTACGAGGGAATTGACACCGTCCTGCTGATCACCGTGGTGGTCTTCTCGGTGCTCATGGGCTTCAGCGCGCTCATCGCGGCCGTCGGAATGGTCAACAACCTCTCACTCAGCGTGCTGCAGCGCACGCGCGAGCTCGGCCTGCTGCGCGCCCTCGGCTTCACCGTGGCGCAGGTGCGCCGAATGATCCTCACCGAGGCGGCGCAGCTCACCATCGCGGCAGTCGCCGTCGGCCTGGTGTTGGGAATCTTCTACGGCTGGGCCGGGGCGCAGTCCCTGCTCGGTGCGACGCTCGAGCAGCCGGGGCTCATTGTGCCGGCGGTGCCGCTGGCGCTCGTCGCCGTCGTCATCGTCGGCTCGGTCATCCTCACGCTGGCCGCCTCGCTTGCCCCGTCGCGCCGAGCTACGGGTGTTGCGCCGGTGGTCGCACTCGCGGTCGAGTAGGCGAATCGGGAGGTGAGCCTCGAAGGCGCCCACCTCCCGATCGCCGCCAATAGCGGGCGACGACGCTGACGCTGTCGCCGGCCGAAACGAACTCCGGTTCGTGGCCGTTGACCTCGCCCTCGTAGTACGTGCGTTCTTACCGGCGGCAGACCTCGGCGTCGGCGCCCTCCGCCGCAACCCTTTCTTGGGTGACTCGAGCGGCCGGGAGTCGCCGCAGTCAGTATCGAAACCGCGCGAAAACTGCGCTACCCTCGGAGCATGTTGTTCGGCCTGCTCCTTCTTAGCTGCCGCGACGAGTCCTAGTTCCCAGGCCTCCCTCGTCGCGGAGTTTCGTGTTGGCCCGAAACCCATCAGCGACAGAAGTGAAGAGACAACAATGAAGAACTTCCAAAAGCCCTCGGGCATGCCGATCCATAAGTATCGGCCGTACCACGAGCAGATCACAGTTGAGCTGCCCGACCGCACCTGGCCCTCGAAGCGCATCACCGCAGCACCCCGCTGGTGCGCCGTCGACCTGCGCGACGGCAACCAGGCGCTCATCGACCCGATGAGCCCCGAGCGCAAGCGGGTCATGTTCGACCTGCTCGTGAAGATGGGCTACAAGGAGATCGAGGTCGGGTTCCCCTCGGCGAGCCAGACCGACTTCGACTTCGTGCGGTCCCTCATCGAAGAGGACCTCATTCCCGACGACGTCACCATCCAGGTGCTGACACAGGCGCGCGAGGCCCTCATCAATCGCACCTACGAGTCGATCGCCGGCGCCACGCGAGCGATCGTGCACCTGTACAACTCGACGAGCATCCTGCAGCGCGATGTGGTCTTCCGCACCGACAAGCAGGGGATCATCGACATCGCGCTCGAGGGCGCACGCCTCTGCAAGGCGGCCGAGCACCTCGCCCCCGGCGTCGACATCCACTACGAGTACTCGCCCGAGAGCTACACCGGCACCGAGCTCGAGTTCGCCGTCGACGTCTGCAACCAGGTCGTCGACCTGCTCGAGGGCACGCCCGAGCGGCCGGTCATCATCAACCTGCCGGCCACGGTCGAGATGGCGACCCCCAATGTCTACGCCGACTCGATCGAGTGGATGTCGCGCAACTTCGCCCGCCGCGACAGCATCGTGCTGTCGCTGCACCCGCACAACGACCGCGGCACGGCGATCGCGGCGGCGGAGCTGGGATACCTGGCCGGCGCCGACCGCATCGAGGGCTGCCTGTTCGGCAACGGTGAGCGCACCGGCAACGTCGACCTCGTCGCGCTCGGCCTCAACCTGTTCACCCAGGGCATCGACCCGCAGATCGACTTCAGCGACCTCGACGAGGTCAAGCGCACCGCCGAGTACTGCAACCAGCTGCCGGTGCCGGAGCGCAGCCCGTGGGCGGGCGACCTCGTCTACACGGCCTTCAGCGGATCCCACCAGGACGCCATCAAGAAGGGTTTCGAGGCCATGGAGGCCGCCGCGAAGGCGCAGGGGGTGACCGTCGACGACCTCGTCTGGGGAGTCCCGTACCTGCCCGTCGACCCGAAGGACCTCGGCCGCAGCTACGAGGCTGTGATCCGCGTCAACTCACAGTCCGGCAAGGGGGGCGTCGCCTACCTGCTCAAGACCGACCACGCGCTCGACCTGCCGCGCAAGCTGCAGATCGAGTTCAGCGGTGTCGTGCAGGCCAAGACCGACGCCGAGGGCGGCGAGGTCACGAGCGAGCAGATCTGGGTCGCCTTCCAGGATGAATACCTGCCGGCCCCGGCCGAGCGCCCCGAAGACAAGTGGGGGCGCTTCGAGCTGCTGTCGACCCGCACCGAGAGCGACCTCGGCGGCTCCGTCGCGCTCGATGTGCACCTGCGTGTCGGCGATGCCGAGCTTGCCGCATCGGGGGCCGGCAACGGACCCATCGCGGCCTTCCTCGGCATCATGGCCGAGCAGGGCATCGAGGTCGTGCTCTACGACTACGTCGAGCACGCACTGTCGGCGGGAGGCGACGCCCTCGCCGCGTCGTACGTCGAGCTCAACGTCAACGGCAAGCGCCTCTGGGGCGTCGGGATCGACGCAGACATCTCCACGGCATCCCTCAAGGCCGTCGTCTCGGCCGTCAACCGCGCCGTTCGCACGGAGCAGCTGGCGCTGGTCCGCGGCTGACTGTCGCCGCCTAGGTGGTGCGCCTCCAGGGGCGCACCACCACGAGCCAGATGAGCACCGAGCCGAGCGCGAAGGCCACGTAGGCTCCCGCCCAGGCCCAGATCTCGACGTCGATCGCCTGCCACGAGTCCGGCAGGGGCATGAGCACGAGGAAGAAGCCCGCCGCGGCGATGAGGTAGGCAACCGCCCACAGCCAGCGATTCCAGCGCCACACGACGTGGCCAAGGAGCCCGCGTACGGGCAGCAGGGCGATCGGCAGCGCCGATCCGCCCGCAATCGCGATGGCTGCGAGCGTCTCGGTGGCGAGCAGTTCTCCCCAGACCGGATCCGTACCCACTGCGCCGAGCACGACGCCGTAGCCGATCCAGCCGAGTGCCCCGACAACGAACACGTAGACCAACCCGAGCATCGAGGCCACCGTGCGGGCTCCCGCGGTCACGGCGGCAGCGAATCCCACCCCGGCGATGAGGCCGAAGATGATGCCGGGCTCGAAACCGGTGAGACGGCTGAACACCACGGCGGCGGCAACGATGAGGAGGGTCAGCGGGCGGAACTCGATACGGGGGCGCGAACCGCGAAAGCCGCCGAGCATCGAGACGAAGACGAAGGCCCAGCCGAGGGCGACGGTCACGATGAACGAGGCCACAACCGAGATGACCGTGCGGGCGCCGACGAGGTCGAGGCCGAAGTCCGGGTCGACGTAGGCCGAGGCGAGGGCGGCAACCAGCAGCCCGACCAAGGCCAGGGGGAACCCCGTCACGGTCAGCGGTGGCGGCGCCGCGGCGCTGCGCGGGCGGCCCGAACGCCGGGCCCGCCGCTCGTCGAAGCGGTCGACCAGCCGCTCCGTCGCCGAGTCGAGTAGGACAGACGGGAACGCGACAACGAGCACGAGCACTCCGGCGGCTGACACCGCCCAGACCGCGTTGGGCAGGGTGAGGGCCTGACGCGGGGTGGGGAGCTCGCTCAACACGCTCGGCTCATCGGGCCACGGGATGAGCTCCCCGATGGTGGGTTCGGCTGCGATCACTGGCGAGGGCGAGGAGGTCGGCGTCGGAGTGGCGGATGCCACCACGCAGCTCGCGTCGATGAGGCAGACGCTCCCGGACCGGTAGGTCAGGGTTCCGGCGATGGTGGCCGCGGCGGCCTCGGCCGTGCTGCCGTCCCCGCAGGGGCGCGGGGCGCCGGCTGCGCTCGAGCGCGAGACCGTCGCAGAGGAATCGGTGAGCGCGATGCCGAGGTCGCCGGATCCGATCCAGCGCAGGGCGCACAGGTCGCCGTACTCGGGCAACGCAGTCTGCAACTGGCCGTCTGCGAGCGGCAGGGCCTGGTCGTTCGTCAAGGGCGGCGTATAGGTGCCGTCTGTCGAGCTCGTCAACGCAGTGCAGGGCTCGGCTGAGCAGTCGACCGTCAGTGTCGTGGTCAGCACATAGCTGTCACCCTCCACCGTGGCGACCGTGAGCGTGCCGTCGTAGATGATGACCGGCTCGTCAGGGGTGCCTGCGGCCAGCGCACCCGAAACGGCCGCGAATCCGCCCAGGGCGACCAGGGCGGCCGCCACCCCGGTGGCGAAGTTGATTGCGCGCATTCCGCTCCCAGCGCCCGGTGTTCGGGTCCGGGTGGCGCACACCATACCATCGCGTCTTTGCGGCAATGTTGCCGCCGCGTGTAGCTAGCGGCGGCGCAGTTCGAGCGGCCGCTGCTCCGGCAGGCTCCACCGGAAGAGCACCGCGAGAATCCGCACGCCGAAGGTGACGGCGACGCAGACGATCGCCGCGAAGAGCACGTCGACGGAGAAGGCCTGCAGCACCACGAGCACCGCGGTGCCGGCGAAGGCCGCGACCGCGTAGAGCGAGCCCACCTGCATGATCGCGATCGGCACGGCGAGCAATAGGTCGCGCAGGATCGATCCGCCGACGGCCGCGATCACGCCGACGAAGATCGCGGGCACGGGCGGGAGGCCGAGGCTGAGGGCCTTGGTCGTGCCGATCGCGCCGAACAGGCCGAGGGTGAGGGCATCCAAGGCGGTGATGACATGGCGGAGGTGCCGGAACAGGCGCTCCGCGAGCATGCCGATGAACGCGGCGCCGGTCGCGACCAGCAGGTACCAGTTGCTCTGCAGCGGAGCGAGGGGCTCGCTGAGCATCACGTCGCGGGCGAGGCCTCCGCCGAGCCCGGTCGCGATGCCGATGATTGCGACCCCGAGCCAGTCAAGCCGTCGGTCGCGAAACTGCGCAGAGAAGAGGGCTCCCTGCAGGCTGCCGATTCCCACAGCGAGCAGGTCGGCCCAGAGCGGGATGGTGAAGCGCATCCCCCTATTCTGCCGTCGGCACCACCCGGAAGGTTCGCGGCACGAGCGCGAGCACGATGACCGGCAGCACGACGGCACTGCCCAGCGACGCTACCTGGAAGGCCACCTCGCTCGCCGCCGCATCGTGCAGGTGCGTGAAGTGGAACAGCGCGTGCGGAACCGAGAAGGCGAGGTAGGCGAGCAGCACGAGGGTGACGTAGCGCTTCTCGAACCAGACGGCCACGACGAGCACGATAATGCCGAGAGCGACGTTCGCGGCGCCGAAGTCGCGCATGAGGTGCTCGTTGTAGGGCGGCGCAAGGCTCACCGTCGGAAAGTCCCGGTAGAAGCCCTCCGGCAGCAACAACTGCCAGAGGCCCGTACCGAACTGCACAAGAACGAGGATGCCGAGGCCGCCCCGAACTACCACCCTCACTTCGCCGCCTCCCGCGCCGCATACTCGGCGAAGGTCTCGCGCCCGTAGCCCGGCAGCGCCGTCATGTGGCGGCCCTCCCGGAAGCTGCGGATCGTCTTGCCGAACAGCTTCAGCGTCCACACCTTCTTGTGCGTGCCCGCGGCCGTCTGCCAGATGTCGATCGCCTCGCGCAGCCGAAGCTGCTCGGGTCCGCCGATGTCGGCGACCCGACCGGACGGCCCTGCCTCGACCAGTTCGGCGAGTCGCTGCGCGACCTCCTCGGTGGCAATCGGCTGGTCGGGCACGTCGAGCGAGAGGATGACGGGCAGGCGACGCTGTAGCTGGATGACCTGCGCGACGAAGCTGTGAAACTGAGTGGCCCGCAGGATCGTGAACGGCACCCCCGACGCCTCGATAATCTGCTCGCTCGCGAACTTGCTGCGGTAGTAGGGGTATAGCACCACGTCGACCCCAACAATCGAGATGTAGACGAAGTGCGAGACTCCCGCGGCCTTCGCCGCATCGACGGCGTTCTGCGTCTGGCGGGTGTCCTTCGCGCCGGCGCTCGTGGCCAGGTGTAGCACGGTGTCGGCGCCTTCGAAGGCCGCGCTGAGCCCGGTGCCGCTCGTGAGGTCGCCGATGTGGTCGCCACTGCTGCGGCTGAGGATGCGCACGTCGTGGCCTGCGGTACGGAGGAGGGAGACGGTGGCCAACTAAGACCGGGCAGCACTCAGTTGTGTGACAGCGCCACCGAATCGAACTGGTGCAGCTTGTCGGGGTTGAGCACGGCGAACATACTGCGCACCCCGTCGGGGCCGATGTCGAACTGCCAGATGACGAGCGGCAGGCCATCGCGCACGACCAGGATGGTCGGCTCGCCATTGACCGGCAGGAATAGCGAGGTCGTGCCCTCGGAGTACTTCTCCAGCAGCCCGAGCACGAGCCGCGCCACATTGCTGCGGCCCACCACCGGATTGCGAGCGGCCGACACGACGCCGCCGCCGTCCGAAAGAGAGACCACGTCGGCGGCGAGAAGGGCCTCGAGGCCCGCCAGGTCGCCGGACTGCGCTGCCGCGGTGATGCCTGCGAGCAGGCGGTCGCGCTCCGCGGCGCTGACGGTAGCGCCGCGCTCGCGATCGAGGTGCGCCCGAGCCCTCGACGCCAGCTGCCGGGCGTTGGCGGGCGATGTCTCGAGCACGTCCGCGATCTGTGCAAAGGGGTATCCGAAGGCCTCGTGCAGCACGTAAGCCGCCCGCTCGGCCGGGGTGAGCCGCTCGAGCAGCAGCAGCACGGCGAGCGAGAGCGCCTCGCCGCGCTCGGCACCGAGCAGCGGGTCGCCCTCGGTCGCGACGGGCTCCGGCAGCCAGGGCCCGATGTAGGTCTCGCGGCGGGCGCGTGCCGAGTCCAGGGCCGTGAGTGAGAGGCGGGTGACGATCGTGGCGAGGTAGGCGGCAGAGTCGCGCACCTCATCCGTCACTGTTGACCAGCGCAGCCAGGTGTCCTGCAGCACGTCCTCTGCCTCGCTCGCCGAGCCGAGCATGCGATAGGCGATCCCGAAGAGCCGGCCGCGGTGCGTCTGGAAGTCGTCGAGTGCGCCTGTCGTCACAGGATCATTCCTACCGCACGGCGGATAATGGTGGCGTGCCCCTCTACCGTGACGAAGCCAACGGTCAAGATAGGGCACTTCTAGCGACCCGTTCACCTCTCTAAGCTGCTCTCCATGACAGTCAGTGAGCCAACGGCTCCGAACGAGGAGCCCATTCTGCGGCGCCTACGGGAGGTCGGCTATGACGTGCACTCGCTAGCCGGCCTGCGTCACTCCGGCGAGCGGTATCGGGATGCGATTCCAATCCTGATCGCAGCGTTGAGCGAGCTGTCTGACGAGAAGACCTTGACGGAGGTGGTGCGAGCACTTACCGTCCCGTGGGCTAGGCCTGCGGCCACAGGCCCTCTTATCGAATTGTTCCGAGAGGTTGAGGATCACAGTGGCCTGGGTTTGCGTTGGGTCATTGGCAACGCGCTCGACGTTGTCTGGAGTGACGACTACTTCGATGACCTGGTGAATGTTGCCCGTGACCGAGAATTTGGTCGGGCGCGCGAGATGGTTGTCCTTGGTTTCGCTCGGTCGAAGCGAAGTGAAGCGGGAGGAGTTCTCCTAGAGCTTTTGGACGATCTGGACGTCAATGGGCACGCAGTGAAGGCACTGCGCACGCTGAAGATTCCCAGTGCTCGACCAGGACTCGAAGGCATGCTCGACGACAAACGCGTGTGGGTGCGGAACGAGGCGCATCGCGCGCTCGCGGCGCTTCAGTAGCCCCACGACCAGAAGCCACAGACTCGAGGGGAGTCGCGAACTGACCGGTTCGCAACAGCTCCCCGGCGAACCCGTCTTTCATGCTTGGCGCATGTCGCTTTGTCGTGACGAAGCTGACGGTCAAATATAGGCAGCCAAGCCAGTAGATCCCGGTACTGTGCACGCAACAGAGCTCATGCCGAACAAACTCAATAGGGTTGACGATCATGACTGCCGAAGAAGTCCCCGTCCGAGTGCGAGAGGTGATCGATGCTGCCCTTCCGTTGTTGATCGGAGCAGTGGAATCCAACGAGCCGTTCTTCTCTGTGTTCGCTGAGGAGCCACGCTGGTTTCTAGGGGTGGCATGTCCTTGGAGATTGCGAGGTCCGAGCTTTGACTACGACTCCGAGGAAATAGCCATCGAGGACTTCGACCGAATAGTCGCAATTCTTGCTGGCCAGACGATTCAGACGATTGACCTCAAGGAGGATCTCGCGGACCCCGTGTTCCACTTTGCAGGCGGACTCACCTTGGAGCTCCTTGCGGACACCGACGTTGATCCATGGGTGCTCAGCCTTCCAGGTGCATCAGTCATCATCGTGGGCCGTGCGCCGCATGGAGGTCGCTAGCCATGGAGGAGAATTCCGTGATTGACACTCAAAAGCGGATTGACCGCTTTAACGCAGTCCTTGAGCGACTCGCCTCGTCTGCCACCGACCAACGCGAGTACATCGATGGCCTCGGTCTCGCTCCCATGCTCGACGAGCTGGCGCTTGAGTTCGAGGACCTTTATCTCCCGCTGGGCCAGATCCTTGATTCGCTACGAAACGGCGCGGTGATTTCTAGGGAGTGCAGTGAGATCAGTGCCGCGCTCGCTAGCCCAACCCTGGGTTGGGTATTCGACGACCTGGCCTCAGAAGAGTGGGCCGCAATCAGAGTTCGCGCTGCCCGCACGAGCGAGCTCCTTTCAACGTCGCTTGGGATGAGCCCGCTCGACTGATGCGAAGCGCGACAGGTAGCGGTTCACATGCACAAAGGGCATAGCGCGGGGTGACGCGCATGGGGTTGAATGCGAGCTCACAGAGCGACAACACCTCACAGGGCGGGCGAATGAAGTTCATCAGGTTGAGCACCATCTCGCCGGAGCTCGTCTCGCTGCTCTCGGGTAAGTCCGCATCGCAGCTGCAACGCGTTGCTGCGGCAGCCGTCGACTGGGCCCTCAAGGCAGGTGAGATCGACGATCCACGATTGGCGGCTGGCCTCGAGGCGCTTGCTGCCCAAGATTTCGGCGACTCGGTAGTGCGGTCAGGCGTCCTCGAGCTCGTTGAGGAGCTTGACACTGCGGCCTGGGACATTCAAGACAGCAAAATCTCAGCAGACTCGCCTGCTTACGTGAACGCATTCCGTCGAGCTCGTGCAGTGAATTCGTTGTGGGAAGCGTTGGCCGGCGCGCATCTCGAGGCCACAATGGACTGCGTATATGAGGCGTTTGCGACGAGCGATTCGACAACGATCCTCACGGAGAAGGTCATTGCTGCGGCGCAGTAGCCGCGCGACCGAGAGCCAGAGGCCCGACGCAGGTCGAGAACAGCCCGGTTTGCAACAGCTCTCTGACAAACCCGTCATCCATACTTGACGCATGCCGCTTTACCGTGACGAAGGCGACGGTCAAGTTAGGGCACCAGCAACGTACGTGCTGGCAGCAGCCGATTAGTTGAAGAGAGTGACTGAGAGCTTCGCGGCTTTCAGTTTCATTTCGCCCCAGCTGCCCTCTAGTTGAAAATTGTCGGACTCCCACAGCATCGAGTCGATGTTGCCCCAATCCGTCTCGCCCGTGGCATCGGTCCCGGGGTGTTGTTGCTGGTCAACCCAACTCAGGGTCTCGACGCCGGTGAATTCGAGAGCGCCACGTCGATAGCAGTGGTGATGCTCAGGTGGAGGGGGAGAATATGAAGGGTGGTCAGTGGTGAGCACGAACTCCATTGTGATTCGAACGATTGATGGCGACGCCTCGATCCCTAGTACCCAGCTGTCCTCGAGGTAGATCGCGCGTAGATCAGCGATTTCCGTGTAATCGACCATCCGTCCGAGCTCCATTTCATCACTGACTCATTCTTGTGCGCCCGCCAGAAGTCATCGATCGCGCCTGTCGTCACAGGATCATTCCTACCGCAGAGTCGATAATGGGGGCGTGCCTTTATATCGTGACGAAGCCGTTGTGCTGCGCACCCACAAGCTGGGTGAAGCCGACCGCATCATCACGCTGCTCTCGCGCAGCCACGGCAAGATCCGCGCGGTTGCCAAGGGCGTGCGCCGCACGGCAAGCAAGTTCGGGTCGCGCCTCGAGCCCTTCATGGTCGTCGACGCGCAGTTCTACGAGGGCCGCACGCTCGATATCGTGACCCAGGCGGAGTCGCTCGGCAGCTACGGCTCCGACATCACGGGCGACTACTCGGCCTACACGGCGGCGAGCGTCATGGTCGAGACCGCCGACAAGATCACGGATGACGACGGCAGCCTCCAGCAGTACCTCCTGCTGGTCGGCGCCCTGCGCTCACTCGCGCGCAAGGAGCACCCGGTCAGCCTCACCCTCGACAGCTACCTGCTGCGCGCCCTCAGCATCGCGGGGTGGGCGCCGAGCTTCGGCGACTGTGCTGTCACGGGGGAGCCCGGGCCGCACACCGTCTTCGTCGCACAGCTCGGCGGGGTCGTGGCCGACCGAGTCGCCCCTCCGGGATCGCCGCGGCTCGACTCCCGCACAATCGCCTTGCTCGCATCGCTGCTCAGCGGCGACTGGGCGGATGCGGAGGCGGCCGACGACCGCCAGCAGTCCCAGGCGAGCGGAATCGTCGCCGCCTACACGCAGTTTCACCTGGAGCGCTCGCTGCGCTCGCTGCAGCACGTGGATAGAACAACCGCATGAGCCCCGTGGATCGACGCCCAGAGGGCGCGTTGGAAAGCACAGCCATGGGTCTTGGCGGCCATGTCGCCAAGACCCATAAAGACGCGGTCGACTTCAAGCCCGTCGACTGGACCAACCTCTACCCGCCCGCCTTTAGCGAGGTGCCCAAGCACGTGGCCATCGTCATGGACGGCAACGGGCGCTGGGCGAACAAGCAGGGGCTGACGCGAACGCAGGGCCACCAGGCGGGGGAGGCGGCGCTTCTCGACGTCGTGGCCGGCGCCATCCAGGCGGGTGTCAAGCACCTGAGCGTCTATGCCTTCTCGACCGAGAACTGGAAGCGCAGCCCCGACGAGGTGCGCTTTCTCATGGGATTCAACCGCGATGTGCTGCACCGCCGCCGCGACCAGCTCAACGACTGGGGCGTGCGGGTGCGCTGGGCGGGCCGCAAGCCGCGCCTCTGGCGCAGCGTCATCGACGAACTGCTGTTCGCCGAGAAGCTGACGCAACGCAACAGCACCCTCACCCTCACCATGTGCGTCAACTACGGCGGCCGGCAGGAGCTGGTTGACGCGGTGCGAGACATCGTCGCCAAGGGCGACGCGATCACCGAGAAGTCGATCCAGAAGCACCTCTACACACCAGAACTGCCGGATGTCGACCTCTTCGTGCGCAGCTCCGGCGAGCAGCGCACCAGCAACTTCATGCTCTGGCAGAGCGCCTACGCCGAGATGGTTTTTCTCGACACCCTGTGGCCCGACTTCTCGCGGGTCGACCTGTGGCGCGCGATCGAGCTCTACGCGAGCCGCAACCGCCGATTCGGAGGAGCGGTCGATGCCCCGAGCGCGTAGGCAGTCGTGACGATTCTCGGGTGGATCCGCTCACGGTTCTACGGGTCGCGCGCGACCCAGGACCGCATCTCCGGTGCCCTGCGCGATGTCAGCCCGCTGGGCGGTTTCGGTCGCGCATACCGCACGCCCTTCGACCGCCCGCCAGAGGAGCCGGTCGCGCTGGACCCTGATCTGCCGTGGGAGTTGCGCGAGTAGTCGCGATCGGTACTACACTGGGTAAAGGTCACACAGACCTTTACTGATTTGAGGCACTGGATGACGACGGCAGTCACGACGAACGAGGTCACCCTCGCCGTCTCCACCGTCATCTTCGCGCTCGGGCCCGAGGGCCTCCGAATTCCGCTGGTCCGTCGCATCCGCCAGCCTTTCGAGGGGCAGTGGGCGCTGCCGGGCGGCCCCATCGAGACGCGGGAGCCGCTCGAGGCCGCTGCCGGCCGCAACCTGCTGGAGACCACCAATCTGCGCTCCACCTACCTCGAGCAGCTCTACTGCTTCGGCGACGTCGACCGGGCACCGGGCGAACGCGTCGTATCCGTCGTGTACTGGGCGCTCGTGCGCTCCGATGAGGCAGAGCTCGCCGTCGAGGGCGAGAACGTGCGCTGGTTCAGCGCCGACGACCTGCCCCCGCTCGCGTTCGACCACAACGTGATCGTCGACTACGCGCTCTGGCGACTGCGCACCAAGATGGAGTACAGCCAGATCGCGCACGCGTTCCTCGGTGAGACCTTCACCCTCGCCGAATTGCGCCGGGTGCACGAGGCGGTGCTCGGCCGGCCGCTCGATCCCGCCAACTTCCGTCGCCAGGTCGAGGCCTCCGACGCGATCATCGCCACCGAGCAGCACATCACCGGGGGGCGCCACCGCCCGCCGAGGCTCTATCGGTACGATACGTCCGTTGCCCTCACCGACAACGGTCCGCTCAATAAGAAAAGTGAGGCACGTCGTGTCGTCAGTTGATACGCAGATCAAAGAAATCGTCTCGGGCATCACCAACGGGGCAGGGGTCTGCACGACCGAGCTCGCCGAGGGGCCGTGGGTCTTCGACGCCCAGCCGCTCAACAGCTACGGGCCGGGATCGTCGATGGGCGACGTCATCCCCACCGGGTCGCCGCGCCAGGGCATGCTGCCGCTGGAGTACCAGCAGGCCACGAACGAGCAGCTGCACGACCGCATCCGCGTCGCGAAGCAGATCCTCGGCGACCGCGTCGTCGTGCTCGGCCACTTCTACCAGCGCGACGAGGTCGTGCAGCACGCCGACTTCGTGGGCGACTCCTTCCAACTGGCGAACGCGGCGCGGGAGCGGCCCGACGCAGAGACCATCGTCTTCTGCGGCGTGCACTTCATGGCCGAGACGGCCGACATCCTCGCCCGTCCCGACCAGAAGGTGATTCTGCCCAACCTCGCCGCCGGCTGCTCGATGGCCGACATGGCCGACGAGGACTCGGTCGAAGCCGCCTGGGCCGAGCTCGAAGCCCTGTATGGAACCGAGCCGGATGCCGATGGCCGCATGCCGATCATCCCCGTCACCTACATGAACAGCTCGGCCGCGCTCAAGGCCTTCTGCGGCCGCCACGGCGGAATCGTCTGCACCTCGTCGAACGCCGCGACCGTGCTCGAGTGGGCCTTCGAGCGCGGGCAGCGCGTGCTCTTCTTCCCCGACCAGCACCTCGGCCGCAACACGGCCAAGGCGATGGGCATCCCGCTCGAGCGCATGCCGATGTGGAACCCGCGCAAGCCCAGCGGCGGCAACACGGCCGAGTCGTTGCTCGACGCACGCGTCGTGCTGTGGCACGGCTTCTGCAGCGTGCACAAGCGCTTCACCGTCGAGCAGGTCGAGCGCGCCCGCGCCGAGCACCCGGGCGTGCGCGTGATCGTGCACCCGGAGACGCCGATGGCCGTCGTGGACGCCGCCGACGAGGCGGGATCCACCGACTACATCCGCAAGGCCGTCGCCGCCGCCACCGAGCCGACGACCTTCGCGATCGGCACCGAGATCAACATGGTCAACCGGCTCGCCGCGGAGTTTCCGCAGCACACGATCTTCTGCCTCGACGACGTGGTGTGCCCGTGCTCGACGATGTACCGCATCCACCCCGGCTACCTCGCCTGGGTGCTCGAGGCGCTCGTGCGCGGCGAGGTGCTCAACCAGATCATCGTGCCCGACGACGTCAAGGCCAACGCCGTGATCGCCCTCGAGCGCATGC
>JAAFHU010000030.1 GCA_013297645.1 Actinomycetota bacterium
TGCGCAGGAAGGCCTCCTCCTCACCGAGGGCGAGGCGCTGGATGCGGTCCCACTCGGTCGCGACGTCGGGGTAGGCCGACTTCATCGCATCGCGCGACGCCGGGAATAGCTCGGCGAAGCTCGGAGCATCGACGCCGAGCAGGCGCATCGCCCGAACGGAGCGGCGCAGCAGGCGGCGCAGGATGTAGCCGCGGCCCTCGTTCGACGGCGCGACGCCGTCCGACATGAGCATGAGGCCCGAGCGCACGTGGTCGGCGATGACGCGCATGCGCACGTCGTCGTCGTGGTTGGCGCCGTACTTTCGTCCCGAGATCGCGGCGGCCATGTCGAGCACCGGCCGCACCTGGTCGATCTCGTACATGTTCTCGACGCCCTGCTTGAGGAAGGCGACGCGCTCGAGTCCCATGCCGGTATCGATGTTGCGCTTGGGCAGCTCGCCGAGGATCTCGAAGTTCTTGCCCTGGCCCTCGCCGCGCAGGTACTGCATGAACACGAGGTTCCAGATCTCGACGTAGCGGTCGTCGTCGGTCGCCGGGCCGCCGTCCTGGCCGTAGGCGGGCCCGCGGTCGAAGAAGATCTCGGAGCAGGGGCCCGCGGGGCCGGGCTGGCCGGTCGACCAGTAGTTCGTGTCCATGTCGAGGCGCTGGATGCGCTCGTCGGGCAGGCCGGCGACCTTCTTCCACAGGGCGATGGCCTCGTCATCGTCTTTGTAGACAGTGACCCAGAGGTCTTTCTCGCGGAAGCCGAGGCCGCCATCTGCCTCGCTCGAGGTGAGGAGGTCCCACGCGTAGCTGATCGCTCCCTCTTTGAAGTAGTCGCCGAAGGAGAAGTTGCCGTTCATCTGGAAGAAGGTGCCGTGACGCGGGGTCTTGCCCACCTCTTCGATGTCGAGGGTGCGGATGCACTTCTGCACGCTCGTCGCGCGCGGGTAGGGAGCGGGCACCAGCCCGGTGAGGTACGGCACGAAGGGCACCATGCCGGCGACCGTGAACAGCAGGGTCGGGTCGTCGCTCACCAGCGAGGCGGAGGGAACGACGGTGTGACCGCGGTCTCCGAAGTAGGTGAGCCAGCGGCGTTGGATATCAGCGGTCTGCATTGTGTCCTGCTCGTGCAAATGCAGCCGGCCTACGAAGCCGGCTGGGGGTTGGTAGGTGGCTTAGTACGCGTCGTCCGATTTGGCGACAGCGGCGCGCAGCTCGGCCTCGCGCTGCTTGTAGCCGTCGACGAGGGCGCCGCCGAACTCGCGGGCCTTGCTGTCTACCTCATCGAAGAACTGCTTGCCCTGCGGCGACTTGGCAACCTGGTGGGCAGCGATGAAGCCGACTCCGATGCCGGCGACGAGCAAAAGAAGACCTTTCATGGCACTACTCCTTTGAGGGTAAGTCGAGCTTCCAGCTTACTTCGTTGCCTTTGCCGCGAAGCGACCGCCGACGATGGCCGCGCGCACGGCGGCGGTGAATCCGGCGATGCGGATGAGGGGACCGCCGATGGACGCCGCCACGAGCGACACGAGGGAGCTGACATTGCCGGTGACCTCGGCGACGTCCCCGGTGATCACGTCGATACGCTGCAGCTGGCGGTTGGCCTCGCTGATCGTCTCGGTCGTCTCCTCGAGCACGGGGATCACCCCGGCGCTGACCTCTTTGATCGCGGCGCGGGCTTCATCGAACACCCCGCCGAGCTTGATGAGCGGCACCGCCAGCAGGCCAACGAGCACGGCGAAGACGAGAGCGGCGATGAGGGCGGCGATATCTCCAACATTCATGCGCCAACCTTAACGGCGAAAGGGCCGGGGCAATGCCCCGACCCTTTCACGGGATCTGCCGTGCGCCGCAGTAGCGGCGGCACACCATCGGTACTATCGGGCCGCGTAGTACTCGACGACGAGCTGCACTTCGCAGGTCACGGGGACCTCGGCGCGCTTCGGGCGGCGAACCAGCGTGGTGCGCAGCTTGTCGAGTTCGACCTCGAGGTAGCCCGGGGTCTTCGGCAGAACGTCGACGTGTCCGCCGGCAGCAGCGACCTGGAAGATCTCCATGCCCTCGGACTTCTCCTTGACGTGCACGAGCTGGCCGGGCTTGACGCGGAACGACGGGCGGTCGACGAGCTGTCCGTCGACGAGGATGTGGCGGTGCACGACCATCTGGCGCGCCTGCGCCGTGGTGCGGGCGATCGCCGAGCGCACGAGGATCGCGTCGAGACGCATCTCGAGCTGCTCGACCAGGTTCTCACCGGTCAGGCCGGCGGCCTTGCGCGCCTCTTCGAACTGGATCTTCAGCTGGGCCTCGCGGATGCCGTACTGGGCGCGCAGGCGCTGCTTCTCGCGCAGACGGACGGCGTAGTCGCTGTCCTGCTTGCGCTTGGTGCGGCCGTGCTCGCCCGGAGCGTAGGGGCGCTTCTCGAGGTACTTGGCTGCCTTCGGCGTCAGGGCGATGCCCAGGGCACGCGAGAGGCGGGTCTTGCTGCGGGTACGTGACTTGGTAGACACAGTGTCCTTACGTGTTGATCTAACGGATGGAAACCAGGGGCTCGCGAGCACGCATGCGCGCGCAAAACTCTGCTGGTGAAGTGAGAGGGATGTTCTGCGAGGCGGGGCGGCTACAGCCCTGCACCTCTTGACCGGTGATCTCGTCTGCAGCCGCGCTTCAGAGGTCAGGTCGTGGAACTGCTCAAGATTACCACTACTTACCGCGAATGATGCGCTTGAGCTTGTCCCAGCGCGCAGAAACGTCGCGCTCGTTGCCGTGCTCGGTCGGCCGGTAGTAGACGGCATTGCGCAGCTCGTCGGGCAGGTACTGCTGCTCGACGACACCGAGCTCCGAGTCGTGGGAGTACTGGTAGCCCTTGCCGTGGCCGAGCTTCTTCGCCCCGGCGTAGTGCGCGTCGCGCAGGTGGGTGGGCACGCGGCCGATCTTTCCGGCGCGCACGTCGGCGATAGCCGCATCCACGGCCATGTAGGCAGCATTGGATTTCGGTGCCGTCGCCAGGTAGACGACGGCCTCGGCGAGCGGGATGCGCCCCTCGGGCATACCGATCAGCTGCACGGCGTCTGCCGCCGCGACCGCGATCACGAGGGCCTGGGGATCGGCCATGCCGATGTCCTCCGCCGCACTGACGATGACGCGCCGGGCGATGAAGCGCGGGTCCTCCCCCGCCTCGATCATGCGGGCGAGGTAGTGGATGGCCGCGTCGGCATCGCTGCCGCGGATCGACTTGATGAAGGCGCTGATGACGTCATAGTGCTCGTCACCCTGCCGGTCGTAGCGCAGGAGCGCGCGGTCGACCGCCTTCGAGACGATCTCGTCGGTGATGACCGGCGCCGCGTCATCCGCTGCTTCTGCACTGGCTGAGAGGGCGGATGCCTCCAAGGCGGTGAGCGCGCGGCGCGCATCGCCCGACGCCAGTTGGATGATCGCCGCGCGGGCGGCCGGCTCGAGAACCGCCTTGTCGGCCAGTCCGCGGGGATCGCTGACCGCGCGATCGAGCACGTCGCCCAGGTCGTCGTCGGTGAGCTGCTCGAGCGTGAGCAGAAGAGAGCGGCTGAGCAGCGGCGAGATCACGCTGAACGAGGGGTTCTCAGTCGTGGCGGCGACGAGGATCACCCAGCCGTTCTCGACCCCCGGCAACAGTGCGTCTTGCTGGGCCTTCGTGAAGCGGTGGATCTCGTCGAGGAACAGCACTGTCGAGATGCCGTAGAGGTCGCGGCGCGACAGCGCCTCTTCCATGACCTGGCGCACGTCGCGCACGCCGGCGGTCACGGCAGAGAGCTCGACGAAATGGCGGCCCGAGGTGTGGGCGACGATCTTCGCCAGAGTCGTCTTGCCCGTGCCGGGAGGCCCCCAGAGGATGATCGAGACGGAGCCCTGCTCGCCTGACCGGTCGGTGGCGAGGCTCACCAGCGGTGAGCCGGGCCGTAGGAGGTGCTTCTGCCCGGCGACCTCGTCGAGCGAGGTGGGTCGCATGCGCACGGCGAGCGGTGTCGCCCCGCTGCGGAGGCCCGGCTGGGCGTTCATAGTCGCAATGCTAACCGCGGGGTCTGACTCCATTTGGCTAGCTATCCTGCCGCCCCGTAAAGTTCAACAGGGCAATCGCCCGCCAGCTCTGGAGGAACCCGTGGCATCGAGCAAGAACCAGGAACGCGAAGCACGCGAGGCACGCGACCGCCTCAAGGCGTACAACGCGCGTCAGGCGGTGCACGCGCAGCAGACCAAGCGCCGGTTCCGCGACAACCTCGTCTTCGGCCTGGCGGCCCTCGCCATCGTGATCCTCGTCGCCGGTGTGCAGTTCATCTACTTCAGCACTGGTCCCGGCGCCCCCGTGCCCGAGCCCTCCGCCAGCGCGAGCGCTGCGGCCGGCGCGAACGTCGGCGACGTGCCCGACGTGGCGGTGTCGGAGTTCCGCATCTGGACGGGCGACATCACGATCAACGGCATCCCGCTGGGGATCGAACTGGATGGCGCACTCGCGCCCCAGGGCGTCGCCGCCTTCGTCACCGACGCCCAGAGCGGCTACTACACGGGCAAGACCTGCCACCGTCTGGTCATCAGCGAGGGAGCCGGACTGCTGCAGTGCGGCTCGGAGAACGGCGACGGCATCTCGGACCCCGCGAACTACGCCTACGGACCCATCGAGAACGCGCCCGCCGACGGCATCTACAAGACCGGATACCTCGCCGTCGCCCGCACCGCCAGCGCCTACGGCAACGGCCACCAGTTCTTCATCGTCTTCAGTGACTCGACCCTGCCCGGGGACGAGTTCGGCGGCTACACGGTGCTCGGCAAGGTCACCAGCGGGCTCGACGAGCTCGTCGCCGGTGTGGTTGCCGGCGGGATCGCGGACGGGGCCAGCGATGGCGCCCCGGTGACTCCGACCACGATCGGAAGCGTCACCGTTCAGTAGACGGTCTCGTCCCTCAAATGCGCGTGCCCTAGGCTAGTGGCCGGTCGCTAAAGGCACGCGACCCCCCAACAGCAAGGTGAGTATCTTGGCATCAAACGATCAGGCTCCGTGGGGCCGCGTCGACGAGACCGGCACTGTCTTCGTGCGCGAAGCCGAGGGTGAGCGTGCCGTCGGGCAGTACCCCGATGGCACGGCAGAAGAGGCCCTGGCCTATTTCGAGCGCAAGTTCACCGAGCTCGCTGGCCAGGTAACGCTGCTCGAGCAGCGCGCCAAGCGCGGCGCGCCCGCCGCAGATGTCGCGAAGGCGGTCAAGGCCCTCTCCGCGACCGTGACGACCGCGAACGCCGTGGGTGACCTCTCCTCGCTCGCGACCCGCCTGCAGGCCCTCAGCGGCACTGTCGGCGAGCTGACCGAGAAGCAGACTGAGGAGTCGAAGGCCGCCGTGCAGGCCGCCGTCGTCGAGCGCACCGCGATCGTCGAAGAGGCAGAGAAGCTGGCCGCCCAAGACCCCGCGAAGGCGCAGTGGAAGCAGGTGAGCGCCCAGCTCGACGAGCTCTTCGCCCGCTGGCAGAAGCACCAGGCCGACGGCCCGCGCCTTCCGAAGGCCGAGGGCAACGAACTGTGGAAGCGATTCCGCGAGGCCCGCGCCACCATCGACGGCCACCGCAAAGCGTTCTTCAGCGAGCTCGACGCCGTGCACAAGGACGCCCGCCTGCGCAAACAGGAGCTTGTGGAGAAAGCGGAGGCCCTCGCGCCCAAGGGCGCCGACGGCGTGCCCGCCTACCGCACTCTGCTCGACGAGTGGAAGCTCGCGGGCCGCGCCGGCAAGAAGCTCGACGACTCGCTCTGGGCTCGGTTCAAGGCCGCCGGCGACGTTCTCTACCAGGCGAAGACCGAGGTGGATGCACAGGACAACGTCGAGTTCGAGGCGAACCTCGCACTCAAGCTCGAACTGCTGACCGAGGCCGAGGCCCTGCTCACCGAGACCGACCGTGTCGTGGCGAAGCAGAAGATCGCCGACATCCAGCGCCGCTGGGAGAAGATCGGCAAGGTCCCCCGCGACAAGGTCAAGCCGGTCGAGGACCGCCTGCGCAAGGTCGAGACGGCCGTGCGCAAGCTCGACGAGGAGCACTGGAACCGCACCGACCCAGAGAAGGTCGCGCGTGCCGAGGGCTTCAGCGGGCTGCTCGCCGACGCGATCGCCAAACTGGAGCGCGAGCTCGAGGCGGCGAAGGCCAGCGGCGACAAGAAGAAGATCGCGGCGGCAGAAGAGGCACTCGCGACCCGCAAGGCGTGGCTGGGCGGCATCCAGAAGTAGTCCACAGATCTCGCAGCGACCACCGCTGCGGACCTGTGTTCGCAAGACTGGCCGCATGACGCGCCTCTCCCCCGTAATTACCTCCCGAGACCTGCCGTTGGCCGAGTTGCATGCACTCCGCATCGACGGGGAGCTCGTGGCGGTCGATGAGGGATTCACCGCGGTCGACCAGCCCGCGGGCATCGCACAGCGAGCGGCGTCGCTCGAGGCCTACTGCGACGAACGACTGATCGTCGAGCAGCGCAGCGCCGCGTGGGTCTGGGGCGCGCTTGCAGCGCCGCCCGCCCGCCACGAGCTCTGCGCGAGCATCGGCGCCCGCTCCCGCAGCGTGCATCCGCACCGGCTGCTGGTTCGGGAGGTGGTTATCACGTCGTCCGAATGGGTGCGGGTCGGCCCTGTCGCTGTGACGACCCCACTGAGGACCGCGAGCGACCTGGCCCGCTTCAGCACGCGATACGACCACGCCCTCGTCGACCAGCTGTTGACGCTGCACGGACTAACCGTCGACGATGTCGTTACCGATCTCAGTGCACGGCGCAACCTGCCGCGCAAGACGATGGCAGTGGCCCGACTCACCCAGAGCACGGGCCGGGCGCCCACGGCGCACCCACGGTATCTGAACTCCTAACCGGAGTTAACCCGGTACACGTCGTAGACCGCGTCAATGCGTCGCACGGCGCTGAGCACGCGGTCGAGATGGGTGGTGTCGCCCATCTCGAACACGTAGCGGCTGAGGGCGAGGCGCTCGCTCGAGGTCGAGACGGTCGCCGAGAGGATGTTGACGTGGTTCTCGCTGAGCACGCGGGTGATGTCCGACAGCAGTCCCGCCCGGTCCAGCGCCTCGACCTGAATCTGCACGAGGAAGAGGCTCTTCGATGTCGGCGCCCATTCGACGTCGATCATGCGCTCCGGCTCGCCGAGCAGCGACTTGACGTTCACGCAGTCATCGCGGTGCACCGAGACGCCCGCGCCACGGGTGACGAAGCCGACGATGTCGTCGCCGGGCACCGGCGTGCAGCATTTGGCGAGCTTGACGAGGATGTCAGGAGCGCCGCGCACGAGCACGCCCGAGTCACTGCTGCGCAACTGGCGCGAGCGGCCCTTCGGGGTGAAGGTGATCTCCGAGTCCTCTTGGTCGGCCTCGTGATTGAGCGAGGCGAGCACCTTCTCGATGACCGACTGGGTCGACACATGACCCTCGCCCACGGCGGCGTAGAGGCTCGACAGGTCGTCGAAGCGCATGTCGGCGGCGACGGCGTTGAAGGTGTCCTGGCTCATCAGCTTCTGCAGCGGCAGGTTCTGCTTGCGCATGGCGCGCGCGATGGCGTCGCGACCCTGCTCGATGGCCTCGTCGCGGCGCTCCTTGGTGAACCATCCGCGGATCTTGTTACGGGCTCGCGGGCTCTTGACGAAGTTGAGCCAGTCCTGGCTGGGGCCGCTGTCGGGATTCTTCGACGTGAAGATCTCGACCGCGTCGCCACTCTGCAGCTCGCTCTCGAGCGGCACGAGACGACCGTTGACCTTGGCGCCCATGGTGCGGTGGCCGACCTCGGTGTGCACCGCGTAGGCGAAGTCGACCGGCGTCGCGCCCGCGGGCAGGCCGATGACCTTGCCCTGTGGCGTGAAGACGTAGACCTCTTTGGCGCCGATCTCGAAGCGCAGGGAGTCGAGGAACTCCCCCGGGTCGCTCGTCTCCGCCTGCCAGTCGCTGATGTGCGCGAGCCAGGCCATGTCGCCGTCGTCCGTGGGGTTGGCGACATCGCCCTTGCCGCCGTTGACGCGCTCCTTGTACTTCCAGTGGGCGGCGACACCGAACTCGGCGCGCTGGTGCATCTCCTGGGTGCGAATCTGAATCTCGACCGCACGGCCGTCGGGGCCGATGACCGTCGTGTGCAGCGATTGGTAGAGGTTGAACTTCGGGGTGGCGATGTAGTCCTTGAAACGCCCCGGAATCGGGTTCCACCGGGTGTGGATCGCGCCGAGAACCGCGTAGCAGTCGCGCACCGAGTTGACGAGCACACGGATGCCGACGAGGTCGTAGATCTCGTCGAACTCCCGGCCGCGCACGATCATCTTCTGGTAGATCGAGTAGTACTGCTTCGGCCGGCCGACCACCGACCCCTTGATCTTCGACGATTTGAGGTCTTCGTTGACCGAGTTGATGACCGACTGCACGAAGTCCTCGCGCTGCGGGGTGCGCTGCTTGACGAGGTTCTCGATCTCGACGTAGAGCTTCGGGTAGAGCACCGAGAACGAGAGGTCCTCGAGCTCCCACTTGATGGTCTGGATGCCGAGCCGGTGTGCCAGCGGCGCGTAGATCTCGAGGGTCTCCTGGGCCTTTCGCTGCGCACTCTCGGTCGGCACAAAGCCCCACGTACGCGCGTTGTGCAACCGGTCGGCCAGCTTGATGACGAGCACCCGGATGTCTTTCGACATCGCGACGACCATCTTGCGCACTGTCTCGGCCTGGGCGCTGTCGCCGTACTTGAGCTTGTCGAGCTTCGTGACACCGTCGACGAGCATCGCGACCTCGTCGCCGAAATCGCGGCGCAGCATGTCGAGTGTGTAGTCGGTGTCCTCGACGGTATCGTGCAGCAGGGCGGCCGCGAGGGTCTTCGAGCCGATCCCGAGGTCGGCGAGAATCTGCGCCACCGCGACCGGGTGGGTGATGTAGGGCTCGCCGCTCTTGCGCTTCTGGCCGCTATGGGCCTTCTCCGCGGCGGCGTAGGCGCGCTCGATGAGGGCGATGTCGGCCTTGGGGTGGTGCAGGCGCACTGTCTTGATGAGACGGTCGACCGCGCCGGCCGGCTGGGCCCGCGAGAAGATGCGCGGCAGGAGGGTGCGGAGAGAGGCGTTGCTCGACGCAGTTTCCGTCATGCCCGTACCTCCCCTTTGATTCTAGGCGAGGGGCGGCTGCAGGGCTGGACCGACGACATCGCCGCCGGCGCGCTCCCACGCGTCCATGCCACCGAGCACGTCGACGGCGCGGTATCCGGCATCGGCGAGGGCGGAGGCGACCGTGAACGAACGCGCCCCGCTGTGGCAGACGACCATGATGTCCGCGTCGGTGGGCAGCTCGTCGACGAAGTCGGCGAAGCGGCTCATGGGCATGAGCACAGCGGTTGGGGCGTGACCGCGGTCCCACTCCGACTGCTCGCGCACGTCGACCAGCAGGGCACCCTCGGCGGCGAGTTCGATGGCCTCCTCTGCGGTGACGTGCTGCAGCGAGCCCTCGGCCGCCATGGCTAGCGGACCGCGCCGGAGGTGGACGTGGAGCGAGCTGTGGCCACCTTCGTGCTGCGCTTCTGCAGCTCCGGCTCGTTCTCGCGCAACTGCGAGTAGAGCGGCGCGGCAATGAAGATCGTCGAGTAGGTGCCGATGAGGATTCCGACCAGCAGCGACAGAGCGATGTCACGCAGTGTTCCTGCTCCGAGAACCGCGGCGCCGATGAAGAGGATGGCTGCGACGGGCAGGGCTGCGACCACACCGGTGTTGATCGAGCGCACGAGCGTCTGGTTGACGGCCAGGTTGACCGACTCGGCGAAGGTGCGCGACGACTCCGACCCGTCTTCCGACGTGTTCTCGCGAATCTTGTCGAAGACGACGACCGTGTCGTAGAGGGAGTAGCCGAGGATCGTCAGGAAGCCGATAACGGCCGACGGAGTGATCTCGAATCCGAGGATTCCATACACGCCCGCCGTGATGACGATGTCGTGGATGAGGGCGATGATCGCGGCGACCGACATCTTCCACGTGCGGAAGTACAGCGCCATGACGATGGCGGCGAGGATCACGAAGATGATCAGCGCGCGGATCGCCGCGCCCGTGATGTCCGCTCCCCACGACGGTCCGATGAACGACGCCGTCACACTGCCGAGCTCGACGCCGTAGGCGTCGGCGAGGGCCGCGCGCACCTCGTCGGAGGTGTCGGGGTCGAGCTGGTCGGTCTGCACGCGCACGCCGTCGTCGCCGACGGTTGTGACGTGGGGCGAGGCGTCGGTGACGACGCCCTCGACCGTCGCAGTCGCGAGGTCCTGGCGCTCGACCGAGGTAGCGCCATCCGCGGCGATCTGCGAGACCTGGAACTCGGACCCACCGCGGAACTCGATGCCGAATACGAAGCCACCGCGAATGGCCGGGCCTACGATCGACGCAATGATCATGACCGCCGCGATGGCGTACCAGATCTTGCGTCGGCCGACGAAGTTGAAGGAGCGGGCTCCCGTGTAGAGGTCATTGCCGAACTGGGCGAAACTGGCCATCAGGAGTCCTTCCTCTTCTTCTTGGTATCGGCGGCCTCTGCTTCGGCTGCCTTGCGCTCGGCGATCGTCTGGCGACGCACCGCCTCCTTGGTCGCTCCCGTGTTTCGAGCGGCGGTGAGCACCGGCGTGCGGAACTGCGCGCGACCGCGGTACACCGCGCCGAGGGCGTTCGGGTCAAGGCCGGTGATCGGATGCCCGCTGGAGAAGAAGCGGGTGGTCGCGAGCAGTTGCAGCACAGGGTGCGTGAACAGCACGACGACGATGACGTCGATGATGGTGGTCACGCCGAGGGTGAGGGCGAAGCCCTGCACGCTGCCGACGGTGAGAACGAAGAGCACCACCGCCGAGAGCAGGTTGACCGCCTTCGCCGCGAAGATGGTGCGCAGCGCGCGCTTCCACCCCGCTTCGACCGACGAGACGAGGCTGCGGCCGTCGCGCAGCTCGTCACGGATTCGCTCGAAGTAGACGATGAACGAGTCCGCGGTGAAACCGATCGCCACGATCAGGCCCGCGACTCCCGCGAGCGAGAGGCGGTAGCCGTTGCGCCAGCCGAGGATGTTGATGAACAGGTAGGTGATCACAGCGGCGACCACGAGCGAGAACACCGTCACCATGCCCAGCAAGCGGTACTGGAACAGCGAGTAGATCACGACGAGGATGAGGCCGATCAGGCCCGCGATGAGGCCGCTGGAAAGCTGTGACGTTCCCAGCGTCGGGGAGATGATGTCCTGGCTCTGCACGGTGAAGCCGATCGGCAGCGCGCCGAACTTCAGCTGGTCGGCGAGGGTCTTGGCCGAGTCCTGAGTGAACGATCCGCTGATCGCGGGCTTGCCGTTCGAGATGACCGCGTTCGTCGTCGGGGCCGTGATGATGCGTCCGTCGAGAACGATGGCGAAGCGGTTGTGCACGTCGGTCTTGCCATAGGCGAACAGGCGCTCGGTGACCGCGGCGAACTGCTTCGTGCCCTCGGCGTTGAACTCGATCGCGACCTCCCACACGCCGGTGCTCGCGCCCTGCTGGGTGGTCTGTGTCTGGGCACTGGCGTCGCTGATCGTCTCGCCGGCTACTTCGACCGGACCGAGGATGTACTTGTAGGCACCCTCGTCGTCGCAGGTGACCAGCGGCTCTGCAGCGGGGGCGACGTTCGCACCCGTCTGGTCGAGCGATCCGCAGTCGAAATTGGTGTACGTGTCGAGCACGTAGGGCGTGATGTACGCATCGTCACTGGCGTCGGTGGGGGCGACACTGGGCTCACGCTCGAGCGTCGACTCGGGCGTCGGCGAGGCGCTCGGGTTGGCCGTGCCGTCGCCGACCTGGCTGACGGGGGCTGCCTCGGTCATGAGAACGGGCCGGAACTCGAGCTTTGCCGAGGACTGGATGCGGTCGAGGGTCGCGGCATCCGGCTCGCCGGCGATCGACACGACCACGTTCTTGCCTTGGGTGCGGATCTCGGCCTCAGCCACACCGCCGGCGTCGACGCGCTGGCGAATGATCGCCACCGCCTGGTCGAGCTGCTCTTGGGTGACGTCCTGGCCGCTCTCGAGCTGTGGCGCGAGGATGATCTGCGTGCCGCCCTCGAGGTCGAGTGCGAGCTTCGGCGACCACGACCATCCGCGGTCGATGACGCCAAAGACGTTGACCGCCGTGAGTCCGATGATGAGTATGCCAAGCCACGCGAGCGAACGCCACGCCTTCTTGACCGGGGTCGAACTTGCCACCTACGAACTCAGCTTTCTTGTCTGCCTACCCGCGCACGCGCACGTGACTACTGGGCAGTGCCGTCGAGGCGGTCCGCCATGGACCGCCAGCACACAACGTTAGTGGTTACTCTGCGGTCTTCTTTGCAGCAGTGCGGCGAACCGGCTTCTTGGCCGCCGGCTGGTCGCGCTCACCGAACTCCGGCTCGGCGAGCGGAATGGCGTGGTCTACGTTGAGCTCGGCCTCACGGGCGGCCTGTTCGGCGTTGGCACGCGCCATCGCCTCTTCGACCGACTTGGGGGCGTCGGTGTCATCGGGGGTCACGAGGCGGAGAACGGCACCGGCGACAATGCGGATGACGGTCTTCGGTGCGATCTCGAGGTGGATGGTGTCACCCTCGACAGCCGTGATGGTGCCGTAGATGCCCGAGGTGGTCATGATCTCGGCGCCGGGCACGTAACGGGTCTTGGCCGCCTCGGCGTCAGCCTTGCGCTTGCGGCCGTTGCGCCACGTGAGGAAGACGAACACCGCGAGAACGGCGAACATGATGATAGTGAGAGTGCCCTGGTCCATGGCGATGCCTTTCGAAGCGTGTGGGGGAAGCCGCGTCAGTCTAAATCGGGTGCCTGAGCGGCCACCTGTGAATTATAGGTCATCCCGAAGAGTGCCCCGCTGTGCCGCTGCTGGGGCGAGCTGAGCCCGAAATGCTGCCAGGCCTGGCGTGTGGCAACACGGCCGCGCGGGGTGCGGGTGATGAGCCCGATGCGCACGAGGAAGGGCTCGACGACCGACTCGATCGTCTCGGACTCCTCACCGACCGACACGGCGAGGGTGTTGAGGCCCACCGGTCCACCGTCGAATCGTTCGAGCAGAATCTGCATGACCGCGCGGTCGAGGCGGTCGAGGCCGAGTTGGTCGACGTCGTACAGGTCGAGCGCGGAGTGGACCGCCTCCATGCCGCTCGACGTGGGATGCACGAGGGCGTAGTCGCGCACGCGGCGCAGCAGCCGGTTGGCGATTCGGGGCGTGCCGCGGCTACGGCCGGCAATCTCAGCGAGCGCGTCACGATCGACACGGAGGTCGAGCAGCGCGGCAGCCCGCACGAGCACCTGCTCCAGCTCCGCGGTGTCGTAGAACTCGAGGTGGGCCGTGAAGCCGAAGCGGTCGCGCAGCGGGTTCGGCAGCAGGCCGGAGCGCGTCGTGGCGCCCACAAGGGTGAAGGGCGCCAGGTCGAGCGGGATGCTCGTGGCCCCGGCACCCTTGCCGACCATGATGTCGATGCGGAAGTCCTCCATTGCGAGGTAGAGCATCTCTTCGGCCGACCGCGCCATGCGGTGGATCTCGTCGATGAACAGCACCTCGCCCGGCGTCAGCGACGACAGCAGGGCCGCAAGATCGCCGGCGTGCTGGATCGCCGGGCCGCTCGACATGCGCAGCGGCCGGGAGCTCTCGTGCGCGATGATCATCGCGAGCGTCGTCTTGCCCAGCCCCGGAGGACCGGACAGCAGGATGTGGTCGGGCGTGCGCGATTGGATCGCCGCCGCCTGCAGCAACAGCTGCAGCTGCCCGCGCACCTTGGCCTGGCCGACGAACTCGCCGAGCGAGCGCGGGCGCAGGGCGCCCTCGAAGGCCAGCTCGGCGTCAGACTCCGGCACCGGGCTGACGATGGCGTCGCTCATGCGCTGCCCCCGAGGTTGGCCAGGGCGCGGCGCAGGAGGGCGGGAACGACGTCGCGCTCGGTCTCGGACGCCTCGGCGATGGCGTCATCCACCGCCTGCATGGCGGCACGCTCGTTCCAGCCGAGGCCGACGAGCGCGACGAGCACGCTCTCGCTGACGCTGGGCGCGGCCTTCACCACGGATTCGGACGAATGCGT
Source organism: Actinomycetota bacterium (assembly GCA_013297645.1). Classification (GTDB taxonomy): domain Bacteria; phylum Actinomycetota; class Actinomycetes; order Actinomycetales; family Microbacteriaceae; genus Conyzicola. Next base: position 14,054 of record JAAFHU010000030.1, read on the forward strand.
CACGACGAGCTTGCCCGCGAGGGAGACGACGATGAGCTTGGCAGTCTTCGGGCCGATGCCCGACACCTTGCGGAAGACCGCGTCGTCTTCGAGGGTGACCGCCCGGGCGATCTCGGAGGGGGTGAGAACGGCGAGCACGCCCATCGCGCTCTTGGGGCCGACGCCGGTGACGCTGCGCAAATGGTCGAAGACGGCCAGCTCATCCGCCTCGGCGAATCCGTAGAGGCTGAGGTCGTCCTCGCGAACGATGAGAGCCGTGCGCACAGTCGCCTCGCTGCCCACCCGGAGGGTGAGCCCGTGGCGCGGGGTGACCTGCACGGCCAGCCCCACTCCCCCGACCTCAATCACCGCGTGCGTGCCACTGATGGCGAGCACAGTGCCACGAACACTCGAAATCATGTTCGAATCTTATCGCCCACCGGCCGCGCGCTTCTCTGCGGCGCGCCATGCTTTCTGGGCCGGAGTCTCGGCAGCGCCGATGCTCGGCACCGATGAGCCGCGCCACCCGTGGGTGATGGCGATGGCCAGCGCGTCGGCGGCGTCGGCCGGCTTGGGCACCTCGGTCAGCCGCAGAATGCGCGCCACCATCGCCCCCACCTGCGTCTTGTCGGCAGACCCATATCCCGTGACAGCCGCCTTGACCTCGCTCGGGGTGTGCAGCCCCACCGCGAGCCCCCGGGAAGCCGCGGCGTGCAGCGCGACGCCGCTCGCCTGCGCGGTGCCCATGACCGTGCGCAGGTTGTGCTGTGCGAAGACCCGTTCGAGGGCGACCGCCTGGGGCGAGAATTGGTCGAGAACCTCCGCCAGTCCTGTACCGATAGCAAGCAGCCGCTGCTCGAGCGCGAGTTCGGGGGGCGTGCGGATCACGCCGACGTAGACGAGCGTGGCGCGGCGGTCGCTCCCGACATCCACAATTCCGACCCCACAGCGCGTGAGGCCGGGGTCGATGCCGAGAACCCGCAGCGCCACGCGGCCTACTCGTCTTCGTCGAGCTGCGCCTGTACCTCTGCCGAGACCTCGTGGTTGGCGAAGATGTTCTGCACGTCGTCGAGGTCATCGAGCGCGTCAATGAGCTTGAAGACCTTGCGAGCGGTGTCGGCATCGACCTCGATCGTCAGGTTCGGCACGAATTCGGCCTCGGACGCGTCGTAGTCGATGCCGGCCTCCTGGAGGGCCGTACGGGCCGCCACCAGCTGCGACGGGTCGGTGATGACCTCGAATCCGCCGCCGTGATCCTTGACCTCTTCTGCGCCGGCCTCGAGCACCGCCTCGAGGATGTCGTCCTCGCTGACGCCGTCGACCTTGGTGATCGAGATGACGCCCTTGCGGCTGAAGTTGTAGGCGACGCTGCCCGGGTCGGCCATTGTGCCGCCGTTGCGGGTCATCGCCGTGCGCACCTCGGCCGCGGCGCGGTTCTTGTTGTCGGTGAGGCACTCGATGAGAAGGGCGACCCCGTTGGCCGCGTAGCCCTCGTACATGATCGTCTGGTAGTCGACGGACTCGCCGCTGAGTCCGGCGCCGCGCTTGATGGCGCTGTCGATATTGGTGTTCGGAACAGAGGTCTTCTTCGCCTTCTGCACCGCGTCGACCAGGGTCGGGTTGCCCGACAGGTCGGCACCGCCCATCTTGGCCGCGACCTCGATGTTCTTGATGAGCTTGGCGAACGACTTTGCACGGCGCTGGTCTTTGATCGCCTTCTGGTGCTTAGTGGTGGCCCACTTGGAATGGCCTGACATTGGTCCCCTTGTTGCTCGAAAATACCTCGCCCATTCTAGGTCAGCCTCGCAGCTTCACCCCGGACGACCGCAGCTCGAGATTTGCCAGCGCCGCGATCACCGCCGGATCGTTGCGCCGCCAGGCACCGGCCGGGTCGGGGTCGACGGCGGCGATAGCCGCGAGCTTCTGGTTCGACAGGGCGCGCAGGGCGAGAAGGTCAACGCTCGCCCCCGACTTGACGAGCTGCTTGGCCACCCCGGCCCGCCGGGCGAAACGGATGCGGGGCACAAGCCAGAACACCAGGATTGTGAGGATCGGCAGCACCGCGATCCCCACCCCGAGCCCGGTCGCCAGCTGCTGCACGGCCACCTGCTGCGCCTGTCCGGCCGCTTCGAGGTTGGCCCCCGCGTCGGACGCGGCGTCAAAGGGCGCCCGGATCCCGCCGCCGATGAAGGGCACGTCGCCGAGGGTGGCGCTCACCTCGGTCATCGTGTCCTTGAAGCCCTCGCCGGCATCCTCCATCTGAACGCCGAAATCGGCGAGGTTCATCACGAGGGTGTAGATGAAGTAGCCGAGCCATGCCCACGCGGCGATAGCGGCGAGGCAGAGCACGTCGACGAGTATCTGGCGCGAGCGGTGCCCCGCATAGTCCGAGTAGATCTTCATAGGTCCATGATGCTCTTTTCGGCCGCTAGCGTTGAGTCGTGGCCTGGTTTCGCATCGCATTCGCCGAGAAGGCCTTTCTGCGCATCCTCGGCAACCACGGGTGGACACTGGAGCAGCTCTCCGTGGACGAGGGCGTCGACGCGATGCTCGAGTTCTACCGCGAGCACCGAGCCCAACACACGGATCTCGACGACGAGGGCGACATGCTGCTCGTGCAATGGGGCAACGGCATCCTCGATCTGACGCGGCAGCTGATTCGCAGTGGCAGCCCCGACAACCCGATCCGACAGTTATCGCTCACCTTTCAGGTCGACTGGCCCCTGCCCGCCTCCGGCAACGCCTGGTTCTTCGACCCGGCGGGGGTGATCGACATTCCCGCCTTCTTCTCGGGAGTGCCGGTGGCCACCCGCCTGACCTACGACGAGGTCTGAAGCTTTCGCAGAAAGTACTCGTGGAATCGGGTATCCCCGGTGATCTCGGGATGGAAGCTCGTTCCGAGCAGCGGCCCCTGTTCGACGGCGATGATCCGGCCGTCGGGCAGCGCAGCGAGCACCGTCACGTCATCGGCCACGGACTCCACGACGGGAGCGCGGATGAAGACGGCGTGCACCGGGGGCTCCCCCAGTGCCGGAATGTCGACATCCGTCTCGAACGAGTCCAGCTGGGAGCCGAAGGCGTTGCGCCGCACCGAGACATGCAGACCGCCCAGACTCTGCTGCCCGGCGATGGCGTCGACCAGTGTGTCGGCGATCATGATCAGACCGGCGCAGGTTCCGTAGACCGGCAGTCCGGCAGCGATCGCAGCCTGCAGCGGCCCGAACAGACCGAAGCTGCGCGCGAGCTTGTCCATGACACTCGACTCCCCGCCGGGGATGACGAGGCCGTCGATCAAGTCGAGCTCCTCGGGCCGCCGAACAGCAACGGCATCCGCCCCCAACTCTCGCAGAACAGCGAGGTGCTCGCGGAAATCCCCCTGAAGCGCGAGTACCCCTACGCGGGTCATGCCGCGTTGGGCGCGGCGTGCAGAATCAGCACTACCAGCCGCGCTCGGCAAGACGGTGCGGTGCGGGGATGTCGTTGACGTTGATGCCCACGATTGCCTCGCCCAGACCGCGGGATACCTCTGCGATGACTGCGGCATCGTCGTAGAACGTGGTCGCCTTGACGATCGCTGCGGCGCGGGCCGCCGGGTTGCCCGACTTGAAGATGCCCGATCCGACGAACACGCCGTCGGCGCCGAGCTGCATCATCAGCGCTGCGTCTGCGGGGGTGGCGACACCACCGGCGGTGAAGAGCACGACCGGGAGCTTTCCGGTGCGCGCGACCTCGGCGACGAGTTCGTACGGCGCCTGCAGCTCCTTGGCGGCGACGTAGAGCTCGTCCTTGGTCTTCGACGAGAGTGCCGCGATCTCGCTCTTGATCGTGCGGATGTGGCGGGTCGCCTCCGAGACGTCGCCGGTGCCGGCCTCGCCCTTCGAACGGATCATGGCCGCTCCCTCGGTGATGCGGCGCAGGGCCTCGCCGAGGTTGGTCGCACCGCAGACGAAGGGAATGTCGAAGTTCCACTTGTCGATGTGGTTGATGTAGTCGGCGGGCGAGAGCACCTCTGACTCGTCGATGTAGTCGACCTTGAGCGCCTGCAGCACCTGCGCCTCGACGAAGTGGCCGATACGGGCCTTCGCCATGACAGGGATCGAGACGGCGGCGATGATGCCGTCGATGAGGTCGGGATCGCTCATACGTGCGACCCCGCCCTGTGCGCGAATGTCGGCGGGAACACGCTCGAGGGCCATGACGGCGACGGCCCCGGCATCCTCGGCGATCTTCGCCTGATCGGCGTTGACGACGTCCATGATGACGCCGCCCTTGAGCATTTCTGCGAGTCCACGCTTGACGCGGCTCGTACCCAGTTCTTGGTTCGCGGTGTTAGTGCTCATATTCATCAATTCTACGTTCGTTGTTCGAGTGGCTTCTGCGGCCAAAGGTCAGGTGGTGGCCTTGGGCCATCCCGCCGCAATGTCTGCGCGCACCTCGCCGAGGAGACGCGGAATCGCCTTGGTCTGCGCAATGATCGGAAAGAAGTTCGAGTCCAGCGCCCATCGCGGAACGATGTGCTGGTGCAGGTGCGCGGCGATGCCCGCACCCGCGACCTGGCCCTGGTTCATACCGATGTTGTAGCCGTGCGCGCGCGAGACCTCGGTGAGGACCCGCATCGCCGTCTGGGTGAGACTACCGATCTCGGCGACCTCGTCCGGGGTGGCCTCGTCATACGTCGCAACATGGCGGTAGGGGCACACGAGCAGGTGGCCGCTGTTGTAGGGAAACAGATTGAGCAGCACGTAGGCGTGCTCACCCCGGGCGACGATGAGCGCCTTCTCATCGCTCAGCGTCGGAGCGATGCAGAAGGGACAGGCGTCGTCATCGGGCTGCTGGCCGTTCTCGATGTAGGCGATGCGGTGCGGGGTCCAGAGGCGCTGGAACGAGTCCGGCACCGCGGCGAACTCGCTCGAGCTCTCGACGTTCTCGTACTCGGTGCCATCGAAGTCGCGCATCAGACCTGGGCCTTGCTCGCGATCGCTTCGAGTATGCGCTCCACGGCCGTCTCGACCGGGATGCCGTTCTCCTGGTGCCCGTCACGAAAGCGGAAGCTGACCGCATTGGCCGCGCGGTCGTCCTCGCCGGCGATGAGCTGGAAGGGGATCTTCTGCAGGGTCGCGTTGCGGATCTTCTTGGGCATGCGATCGCTCGAGAGGTCCATTTCGGCCCGCACGCCCTTGGCCTTGAGCCGCGTGATGACCTCGCCGAGGTACTCCTCGTACTGTTCGGCGACCGGGATGCCGATGACCTGTACCGGAGACAGCCACACCGGGAAGGCGCCGGCGTAGTGCTCGAGCAGGATCGCGAAGAAGCGCTCGATCGACCCGAGCAGCGCCCGGTGGATCATGATGGGCTGCTGCTTGGTGCCATCGGCCGCGGTGTACTGCAGGTTGAAGCGCTCCGGCTGGTTGAAGTCGAGCTGCACGGTCGAGAGCTGCCAGGTGCGCCCGATGGCGTCCATCGCCTGCACCGAGATCTTGGGGCCGTAGAAGGCCGCTCCCCCGGGATCGTCGACGAGGGTGAGGCCCGACTCGGTGCCCACTTCGCGCAGGGTGTTCTCGGCCTCGACCCACTGCTCATCCGTGCCCACCGACTTCTCGGGGTCGCGGGTCGAGAGCTCCAGGTAGAAGTTGTCGAGCCCGTAGCCGCGCAGGGTCTCGAAGACGAACTCGAGCTGGCTCTTGATCTCGTCCTTGACCTGCTCGGGCGTGACGTAGATGTGGGCGTCGTCCTGGGTGAGCCCGCGCACACGGGTCAGACCCTGCAGAGTGCCGCTCTTCTCGTAGCGGTACACCGTGCCGAACTCCGCGAGGCGCAGCGGCAACTCGCGATAGCTGCGGCCGCGGGCATCGAAGATCAGATTGTGGAAGGGGCAGTTCATCGGCTTGAGGTAGTAGTCCTGGCCCTGCCGGGTGACGTGCCCGTCCTCGTCGTGCTCCTCGTCGAGGTGCATCGCCGGGAACATGCCGTCCTTGTACCACTGCAGGTGGCCGCTGGTCTCGAACAGCGTTCCCTTGGTGATGTGCGGGGAGTAGACCTGCTCATAGCCGTGCGCGATGAGGCGCTCGCGCATGTACTTCTCGATCTCCGCCCGCACCACTCCGCCCTTGGGATGGAAGACGGCGAGGCCGGAGCCGATCTCGTCGGGGAAGGAGAACAGGTCGAGCTCGGATCCCAGCTTGCGGTGGTCGCGTTTGGCGGCCTCCTCCTGCCGGGCCTGGAACTCGCGCAGCTCGTCCTTGGTCGGCCACGCCGTGCCGTAGAGGCGCTGCAGCTGCTTGTTCTTCTCCGAGCCGCGCCAGTAGGCCGCGGCCGAGCGGGTGAGCGCGTAGCCGTTGCCGATCTGCCGGGTACTCGGCAGGTGGGGGCCGCGGCAGAGGTCCTTCCAGTAGACCTCGCCGGTCTTGGCGTCGACGTTGTCGTAGATGGTCAGC
>JAAFHU010000031.1 GCA_013297645.1 Actinomycetota bacterium
GCCGGTCACCGACGGCGCCATCGTGCGCCTGCACTCGGAGTGCCTCACCGGTGAGGCCTTCGGCTCGCTCAAGTGCGAGTGCGGGCCGCAGTTGCAGGCCGCCCTCGACCGCATCCAGCTGGATGGCGGCGTCGTCGTCTACCTGCGCGGACACGAGGGCCGCGGCATCGGCCTCATCAACAAGCTGCGGGCCTACCGGCTGCAGGAGCAGGGCCTCGACACCCTCGACGCGAACCTCGCGCTCGGACTGCCCGCGGACGCCCGCGACTACGGCGCGGCCGCGGCAATCCTGCGCGACCTGGGGCTCGACAGCGTTCGGCTGCTGAGCAACAACCCCGAGAAGCGCCGCCAGCTCGAGGAGCGCGACATCGCGGTCACCGAGCTGGTGCCGCTCGTCGTCGGAATCGGCGCAGACAACGAGGGCTACCTCGACACCAAGCGCGACCGCATGGGCCACGCCCTGCCGTCGCACGCAATCCTCGACGAGGCCCTCCTCGCGAGCCAGAAGGGAACGACCGTATGAGCGGCGCAGGCGCACCATCCATCCACAGCAACGGCGCAGGCCTGAAGGTGACGATCGTCGCCGGCCAGTGGCACACCGAGATCAGCGAGGGCCTCCTCGCGGGAGCCCACCGCGCGCTGACCGCGGCCGGCGTCACCGACGTCACCGAGCTGCGTGTGCCCGGCAGCTTCGAGCTGCCTGTGGTCAGCAAGGCCGCCCTGGAGAACGGCGCGGATGCGGTGGTCGCCCTCGGCGTCATCATCCGCGGCGGCACCCCCCACTTCGAGTACGTCAGCGCGGCCGCGACCGACGGGCTCACCCGCGTCGCGCTCGACACCGGCAAGCCGGTGGGATTCGGGGTGCTGACGATCGACGACGAGCAGCAGGGCATCGACCGCGCTGGCCTGCCAGGCTCGAAGGAAGACAAGGGCGCTGAGGCCGCCGAGGCCGCCGTCGCGACCGCCCTGGTTCTGCGCGCCATCCGCTCCTAGAAATACCTGCCGATGGAGTGCGGCCAGCCCTAAACTGGCCGCACTCCCCGAAAGGCTCTCAGGTGCTGAATATTCGTAGCGCGGTCGTCGCGACCACCCTCCTCCTCACCACCACCGTGCTCGTCGGCTGCCAGCCGACACCCGCCCCGAGTCCCACAGACGACTCCCCGGCGAGCTCGACCCCGAAGCCCACGGTGACCCAGGAGCAGGAGGTGCAGCTGCCCGCCGATGCGGTGCTGGGCATGACCATGCGGGCCACCGCCGACACCGGCGCGAAGGTCGACGTGCAGCTCGTGCTGCTCAAGCCGGAGGCGTGGGACTCCGCCAACGGCCAGACTCGGGCAGATGCGACCGTCGCCTGGTGCCAGGGGGAGGTCGACGAGGGCGTGATCACGGCCGAGGGGGGCTACAGCTTCGCCCAGCTCGATGCGACCGTTACGCCGGTCGATGGCACCCCGGCCTGGCCCGTTGACCTGCCACTGCACCTCTTTCCCGGCGGGGCAACCGACGCGAGCGGCCCGACACTGACCGCGGGCGGCAGCGCGTACTCGGTGCAGCGGCCCGATGACAGCGGCTCCGACGACCCGGGCTACTACGTGCCCCACTGCGTGCAGGACGTGTTCGTTCCCGCTCCCGGCACCGGTTCTGCGTACCTGGGCTTCGGCAACGACGCCTCGACCCTGGGCGCGTGGGCGAATAGCTACTACGGCGCCACTTTCACCCTTTTCGGCGAGCCGGTCGGCACCCCGCGCGCTACTCTGAGCGACTGCGCCTACGTGGTTACCGACCTCGGAAAATCCCTCGGCGGCTCGGGAATCCACTTGGGGATCTCCGATACGGAGTGCGTGGCGAATTCCGGTCCATAAGCGGCTTGCTACAGTCGGAGTATGAGCCTTCGACCGCCCACCGCCGGAACAGTACTCGTCTCGGTTGCCGTCGTCATCGCTGCCGCCCTCGTGGTGGCATTCGTGCTCAACCAGCTGCAGGCGCGCGGCCTGATCTAGCTGAGGAACAGCACGCGCAGGCGTCTCGTCGTGAAGACGAGGCCGACCACGACCATGACCACGTAGTACAGCACGTGCACGAGCATGAGCGGCGAGAGCACTCCCGTGGTGAGACCGCGCACGAGCTCCACGCCGTGCCAGAGCGGCAGGGCCTGCACGAACCACTGCACCGGCTCGGGGTAGACCGTGATCGGGTACAGGGTCGCTGAGAACAGGAACATCGGCAGCAGCACGAAATTGATCCAGTCCATTTGCTGGAATGTGTTGAGGTAGCTGGTGATCGCCATTCCGATCGCCGCGAACCCGAAGGCGATGAGGAGTACCGCGGGAAGAGCGAGCAGGGCAGTCCAGGCGAGGTTGAGGCCGAGCGCCTGCATGACGATCATGAAGCCGATCGCATAGAGCCCCCCGCGCGACAGTGCGAGGGTGATCTCTCCGAGGGCGACATCGAGGGGTCCGAGGGTCGTCGCCAGCATGCCCTCGTAGAGCTTGGCGTATTTGATCTTGAAGAACACATTCCAGGTGGAGTCGAAGATGGCGCCGTTCATCGCGGCAACCGCGAGCAGAGCCGGAGCGATGAATGCGGCGTAGGGCACCTCGGCGCCCCCCTGTGTCTGCACGGTGCCGATGAGCGAGCCCAGGCCGAAGCCCAGGGCGAGCAGGTAGAAGATCGGCTCGAAGAAGCCGCTGATGATGACGACCGCGTTCGAGCTCTTCGAGGCGAGAGCGCCGCGATAGACGACCGACCGCGCATTGCGCGCGTACAGCGACCCGAGCGCGCTCACGCGGTGAGCCTTCGGTGAAACACCCGTCGGGCGCCGACCCATCCGATAACGAGCAGCACGACCAGCACCGCGACGTGAGTCGCCGTGAGCCACGCCGGCTCGGCCATGCCGTAGCTCAGCACGCGCCCGAGTTCGCTCGCGTGCCAGAGGGGCGAGATCCACCCGATCCACTGCAGGTAGAGGGGCAGCTGGGCCAGGGGGAAGAAGGTTCCGCTGAACAGGAACATCGGCATGATGATGAACCGCATGATGACCGCCATCTGCCCCTTGTCCTCGGTGACTGTCGCCGTGTACCAGGTGACCAGGGCCGCCGCGACCATGCCGACGAGCGACGCCGAGAGGATTGTCAGGGCGCTGAACGGGGAGGGCACCGCCTGGAACAGCACGAGGATGCCGTAGTAGACGACCACCGTCGGAACCACCCGCGCCGCCGTGCCAACGAACACCGCGTTGGCGATCTGCTTGGGCGCCAGGGGCGACGCGGCCATCGAGAAGAACACCGCGTTGAACTTGAAGCCGGTGAGCACCGGGTAGGTCGACTCCTCAGCGGCACCGGTGAGCGCCGCGGAGGCGAGGAGGGCCGGGGCGACGAAGGTGAGGTAGCTGACGCCGTTGACGTCGGAACTGATCAGGGAGGCGAGGCCGAGCCCGAGGGAGAGCAGGTAGAGCAGCGGATTGGCGAACGCGAGCAAGACGAGCGTGAGCCCGAATGCGCGCATGGAGCGGAGGCGGTGCTCGGCGGCGTACCAGGAACCGAAGCGCCGCACGCGCGCGCCGGCCTCCAGGGCCTCGGCGCGGTAGTCGACCTCGCTCGTGCCGGTCACGGTCATTCGACGAGGGTCCGTCCGGTGAGGCGCAGGAAGACGTCTTCGAGGCTCGAGCGGCGCACCAGGCTCGTGATGGACTCGATGCCGCGCCGCGAGACCTCTTCGAGCGCGGACTCGCCGTCGGCCGCGAAGATGAGTACGCGATCGGGCAGGGTCTCGATGCGGTCGCCGATGCCCGCGAGCGCGGTGACCGCATCCGCGTTCCTATCCGACCCGAAGCGCAGCTCGAGCACTTCGCGGCTCGAGTACTCGCGGATGAGCGAGGCGGGAGATCCCTCGGCGAGGATCACCCCCTTGTCGACCACCACCAGGCGGTCGCACAGCTGCTCGGCCTCGTCCATGTAGTGGGTGGTCAGCACGAGAGTCGTGCCCTGCTCCTTGAGCCGGAACAGGCGGTCCCAGAGCACGTGCCGCGCCTGCGGGTCGAGGCCCGTCGTCGGCTCGTCGAGCAGCAGGATGCGCGGCTCGTTGACGAGGGCGCGCGCGATGGTCAGCCGCCGCTTCATTCCCCCGGAGAGCTCGTCAACCCGCGCCTTGGCGCGGTCGGCGAGCTGCGCGAACTCGAGAAGCTCGTCGGCGCGCCGAGCGACGACCGCCCGCGGAATGCCGAAGTAGCGCCCGTAGACGAGCAGGTTCTCGCGCACGCGCAGCTCAGAGTCGAGGTTGTCGGCCTGCGGAACGACGCCGAGCCGCGAGCGAATCTCGGGGCCGTGGTCGTTGGGGTCGAGACCGAGAATCTGCAGGTCGCCGCTCGTTCGCTCCGACACCGCGCCGAGCATGCGCATGGTCGTCGACTTGCCCGCGCCGTTGGGGCCGAGGAGGCCGAAGGACTCCCCCGCTGTCACCTCGAAGCTGAGCTCATCGACCGCGACGAACTCCTTGTAGGTCTTGCGCAGGTTGCGAGCGGAGATGACGGGAGCTGGCACCGTTCGAGCCTACGACCGTGCGCCGTCATATGCTTCCACCATGACAGCTTCGCAACTGCGGCTCGTGCTGGAGACCGAGCAACTCGACGAGGCGCTCGCCTTCTACCGCGACGCGCTCGGCTTGACCGAACACGAGTCGTACGACGGACCCGACGGCGCGCGCGTCGTCATCCTCTCGGTACCGAGCGTCACCCTCGAACTCGCCAACCCGGCTCAGGTGCGCTACATCGACGAGGTCGAGGTCGGGCGGCCAACGAGCCGCGCCTACGGCCTCTCTGTGCGGGTGGCGTTCGAGGTCGCGGATGCCGTGGCCACGACCGCAGCGCTCGGCGCAGCCGGCGCGACCGTGATCGCTCCCCCGGTCGAGACCCCGTGGCGCTCGCTCAACGCGCGGCTCGAGGCCCCCGGCGGCATGCAGATCACCGCCTTCCAAGAACTCGACTAGCTGCACCACCGGGAGTACACCGGTCATCGGAGCAGCGGATACGGTGGAACCCGTGTCTACCGCTACGCCCGCCCGCCGCTCGCCCTTCTCCCGCCAGCCGGAGGAGGGGCCGCGCGCCCGCTTCAGCCAGCTGCTGCCCTACCTGTTCGAGCACAAGCCGGTGCTCGCGGTGGTCATCGGCCTCAGCATCCTCGGGGCGGCGGCATCGCTCGCCCAGCCGCTGCTCGTCAGCCAGGTCATCACCGTTGTCGAGAAGGGCGACAGCCTCGGGTGGATCGTCTGGGCGCTCGTCGGCCTCGTCGTGATCACCGCGCTGCTCAACGGCTTCCAGCACTACCTGCTGCAGCGCACCGGCACGAGCGTCGTCTTCAGCGCGCGCCGCCAGCTCGTGCGCCGCATGCTGCACCTGCCGATCAGCGAGTTCGACAGCCGCCGCACCGGCGACCTCGTCTCGCGCGTGGGGTCGGACACCACCCTGCTCTACGCGGTCATCACCCAGGGACTCGTCGACGCGGTCGGCGGCGTGCTCATCTTCGTCGGGGCGCTCATTGCGATGCTGCTCATCGATCCCCTGCTTCTCGGCCTCACCGTTCTCGTGATCGCGATCGCGCTGGTGACCGTGGTCAGCCTGTCGGGTCGCATCCGGGTGGCGAGCAAGGAGCAGCAGGAGAAGGTCGGCGACCTGGCGGCATCGGTCGAGCGCTCGATCGGCGCGATCCGCACCGTGCGCGCGGCCAACGCGACCGAGCGTGAGATCACCCTCATCGAGGAGGACGCCCGCGGCGCCTGGCGCGCCGGCCTGCGGGTCGCCCGCATCTCCGCGCTCGTCGTGCCGATCGCCGGCATCGCCCTGCAGGTCTCGCTGCTCGTCGTTCTCGGAGTCGGTGGCTACCGGGTCGCGAGCGGCGCGATCACCGTCGCGAGCCTCGTCTCGTTCATCCTCTTCCTGTTCATGATGATCATGCCGCTCGGCCAGGCCTTCGGCGCGATCAACTCGGTCAACCAGGCGCTGGGTGCGCTCGGCCGCATCCAAGAGGTCATCAACCTGCCCTCCGAAAACGACGGAGATTCTGCCGTCACGCCCGCCGAAACCCTCACCAGCGAGGATGCGCCGGCCATCTCCTTCGAATTGGTCGAGTTCAGCTACCCCGACTCCGTCGTCAAGGCGCGCTCCGAGGCCTCGGACGAGCTGGTCGAGGCCGCCGTGCTGCGCGGGGTGTCCTTCGACGTGGCGCGGGGCACGCGCACCGCGCTGGTCGGTCCGAGTGGCGCCGGCAAGTCCACCATGCTCGCGCTCATCGAGCGCTTCTACGACCCGACGGCCGGTGTCATCCGGCTCGGTGGGGTCGACATCCGCGCCCTGGATCGTGAGGAGCTGCGCGCACAGATCGGCTACGTCGAGCAGGACGCCCCGGTGCTCGCCGGAACGATCCGCCAGAACCTGCAGCTCGGCTCCCCCGACGCTACAGAGCTCGAGTGCATCGCCGTCATCGACGCGGTGAACCTGCGCGAGGTGCTCGACCGCAACGAGCTCGGACTCGACGCCCAGGTCGGCGAGGACGGCGTCATGCTCTCGGGCGGCGAGCGCCAGCGCCTCGCGATCGCCCGGGCGCTGCTCGCGGCCCCGCCCATTCTGCTGCTCGACGAGTCGACCTCGTCGCTCGACGGCCTCAACGAGCAGATGCTGCGCGAGGCGATCGATGCGGTCGCCCTCGACCGCACGCTCATCGTCATCGCCCACCGGCTCTCGACCGTCGTCGACAGCGACCAGATCGTCGTGCTCGAGCACGGGCGGGTCGTCGGCGTCGGCACGCACTCGGAGCTCGTGAAGAGCACCCCGCTCTACAAGGAGCTCGCGAAGCACCAGCTGCTGGTGTGAGCCGGTGGTTGAGTAGCGACGCGCAGCTTCGCGCTTCGAAACCGCCAGCTGCCAGGTTTCGACACGTGCTGCGCGCTACTCAATCAGCGAGCGCGTACATCGCCACGGCCGCGGCCGCCGCGACGTTGAGCGAGTCGATGCCGTGGCGCATCGGAACCTGCACGACCGTGTCGGCAGCCGCCAGCGCCTCGGGCGTGAGCCCCTCTCCTTCCGTGCCGAGCACGAGCGCGACTCGCTCGGGGGCGCTGGCCGCGAAACTGCGCAGGTCGACGGCATCCTCGGTGAGGGCGAGAGCCGCAACGTGGAAGCTGGCCTCGACAAGCGCGGCCCGCAGCGACGGCCAGTCGTCGGTGCGGGTCCACGGCACCTGCAGCACGGTGCCCATCGACACGCGGATGGCGCGGCGGTAGAAGGGATCGCTGCAGCGCGGCGTGACCAGCACCGCATCCGCGCCGATGGCGGCGACCGAGCGGAAGATCGCGCCGACATTGGTCGGGTCGACCACGTTCTCGAGGATCACCACGCGCGTCGAGACGGAGAGCAGGGACGCCACGGAGGGCAGCGCCGGCCGGTGCATCGACGCGATGAGGCCGCGGTGCAACAGGTAGCCGGTGAGCTCTTCGAGCAGCTCGGGTGGTCCCGCGAAAACGGGCACGTCGAATTCCGCGACCGCAGAGAGGGCCTCGTCGACGGACGAGCCGAGCGCGAGGACCGAGCGCGGCACGTGCCCGGCCCGCAGCGCGCGCTGCAGCACGAGCAGGCTCTCGGCGAGGTAGAGGCCGTGCTCGCCGCCCGACTTCTTCAGCGCGACGTCGGTGAGGTGCGCGTAGTCGGCGAGACGCGGGTCGGCCAGGTCGCTGATCGAGACGTGGTGGGCCATCAGAGGGTGCGCACGACCTCGACCAGTACCAGGTCGCGCACCCGGTCGTCGACCGCGTACAGCGCCTCGGCGTAGAGCGTGCCGCCCTCGCCCGCGGCGGCGTAGTAGTCGATCACCGTCAGGTCGGCGACCGGCCACGCGATAGTCGGGGTGGCGATGATCGCGTACGGCGCCTCGTCGAGGGGGTTCGCGCTGCCATCCGCGAGCGCGACCGTCGCGGTCACGGTGATCGTGCTATCGGTCTCCGCATACTGCGAGACCTCGACGACGGCATCGTCGGCGAAGGGGATGCCCGTGAGAGACCGCACCTGCGCGAGCGTGAGATCGTCGCAGATCGCCGCTCCCCCGCAGACCACGCTGCCGGGCTCGACCTTCTGCGGCGCGACGGATGCGACCCCCGAGACGATCACACTGGCGACGATGCCGATGAGCAGACCAAAGACCACGAGGCCCCCGATCACTTGCAGCAGTCGGGGGTTCGAGCCACGAGATGGCTCAAACTCCTCCTGGGCCTCGAAGATGTCGAGGTCGTCGGGCTCGTCGTTCATGGTTAGAGGCTACGCGAGCGGAACCTACCCCGTCACAGGCGCAGGTGGGCGACCGCTGTGCACAGGTTCCCGGTGCGCCACCCGCACGGTGATCGCGCCGTCTACGGTTCTGGCCATGTTCGATCTCTTCGACACCACCGAGCCGCCGCCGCGATTCACCTTCTCTGCCCTGCTCGCGCTGGTTGCGAGCGTTGCTGCCGCCGTCTGGGAGACGATGATTCTGTGGGACGTCGTCAACACCTCGTCTGCCTACCTGATACTCGCGCTCTTCGTGGCTGCCATCGGCATCGCCCCGGCCGCGGGAATCGCCGGCGCACTCTGCGCAATCGCGATGTACTTCCACCAGCATCGGTGGGCCTACATCGGCCTCGGCATCATGGGGCTTCCCTACGCCGCCCTCGTCGTCTACCTCGTCGTTGCCGCAATCACGAGCTGAACGGGTCCGGCGTCAGAACATACTTGGTCTCGAGGTACTCGTGGATTCCCTCGAGGCCGCCCTCGCGGCCCACCCCGGACTGCTTGACGCCGCCGAAGGGGGCCGCCGCGTTGGAGACCACGCCGACGTTGAGGCCCATCATGCCCGTCTGCAGAGACTCGATGAGGCGCTGACCGCGGGCGAGGTCGCGGGTGAAGACGTAGCTCACCAGGCCGTACTCGGTGTCGTTCGCCTTAGCCACCGCATCCGCCTCGTCGGTGAACGGGATGATGGTCACCACCGGGCCGAAGATCTCCTCCCGCAGGATGTCGCTTCCGGCGACAACCTCGGTCAGCACCGTGGGCTCATAGAAGCTTCCATCGCCGGCGACCCGGGTTCCCCCCGTGAGCAGCTGTGCGCCGCGGGCGATCGCGTCCTGCACCAGGGAGTCGGCCTTGTCGACCGCCCCCGCGTTGATGAGCGGGCCGATGGCCACGCCCTCCTCGGTGCCGCGGCCGATCTTCAGCGCCTTCACGCGCTCGGTGAGCTTCGACGCGAACTCGTCGGCCACCGACGAGTGCACGATGAAGCGGTTGGCCGCGGTGCAGGCTTGGCCGATGTTGCGGAACTTGGCGAGCATGGCGCCGTCGACGGCCTTGTCGAGGTCGGCATCCTCGAAGACGACGAAGGGCGCATTGCCGCCCAGCTCCATCGAGGTGCGCAGCACGGTGTCGGCGGCCTGCTTGAGCAGGGTCTGGCCGACGCCGGTGGAGCCGGTGAACGAGAGCTTGCGCAGGCGGGGGTCGGCGATGATCGGGGCGCTGACCTCCCGGGAGGTCGAGGTGGTCAGCACGTTGAGCACGCCCTTGGGCAGCCCGACCTCGTCGAGCAGTTTCGCGAAGTACAGCGTCGTCAAAGGCGTGAGCTCGGCGGGCTTGATAATCGCGGTGCAGCCGGCCGCGATCGCCGGGGCGATCTTGCGGGTCGCCATCGCGAGCGGGAAGTTCCACGGGGTGATGAGGTACGACGGCCCGACCGGCAGGTGGGTGACGATCATGCGCCCGGTGCCCTCGGGGTTCTTGCCGTAGCGGCCGCTGATCCGCACGGCCTCCTCGCTGAACCAGCGCAGAAACTCGCCGCCGTAGGTGACCTCGCCGCGGGCCTCGGCCAGCGGCTTGCCCATCTCGAGCGTCATGAGCAGGGCGAACTCGTCTGCCCGCTGCTGCATGAGGTCGAAGGCGCGGCGCAGGATCTCGCCGCGCACGCGGGGCGCGGTCGCAGCCCAGCTGGCCTGGGTGTCGGCGGCGGCGTCCATGGCCGCTGCGGCATCCTCGACGGATGCGTCGGCGATCGACAGCAGCACCATCCCGGTCGCGGGGTCGTGCACGGCGATTGCGCGGCCAGAGGTGGAGTCCACCCAGTCCCCGCCGATGAACAGCTGGGTGGGAACCTTCGCGAGCAGCTCGGCCTCGGTGGTCATCGCACGACCTCCACTCCGGCATCGGCGATCTCGGTGAGAGCGGCAGAGCTGGAATCCGCGGCAACGCCGGCGATCAGCCCGGTGAGCACCCGCGTCGTCAAGCCCGCTGCCACGGCGTCGAGGGCCGACGCCCGCACGCAGTAATCGGTGGCTATACCGACGACGTCGACGGCATCGACGCCCAGGCCGGTCAGCGCCTCGGCGAGCGGGAGGCCGCCGTCTGTCGTGCCTTCGAAGATCGAGTACGCCGGTTTGCCCTGCCCCTTGAGCACGTGCACGTCGATCGCCGCGGACGAGAGGGCCGGGTGGTACTCGGCGCCCTCGGTGCCGCTGACACAGTGCGGCGGCCAGCTGTCGACGAAGTCGGGGTGGGCGCTGAAGTGACCGCCGTTGTCGTTGTCAGGGTCGTGCCAATCGCGCGAGGCGATGACGTGGTCGTAGTGCCCGGGGTGCGCGTCCAGGTACGCGGTGATGCCCGCGGCCACCGCGGCACCGCCCTCCACACCGAGAGCACCGCCCTCGGTGAAATCGTTCTGCACGTCGATGATGAAGAGAGCCTTGCCCATGATGCAAGTCTAGAACCGGGGGCACACGCTGCCGCCGGTATCAGTTGTTCGACAGGTTGTCTCCGCAGGAGTAGGCGCCGGTCGCGAGCGTGTCGATGGCAGCGCGGGCGGTGTCCTTGGCCCCAGACGCGTAGAACGCGAAGGCGAGCGGCGTGCCGTCGGCGGCGGCGATCGTTCCCGCGAGGCTGTAGACGCCGCCGGACGCACCCGTTTTGCCGACCACCGCGCCCTTGGCAACCGCGTTGTCGCCGCTGAACCGCTTGGCCAGCGTGCCCGATGTGCCGGCGACGGCCAGCGAGTCGTAGATGATATTGAGGTTGGACGCACCCTGCGATACCTTGACCATGAATTTCGCCATGAAGGCGGGCGGCACGGCGTTGGCGCCACTCGTGCCCGAGCCGTCGTGCACTACCACTCCGGTCGTGGGCACCTCGTACAGCGCGATGGCACTGGTGATCGCCTGGTTGATGGACGATGCAGAACCGCCGAGGCCCATGGACTTCGAAAGAACCCGGGCGAGGGTCTCGGCGAGCGTGGCGTCACCGGCCACGAGCATCTGGTTGATGAGAACACTCACCGGCTGGGACGAGGTCTGAGCGAGAAGCGGCTTCGAGGTCACGGCCGCGCCCAGCGAGAAGGTCACCGCGTCGGGGTCGATGTCGACTCCCGCGTCAGCGAGCGCTTCGGCGAACCACTCCCCTGCGCGCGCGACCGGGTCGGTGCTGCGCCCGCTGGTCTGGGCGGTCGGCTCGTCGCGGTCGCCATCCACCTGCAGTCCGGTGACCTCCGAGAGGTTGCCGCCGGTCTGCTCGCTCCGCGGCCATGTCGCGTCCCACTTGTCGCCCGTGCTCCAGATCGTCGCGTCGAGCACGATGGTGGTGATGGGACCGCCGCTGTGATTCTTCTTGACGTCGGCGGCGAGGGACGAGAGCTTCGGCGCGCCGGCGTAGACGCTCTCCTGGCCTGGGCCGAGGCGGCTGATCGTGGAGTCGCCGCCCCCGACCAGCACAATGCTTCCCGGCGTGCTCCCCTCGTAGACCCGCGTGTTCAGGGTGTAGTCGGGGCCGAGGATGTTGAGGGCCGCGGCCGCGGTGAGCACCTGTTCGATCGCGCCCTGCGACACCCCGGTCGTCGCTGACCGGTCGAAGAGCAGCTCGCCGGTGCTCGCGTTGACGACCGCGCCGGTGAAGGTTCCCAAGCGGGGATCGGCCGCGAGGCTCGCGACGGAGCAGGTGCGCAGGCGGCTGGCCGCCGGCATCTCGACGGGCACGGAGCGAGCGGCATCCGCGGTGGATGACGGGCCGAGTCCTGCGGGGCCAGCACCGCTGCCGACCGCCGCGCCTGCGAATACGGCCCCCGTGCCGAGCAGCAGGAAGGCCGCGCCGATCGCGCCGGCAATCCATGCGCGCGGGTGCTTGGCGAAGGGGCCGACGCCGGGAGTGGCCTCTTTGACCGGCTTGGCGTTCTTGGAGTCCCGGTTTGCTCGGCGCGACTGCGGTGCTGCTGGCTGACTCACCCGTCAATACTAGGCGAGGCGGGTATGGGGGAGCCGCCTGTCAGAATCGAACTGACGACCTTCTCATTACGAGTGAGATGCTCTACCGACTGAGCTAAGGCGGCGGGCCGACGGTCTCCCGAGGCACAGCATGAAAGCTTAGCCGATCATTGATCGCGTGATGACGCGAGCAGGCCGTCAAGCATCGCGAAGGACTGCTGGAGGCGCGCCGAGAGGTCGCCGCCCGAGCCGTCGTTCGACCAGTGCAGCCAGGCGTGCCGCATAGCGCCGACAGCCACGTGGGTGATGAGGTTGGCGCGCGACTCGAGATCGTCGTCGTCGAGCGCCGGGTTCTCGTGGCGCAGGCGCCGCGCGATGACGGCCTCGATGTCGCGCTGAAACTCGTGCATCGACGAGATGCGCATGGCGAAGAGCTGGGGATTCTGCTTGATCACGGCGCGGCGCAGCTGGGTGAGCTCGCGGTCTTCGGCCGCCCGCTCCACCGCCTCGGTGAAGAGACGGGCGAGGGCGTCAAGCAGGCCGTCGCCGCCCTCGACGAATTGCGTGATGAAGGCCTCGTCGGGCAACGCGGGGGCGTCACCGACGAGCGCCGCCTCCTTGGTCGGGAAGTAGTTGAAGAAGGTGCGGGGTGAGATGTCGGCGACCCGGCCGATCTCGTCGACGGTGAGGCGATCCAGCCCGTTCTCGGCGGCGAGGGTGATCGCGGCAACCTGGATGGCCCGGCGGGTGGCGAGGCGCTTGCGCTCGCGCAGCCCCGGCTCAGCCGTCTCGATCGTCATGGCCCAATTCTTTCACAGACTGCAAAAATCTGCTCAGCAGCGAGGGTCGGATGCGGGCACGGTTCCGTTGATGAAGTAGTCGTCGACGACGCCGTTGACGCAGTCGGAGCCCTTGTTGTAGGCCGTGTGGCCCTCGCCGTCGTAGGTGACGAGGTGTCCGTTCTGCAGCTGACCGGCGAGCGCCTGCGCCCACACGTAGGGCGTTGCGGGGTCGTTGACGGTGCCGAGAACGAGGATGTCGCTCGAGCCGGGCGCGACAATCGGCCCGCGCACGCGGGTCGGCTCGTAGGGCCAGCCCGCGCATCCGGTGCCGCCGTAGGCGAGCTGCTTGCCGAGCACGGGCGCAAGACGGATCAGTTCGGCCTCCTCGGCGCGGATCGTCTCCATCGAGCCGTCGGTCGCATAGTCGAGGCAGTTGATCGCCAGGAAGGCCTCGGTCGAGTTGTCGGCGTAGCTGCCGTCGGCGTCGCGCTGGTAGTAGAAGTCGGCGATCTGGAAGGCATAGCCCGCGTCGCCGCGCAGCACGTCGGTGAAGATCTGCCGCAGGATCGGCCAGGTGTCCTCGCTGTAGAGCGGCGTGATGATCGCTATGGTCATCGCGCTGCTGCCGAGCTCGCGGCCGTCTTCATTGCGGATCGGGCTGGCGTCGAGCCGGTCGAGCAGGGTGCGGATGTCGCTCATGGCAGCATCGACATCCGAGCTGAACGGGCAGTCCTCGGCGGTGGCGCAGTCCGCCAGGAAGGCGCGCAACGCGCTCTCGAAGCCCTGGGCCTGTGTCGCCGAGACATCGAAGCTGCTGGTCGAGGGGTCGAGCGCGCCGTCGAGCACCAGGCGCCCCGTCTTCTCGGGGTAGAGGTCGGCGTAGGTCGCCCCAAGCAGCGTTCCGTAGGAGTAGCCCAGGTAGTTGAGTTTCTTGTCGCCGAGGATCGCGCGCAACAGGTCGAGATCGCGGGCGGCGCTGACCGTGTCGACGTAGCCGAGCAGCTCGCCGGTGTGCTGCTCGCACGCCTCGCCGAATTTCTCGTTCGCGTCGCGCAGGGCCTCGATCCACTCGTCGGAGCCGTACTCCCCCGGCAGCAGGTCGAAGAGGTAGGCGTCGAAGTCGGCGGGGTCGTCGTAGCAGGACACGGCAGAGGAGTGGTTCACTCCGCGCGGGTCGAACCCGACCACGTCGAAGTTCGCCTGCAGCTGCTCGTCGGTCGCGTAGTCCACGCTGTCGCGGATGAAGTCGTAGCCGCTGCCGCCGGGTCCGCCCGGGTTGACGAGGAGGGATCCGATCGGCTCGCCGCCGGTCGCCGCCTGGCGGATCAGCGCGAGGTCGATCGAGTCGCGCTGCGGATCGGTCCAGTCGAGCGGCGCCTCGGCGGTCGCGCACTGCAGGTCGTCGCCGCAGCCCGTCCACACCAGCTGCTGCGTGTAGTACGACTCGAGATCGGCCGCGACCTGCTCGCCGGTCGGAACGGACGTCGACCGCACGGCCGGCGGGAGGAATGCTTCGAGGCAGCCGCTGAGCGGCAGCACGAGCGCGAGCGCGGCCGCAACGAGTGCGACCCGGCGCAGCCTCACGCGGCAGCCCCGCTTCTGATGGCACTGACCAGCATCGCCTCGAGGGCGAGCGCCGGCGCGACGTTGCCGGCGATGCGCGTGCGTGCGGTGGCGATCGCATCCATGGTCGTGAGGGTCTGCGGCGCGGTCGCCTCAGTGCTGGCGGCCATCAGCTGCCTTTCGATGTTGAGGTTGATCAGTTCGCTGTGCTCGGTGGACGTGTGCACACCGAGCTGGATGAGCAGCACGTCGCGGTAGAGCGAGAGCAGGTCGACGAGAATACGGTCGATGCCGTCGCGCAGGCTGCGGGTCGCGCGACGCTTCTGGTCGTCCTCGAGGTTCTTCAGCTGCGCGCGCAGCGCGGGCGGGATCGTGCCGCCCGGCTCGATGCCGAGCGAGCGCAGGGTGCCCTCGCGCTCCTCGGTGTCACGCTCCTCGGTGATCGCCTTGGCGTCGTCGGTGGCGAGCTGCAGCAACGTCGCGGCCGCGATCACAGCGGAAGAAACAGAGCGGATGCCGAGGGCCAGCTGCAGGGTGCGCTCGCGCCGCTCCCGTGCCTCCGCATTGGTCGCGAGCCGGTGGGCCATGCCGATGTGCGACTGGGCCTCTCTCGCGGCGCGCGTCGCGGCCTCGATGCTGACCCCGTCGCGGCGGTGAATCAACTCGGCCACATCGGCGACCGCGGGCACGCGCAGCTGCACGGTGCGCACCCGCGAGCGGATCGTCGGGATGAGGTCGGCCTCGCTCGGCGCGCAGAGGATCCAGACCGTGCGCGGCGGCGGCTCTTCGAGCGCCTTGAGCAGCACGTTGCTCGTGCGCTCGGTCATGCGGTCGGCATCCTCGATGATGACGACACGGAAGCGCCCGACCGAGGGCGAGTACTGGCTCGTCGCCACAAGTGTGCGCACCTCTTCGATGGAGATGATGACGCGGTCGGTGCTGAGCACGGCGAGGTCGGGATGCGTGCGCGCCTCGACCTGCTTGCGAACGCTTTCGTCGCCCTCGGGGCTCGACGACAACAGGGCCGTGGCGAACGCGAAGGCGAGGTTGGAGCGGCCAGAGCCCGGAGGGCCGGTGATGAGCCACGAGTGGGTCATCGACGAGTCGTCGCTGCCGCCGACGCTCGAGGCGGATGCCGCCGCGGCGAAGATGGCGATGGCCTCGGACTGCCCCGTCAACTCGTCCCACACAGCCATGGCGAAAGTCTAGGTGAGCAGCGCTGACACTCGGGTGCGGATGCTCACAGCCAGCTCGTCCACCGGCAGCGACGCGTCGAGCACCAGGAAGCGCTGCGGCTCGGCCGTTGCGAGGGCGAGGTAGGCCTCGCGCACCCGCACATGGAATTCGTCGACCTCCTCCTCCAGGCGGTCGTACTCACCACCGGCGATGCGTGCGCGCCCGACCGCCGGGTCGAGGTCGAGCAGGATCGTCAGGTCGGGCAGCAGCCCCTCGGTCGCCCAGGTGGAGAGGAATCGCACCTCATCGGCGTCGAGAACGCGACCGGCGCCCTGGTAGGCGATCGAGGAGTCGAGGTAGCGGTCCTGCACGACGATGCTGCCCTCGGCGATCGCGGGCCGTACCTTCGTCGCGATATTGTGCGCGCGATCCGCCGCGTAGAGCAGCGCCTCGGCGCGCGGGGCGATGTGGCCCCGGCGGTGCAGCACGATGTTTCTCAGTTCGAGACCGAGGTCGGTGCCGCCGGGCTCGCGCGATTCGACCACGGTCTCGCCGCGCTCGGCGAGGAATGCCGTGAGCAGGGCCATCTGCGTCGACTTGCCGGAGCCGTCGCCGCCCTCGAGGGTGATGAACAGGCCGGACACTACGCCTTCTTCGCTGCGGGCTTCTTGGCCGGGGCCTTCTTCGCGGGCGCCTTCTTGGCGACCGGCTTCTTGGCCGGGCCCTTGGCGCGCTTGTCGGCGAGCATCTGCACCGCGCGGTCGTAGTCGATCTCCTCGTAGTCCTCGCCGCGCGGCACCGTCGCGTTGGTGATGCCGTCGGTGACGTAGACGCCGAAGCGGCCGTCCTTGATCTTGATCGGCTTGCCGCTCTCCGGGTCTTCGGCGAACTCGGCGAGCGCGCTCGATGCGGCGCGGTTGCCGTACTTCGGCTGCGCGTATAGTTCGACAGCACCAGCGAGATCAATACCGAAAATCAGGTCTTCGCTGGGCAGGGAGCGGGTATCGGTGCCCTTCTTGAGGTAGGGGCCGTAGCGGCCGTTCTGCGCAGTGATCTCGGTGCCGGTCTCCGGGTCGGCGCCGACCACGCGCGGCAGGTTGAGCAGCGCGAGCGCGGTGTCGAGGTCGACCTCGGCCAGGTTCATGGTCTTGAAGATCGATGCGGTGCGCGGCTTGGGCGCGACCACCTTCTTCGGCTTCTTCTCTTTGAGCTCGCCGGTCTTCTTGTCGAGCACGTACTCGGGCTCGGCCGGCGGCAGCTCGGGCTCGAGCTCGGTGACGTAGGGGCCGAAGCGGCCGTCTTTCGCCACGACCTCCTTGCCGTTCTCCGGGTTGATGCCGATGACACGGTCGGTGACGATCGGTGCGTCGATGAGCTCCTGCGCCTTGGCTGCGGTCAGCTCGTCGGGCGCCAGGTCTTGCGGGACGTTGATGCGGCGCGGCTTATCCGGGTCGTCGCTCGGGGCCTCGAGGTAGGGGCCGTACTTGCCGATGCGCAGCGTGATGTCGTCGCTGATGCGCACCGAGTTGATCTCGCGCGCGTCGATCTCGCCGAGGTTGTCGATGACCGTGCGCAGGCCGCGGTGCTTCGGGCTGCCGAAGTAGAAGCCGGTGAGCCACTCGACGCGGTCGGCCTCGCCGCCGGCGATGAGGTCGAGGTCGTTCTCCATGCTCGCGGTGAAGTCGTACTCGACGAGGTCGGCGAAGTACTCCTCGAGCAGGCGCACGACGCTGAAGGCGATCCAGTTGGGAACGAGCGCCTGGCCGCGCGGGGTGACGTAGCCGCGGTCGATGATCGTGGAGATGATAGCGGCGTAGGTCGACGGACGGCCGATGCCGAGCTCTTCGAGCTGCTTGACCAGGCTTGCCTCGGTGTAACGCGGCGGGGCGCTGGTCTCGTGGCCCTTCGCCTCGATCTCGGCGGCGGTCAGCGCCTGCCCCTCGGTGAGCGCGGGCAGCTTGGCGTCGGCGGGCTCGGCAGCAGAGTCCCGCTCCTCGTCCTGCGACTCCTCATAGGCGTGCATGAAGCCCCGGAAGGTGATGATCGTGCCGCTCGCGGTGAACTCCGCGCTCATGACGTCGCCGGTCGCCGTGGTAGCGATGCCCACGTTGGTGGCCTCGATGGTGACGGTCGCGGTCGTTCCGCGGGCATCCGCCATCTGGCTCGCGACGGTGCGCTTCCAGATCAGGTCGTAGAGCTTGAAGTCGTTGCCACGAAGCACGTTCGCCAGCTCGGCAGGCGTCTTGAACACGTCGCCAGCGGGGCGGATCGCCTCGTGGGCCTCCTGCGCGTTCTTGCTCTTGCTCGCGTAGGTGCGCGGCTTCTCTGGAATGGTGTCGGGGCCGTAGAGCTGCGCGGCCTGCGAGCGCGCCGCGTCGACCGCCTGCTGCGAGAGCGAGTTCGAGTCGGTTCGCATATAGGTGATGTAGCCGTTCTCGTACAGCCCCTGCGCGACGCTCATCGTCTGGCGGGCGCTGAAGCGCAGCTTGCGGCCGGCCTCCTGCTGCAGGGTCGAGGTCGTGAACGGGGCCGCCGGGCGGCGCGTGTAGGGCTTGGTCTCGAGGCTCGAGACGGTGATGGTCGCCTGCTTCAGCGCAGCGGCGAGCGTGGTCGCGGCCACCTCGTCCAGGGCAATGGCCTCGGATTTCAGGGCGCCCCGGTCATCGAAGTCGCGACCGGTGGCGATGCGCTTGCCATTGACGCGCACCAGCTTCGAGTCGAACAGGTCTTTCTCTTCGGCGGGGGTGAGCGACGCGGTGAGGTCCCAGTAGCTCGCGGTGACGAAGGCGAGGCGCTCGCGCTCGCGGTCGACGACGAGGCGGGTGGCGGCGGACTGCACGCGGCCGGCGCTGAGGCCCGGGCCGACCTTGCGCCAGAGCACGGGCGACACCTCGTAGCCGTACAGGCGGTCGAGGATGCGGCGGGTCTCCTGCGCATCCACCAGGGCGGTGTCGAGCTCGCGCGGGCTGTTCTTCGCGCGGTCGATCGCCTCTTTGGTGATCTCGTGGAAGACCATGCGCTTGACGGGAACCTTGGGGTTGAGCACCTGCAGCAGGTGCCACGCGATGGCCTCGCCCTCGCGGTCCTCATCAGTTGCGAGGTAGAGCTCGTCGGCGTCTTTGAGGGCCCGCTTGAGGTCGGCGACCGTCTTCTTCTTCGCGTCACTGACGACGTAGTAGGGCTCGAAGCCGTTCTCGACGTCGACGCTGAACTTGCCGAGCGAGCCCTTCTTGAGCTCCGCGGGGAGGTTTTTCGGCTCGATGAGGTCACGGATATGGCCCACCGAGGCCTGGACCTCGTAGCCATCTCCTAGGTACTGCCCGATCGTCTTCGCCTTGGCAGGCGACTCGACGATGACCAGTTTCTTCGTGCCGGGCACGGTGCTCCTCTTGTAAAAACTTCTCTACAGGGTTGTAGAACCCCGCGAGCGACACCATACACACAGAGTGAGGGGTGCCGCCTAATCGCGCGGGCCGGCGCTTGATGTGATCTCGATCGTGAAACCGGCAATCTGCCGTTGCACGGTCACCGTCGCGACCAGTCCATCAACCGCGCAGGCAGTGACCGTGGCGCCATTGCCCGCCGCCGCCTCCGCCGCCCGCACGCAGGGGTAGCCCGTCACGGCACCGACCCGCGCGTCGGCCGCCGCGAGCGCCGCGGCATCGGCCGCACCCGCGACGGCGGACCGCGCAGCAAGCACCGCATATAGAGGAATGACCATTGCGGCGAGGCACAGGATCGCGCCCGCCACGCCGACCGCGAGCACCGACCCGGAGCCCCTACTTGATCGCACAGCTCTGCGCTGACAACTCGACGAACAGCGGCGGCTGGCCTGGCAGCGAGAGCGTTGCACAGAGCAGGTCACCGGTCTGGCTGCTGGTGCGAGTAGCCCCCTCGTAGACGGGAGCGGTGTCGCCGCGGGCGAGGGCCCGGGCGGTGACGGCCGCGGCGTCCTGCAGGCGCAGCTGCTGGGATCCAAGCTGTAGACAGACCAGGCAGCCGGCGAGCACGAGCATCACGGCCGGAATCACCGCGGCGAACTCGGCCGTGACGCTCCCTCTATCCGCCGAACGCCGCTTACCCACCGAAACTCAGCGCACTGCGCACCAGCTCGGTGAGGATGCCGCGTACTTCATCGCTCTTCATGATCACGACGAGCAGGCCGGCGAAGCCCACCGCCGCCATCGTGGCAATCGCGTACTCGGCGGTCGCGGATCCGTCGTCGTTCTTGAGGTTCTTCATCTCTGCTCCTTCGGGTGGCCCGAGCGATTCCATGCTGACTCGGCGCGGGCCACCCGCGGCAGCGCGCGTGCAACCGGTTAGTTGTTTCCGGGTGTCGAGGAGAGCTGGGGGCGGATGCCCCGGATGAGCAGGTAGCCGATCATCCACAACTCGCCGACGGTCGCGAGCAGCGGCAGCAGGTCGGCGAGAGCCGTCAGCTCGGGGGCGACCACAGTCACCACCGTGCCGAGGATGTAGCCCACGCCGCCGAC
>JAAFHU010000032.1 GCA_013297645.1 Actinomycetota bacterium
GTCATCTTCGGCGCGGGCGCCGGCCTGCCCTACTTCTCCACCGACACGGTGAGCGCCCAGCGCGCCCTCGAGATCGGCGCCGAGGTCGTGCTCGTCGCCAAGAACGGCGTCGACGGCGTCTACACGGGCGACCCGCGCACCGACTCGACCGCGACCCGCATCGACGAGATCACCTACCAGGAGGCGCTCGTGCAGGGCCTCAAGGTCGTCGACTCCACCGCCTTCAGCCTGTGCATGGATAACGGCATGCCCATGGTGGTCTTCGGCATGGCGCCGGCCGGCAACCTCACCAAGGCGATCCGCGGCGAGCGGATCGGCACGCTCGTCAGCGCCTGAGCTCGCCCAGGGCCCAGTGGTCATCGCTCTCGTCGCCCTCGCCGCGGTCGCCCACGCGACCTGGAACCTCGCCATCAAGCGCACCGGTGCGAGCGGGGCGGTCTTCCTCTGGCTGACCTTCCTGCTCGGCGCCGTGCTGTTCGCACCGGTCGGCATCGCCTCGATCGTCGAGTCCGGGGCGGCCTGGCTGCCACTCGCAGTGGTGAGCGGCGGGTTGCAAGTGGGCTACTTCTTCCTGCTCCAGCATGCGTACCGCCAGGGCGACGTGTCGGTGGTCTATCCGCTGGCGCGGGGCACGGGACCGCTGCTCAGCGTCGTGTTCGCGATCATTCTGCTGGGGGAGCGCCCCGGCATCCACGCGCTTGTCGGCGCAGCCGTCGTCATCACCGGCGTCGTGGTCATCGGCCTGGCGGGCAGCCGCGGCGGCGCAGTGCACCTGCCGGGCGTGCTCTGGGGTCTTGCCGTCGGAGTGCTCATCGCCGTGTACACGCTGTGGGACTCCAATGCGGTCATCAACGGCGGGATGCCGCCCCTCGGCTACTACTGGGCGGTCGTGTGCGCGGCGCTGCTGCTCACCCCCGCGGTCGTGCGCCGGCGGGCCGCCGTTCTGCCGACCATCCGGCGGCACTGGCTCGTCGTCGTGATCGTCGGGCTGCTGTCGCCGCTCGCCTATGTGCTGATCCTGCTCGCAGTGCAGCTCGCACCAGTGTCGGTCATCGCGCCGGCCCGCGAGGTCGGCGTGGTGCTCGTCTCGCTCGCCGGGTGGCTGTGGCTGCGCGAGAAACACCCGGTGCAGCGCCTCGTCGGCGCGGTCGTCGTTCTTATCGGTGTTGCATTGCTCGCCCTGTAAACTCTCGAGAGTGATTAGCGACGTACTGGCCGAGGCCAAGGACAAGATGCACCAGAGCCTCGAGGCGGCCAAAGAGGATTTCGCGACGGTTCGCACCGGCCGCGCCAACCCGCTGCTCTTCCAGAAGATCCTCGTCGACTACTACGGCACGCCGACCCCGCTCGGCCAGCTCGCCTCGATGCAGAACCCCGAAGCCCGCATGCTCGTCGTCACCCCCTACGACAAGGCGGCGCTGAAAGAGATCGAGAAGGCCATCGTCGCGGCCCCCAACCTCGGCGCCAACGTCGGCAACGACGGCGAGATCGTTCGCGTGACGCTTCCCGAGATGACGGAGGAGCGCCGTCGCGAGTTCGTCAAGCTCGTGCGCGAGAAGGGCGAGCAGTCGAAGGTCGCGCTGCGCAATGTGCGTCGCAAGGCGAAGGACGACCTCGACGCCCTCAAGTCCGAGGTCGGCGAAGACGACCTGGGGCGCGCCGAGAAAGAACTCGACGCGATCACCAAGACGCACGTCGACGCCATTGACGAGGCGCTCAAGCGCAAAGAAGCCGAACTGCTCGAGGTTTAAGTGCCTGACAGGGACGAAGTGGCAGCCCCCGACGAGGCACCCCACAAGAAGGGCCCGACCCGGGCCGATTTCGACGCCGCCCGTCACGACATCGAAGACCAGGTGCGCGCCACCAACGAGAAGATCAACGCTCGCACGGGCCGCCCGCTCTTCGTGGCGATCCTCGTCGGCGTCGCGCTCGGCGCCGCACTCCTGCTCAGCCTGCTGATCATCAAAGAGCTCTTCATGCTCTTCGCGGCCGTGCTCATCATCGTGTCGTCCTTCGAGTTCGCCACCGCGCTGCGGGCCGCGAACCGCAAAGTGCCGCGCATCCCCGTCGTCATCACCGCCGCCGCGATCGTGCCGGCGTCGTTCTACGCCATCAACGCCGGCATCGGGCTCACCGCCGAGGCCGGCCACCTGCTCGTCGCCGCAGCGGGCATCGTTCTCATCTCGGCCTGGCGGCTCGTCTCGCTCGTGCTGCCCTCCAAGCGCGCCACCCCGTCGCTCGTCGTGCGCGACCTCGGCGCCGGAGCCTTCGTCGTGCTCTACGTGGCGTTCCTCGGCGGCTTCTTCGTGCTGCTCACCTCGCACGAGGGCGGGGAGTGGTGGACCCTCGCCGCGCTCATCACCGTCGTCTCGGTCGACACCGGCGCCTATGCGTCCGGCCTCTCCTTCGGCAAGCACCCGATGGCGCCGAGCATCAGCCCGA
Organism: Actinomycetota bacterium; assembly: GCA_013297645.1. Lineage (GTDB taxonomy): Bacteria > Actinomycetota > Actinomycetes > Actinomycetales > Microbacteriaceae > Conyzicola. The sequence continues at coordinate 2,443 of JAAFHU010000032.1, forward strand.
AGAAGACGTGGGAGGGCTTCGCCGGCTCCGTTGCCGCGGCCGTCCTCGCGGGAGTGCTGTGCGCCCTCTTCATGCTGCAGCAGCCGTGGTGGGTGGGTGTCATCCTCGGTCTCACCATCGTCGTGACGGCGACGGTCGGCGACCTCACCGAGTCGCTCATCAAGCGCGACCTCGGCACCAAAGACATGAGCACCTGGCTGCCCGGCCACGGGGGGCTCCTCGACCGGCTCGACTCGGCGCTGCCGTCTGCGGCGGCCGCCTACGCACTGTTCATCATCTTCACCTAAGGCAGGATAGAAACGTGGCTACTACCTTCCCCCGCACCCGCCGATCGGAGCGCGGCTACAACGTCGGCGAAGTCGAGGACTTCCTGCAGGAGGCCCGCACCGCCTACGGCGCGCCCGCGGGCAGCCCGACGGTTGTCAACGCCAAGTCCATCCGCACGGTCGCGTTCGGATTCGAGCGCGGCGGCTACTCGACAAGCCACGTGGATGCCGCCCTCGAACGCCTCGAAGACGCCTTCGCCACCCGCGAGAAGGAGCGCGCATTCGCGACCCCCGGCGGCGACGCCGCCTGGTACACGCAGGCGCGCAGCACGGCGCAGGTGCTGCTCAACCGCCTCGACCGTCCCGTCGGCAAGAAGTTCACCCGCGTCGGTGCGCTCAGCCAGGGCTACCACCCGCGCGACGTCGACGCCTTCGCCGACCGCCTCGCCGACTACTTTCAGCGTGGCAAGGCCATGAGTGTCGACGAGGTGCGAACCGTCGTGTTCCGCCCGTCGCGCGGCGGCTACAACGAGACGCAGGTCGACCTGGTGCTGGACACCGTCATCAACGTCATGCTGGCGGTCAAGTAGCCTCCACCGCTTTTGACACCTGCCTAGGCTAAAATCGGGGTCTGTGGGCAAGCGTCGCAGTGGGTACGCGCTCCAGGCCGCGCCGAAGGCGCGTCTGGGCGAGCTCGACGCGCGCCATGTGCGTGCTCCCTGGTCGCTGCCGAGCTTCGCCTTCCTCAGCACCGTGTGCTTCGTGCTCGTGCCGATCATCGACCCGAGTGCGGCCTTCGCGATGACGGCCGAGACGGTCACGGCGCCGGCCCCCGCCTATGAGCCGCCGCAGACCCTGACGGCGGGCGGCTCTGAGGCGCTGACGACGACGCGCCCGCAGTTCACCACGTCGAAGGTCTACGCCACGGCCCCGATGGTGGGCACCCCCGACCCCGGCACCGCCCAGGCGATTGCCCACGACCTGGTGCTGGCCTGGGGGTGGGACGAGCAGCAGTTCTCCTGCCTCGTCGCCCTGTGGGACCGTGAATCGCACTGGAACGTCTACGCCCACAACACCAAGTCGGGTGCGTACGGCATTCCGCAGGCGCTGCCGGGCGAGAAGATGGCGAGCGTCGCCGCCGACTGGCAGACCAATCCGACGACGCAGATCACTTGGGGGCTGGGCTATATCGCCGGTCGCTACACCGACCCCTGCGGCGCGTGGACGAGCTCCGAGACGCGCGGCTGGTACTAGTGCCCCGGTCCAACCGCCCCCGCGGCCGCTCGCGCGATGACGACGACGCACTCGACCTCAGCCGCGTGCTCGTCGGGCGCCTGCGGGTTGAGAACAAGCGCGACGGTCTGTGGAACGTGCAGCCGCTCGCCGCGACATCCGCTCTCAAGCCCTACCTCTGCCCCGGCTGCAGCCTGACGATCGAGCCGGGGACCGCCCACACGGTTGCCTGGCGTGCCGACGGGCTGATGGGCGAGGCCGACGACCTCGCCGGCCGCCGCCACTGGCACACCCACTGCTGGAGCATTCGACGATGACGGGCGCAGCACTATGACCAGCACCGAGATTCGCGGGGCCGTCGAGCTGCCCGCCGAGCGTGAGCGGATCGAGCTGCACACGGCTGACAGCCTCACCCTGGTGGGCGAGCTCGCGTTGCCGCAGGGCCGCCCGCCCGTGGCGACGATCGTCGCCCTGCACCCGCTCCCGACCGCGGGCGGGTTCATGGACTCGCATATCATCCGCAAGGCCGCCGCACGGCTTCCGGCGCTCGCGGGCATCGCGGTGCTGCGCTTCAACTTCCGCGGCGTCCAGTCACCGCACGGCACCTCGCAGGGCAGCTTCGGCGAGGGCGTCGACGAGCAATACGACCTCGCGGCCGCCATGGCGCTCGTCGAGGGCCGCGGGCTGCCGAAGCCGTGGCTGCTCGGCTGGTCCTTCGGCAGCGAGGTCGCGCTCAAGTACGGACTGCAGTACGACATCGAGGGGGCGATCCTGCTCTCGCCGCCCCTGCACCGCACGACGGATGCCGAGGTCGCCGCCTGGGCGGGCGCCGACCGCCGCCTCGTCGCGCTCATCCCCGAGCTCGACGACTACCTGCGTCCGGAGCAGGCGCGGCAGCGCTTCGCGTCCGTGCCCGACATCGACTTGGTCGCCGTCGAGGGCGGTAAGCACCTGTGGGTCGGCGAGTCGCAGACCTACCGGGTGCTCAGCGAGATCGTGGCACGCCTCAACCGCGAGGCACTGCCCCTGCCGCGCACCTGGGACGGCCCGCTCGCCGGCTAGAGCTCGTTCTGCCTCGGAACGATGACCTCGCGGATGATGAGCTGCACGGCCGCCGCGACGGGGATCGCGATAAGCGCCCCGAGGATTCCGAGCAGCGTTCCACCGACGAGGGCCGCGATCACGACGACGACGCCGGGCACCTTGACCGCGCGGGCCATGATGCGCGGGTTGAGCACGTAGGCCTCGACCTGCATGTAGACGAGGTACCAGATGCCGGCAGTGATGACCGCGACGAGGTTGAAGTCGTTGAACAGGTACACGCTGAGCACGATCACGACCGATGCAGAGAGTGTTCCGACGAGCGGAATGAGCGAGCCGAGGAAGGCGATGAATGCCAGCAGGGCGGCGTACTTGATCGGGCCCGTCCAGATCGGGAAGATGAAGCTCAGCACCAGGAACGAGGCCACGCCGTTCACGAGCGCCAGAGTCACCTGCCCGATGACGTAGCGGCCGACCGAGTCGGCGATCTGCTCGGCGAGGTTGATGAACTGCGGGCGCTTGGTGGCGGGCACGAACTGGTAGATGCCGCGCTTGATGCTGCCGAGCGATGCGGTGAAGTAGATCACCAGGATGATGACGATGATGCCGCCGAAAACCCCGCCGGCAATACCGATGCCGACGGCGAGCACGCCCCCGAGGAAGTCCGGGTTGGTCGCGGTGCTCACCGCGGAGTCGACCGCGCCGTCGATGTCGAACCACGGAACGTATTCCTTGATCCACGCGACGAAGGTGCCGTCCTGCAGGCCGGGCACGACAACCTCGTTGATCTGCTCGATGAGGTTGCCGACCTGCTCGACGATCACCGGGATGAGCGCGAATACGAGTCCGGCGAAGATGCCGAGGACGCCGACGAGGGTGATGAGGATGGCGACAGGGCGCTTGACCTTGTGCCGCTCGAGCCAGGTGACGAGCGGGTCGAGGCCGAGCGCGAGGAACAGCGCCGCGCCCACATAGGTGAGGATCGTCGACAGCGACTGGATGGCCCCGCCGATGACGAGGGCGGTGATGACTCCGAGTCCGGCGAACAGCGCGGTGCGGAAGGGGTGCTGGATTTTCACGCTGTGGCTCCTGGCTCAGTGTCTTAAGTGGGTCAGTGCGGTGCTGCTAGTTGTCGTTGTTGACTTTCTCGGCCTGCGACAGCACGCCGCGCAGGCTCTCAAAGTATCCCGCAACTGCCTCGCGCTCGAGGCGGATCTGGGCGAGTCGGTCCTCGGCGTCGGCGACGAGCTGCTTGGTCTGCTTGTCGGCGTCGGCGATGAGGGCCTTGGCGCGGGCCTCGGCGATGGCGACTGCCTCCGCGGCCTGGCTGTGGGCCTGCGCGGCAAGCTGGGCTGCGGCGGCGCGCGAGGAGTCCTCGAGCGATGCGGCGGCGGCGCGCTTCTCTGCGGCAGCGGTGTTCGCCTGCTCGAGCTCGGCCTGGGCGACCGAGAGGTACTTCTGCAGCTGCGCTGTCGCGTCCTGCTGCTTCGCCAGGAACTCCTTCTCTGCCTCGTCGCGCCGCGCCTTGAGCTCTGCCTCGAGGTCGAGGCGGGCCTGGTGGGCGTCGCGCTCGAGCGTGGTGCGCACCTCGGAGGTCTCGTGCGCGAGCTGCGCGCGCACCGTCTCGGACTCCTGGGCGAGCTCGGCCCGCTGTGCGGCGATGTCGCGCGCCAGATCGGCACGCTGCTTGTCGACGTCGAAGTGCAGGGCGTTGCGCGTCTCGGCGATCTCGGCGTCGAGACGCGCCTTCGCCGAGGCCGTCTCGGCCTCCAGGGCAGCGCGGGCGCTGGCCGTGTCGGCCTGCAGCTTCGCGACGGCGGCCGACGAGTCGGCCTCGAAGGCGGTGCGCGCGGCGGTCGTGTCATCCGCGAGCTTCGACCGGGCCTCGGCGATCTCGCGGGCGAGGTCGGTGCGTCCCTGCTCGATCTCACGCGCCAGGTCGCTGCGCAGGCGCTCGCGCTCGGCCTCGTAGGTGGCACGGCCCTGTTCGGCATCGCGGGCGAGCTGGGCGGCGGCCTCGCGCGCCTCGACGGCCTCGCGGCTGGCGGCGGCCGAGATCTCGGCGGCCTCGCGCTCGGCCTCGGCACGGATGGCGGCGGCCTCGCGCTTGGCGGTGGCGCGGGCCTCGGCGGCCTCGGTGGCGACGGCGCCGCGGATGGCAGCGGCCTCCTGGGTGGCGTCCTGAACGAGCGCCTCGGCTTCGGCCTTGCTGCGCGAGAGCATGCTCTCGGCCTGGTAGCGGGCGTCGGCCGCGAGCTGGTCTGCGCGCTGCTGGGCGTCATTGAGCAGGCGCTGGGCCGCATCGGTCGACTCGACCGACACGCGCTGGGCCTCGGCCTGCACCGCACTGCGCAGCTTCTCGGCGTCGATATCGGCCTGGCTGATGAGGCGCGTGGCCTGCTCCTCGGCGACGCGCAGCGTGTTCTCGAGCTTGGTGCCGAGACCGCTGTAGGTGGGGGTGCCGGTCTCGTCGAGCTCGGCCTGCAGGTCTTCGGCGACAGCGGCGATGCGCTTCGCCTCCTTGAGTGCCTCGGCGCGGTCGGCGTTCGCCTTAATCAGCTCGCGGCGCAGCTCCTGGATAGCCGCGTCGACGGCATCCTTCTTGTATCCGCGAAGCTCGGTCCCGAAATCTTCGTCGTCAGCAGCCAACGGTCACTCCCTGATTGTGTTGTCGAACCATCCGAGTTTAGTGCGCATCTAACAGAACACTCCCAGTCCCCGGGTTAGGCGAGCAATTGGGCCGTCGGGTAATCTTGAACGTCTTTGCTGTTGCCGTCCCGCGAACACCCGTTCAGGACACTCCCCACTGTTTACCCGGGAGGACGCTGGATCTCTAGAGATCTGGTCAGGCGACACGAAAGGAGTAACCGTGCGCCTCGTGCTCGCAATTATCAGTTTTTCTCTCGCCGCGCTCTTGATCGGCTTCGGTATCGCCCAGCGCACCGTGCTCGCCGGTCCCGACCACATCACGGCCGCCGTCGAGACCACGTCGGATGCGACCGTCACCGTCATCGACGGCACGACGCTCAACTCGTTCGACCGCGGTCAGACCATTCGCCTGACCGGTGCCGACACGATCTTCGCCGCCTACGGGCGCACCGGCGACGTGCTCGCGTGGGTCGGCGACTCGACGAGCTACAACAAGATCAGCCTCGACCCTGCGACCAACCAGCTGGTCTCGACGCTCGTAGCCGGAGAAGACACCGAGGTGCCTGATCCCGCCGGGTCCGATCTCTGGCTCGCGGACTACACAGAGACGAAGAGCCTCGGCTTCACCATCAATGTGCCAGAAGACATCTCGGTGCTCATCGTCTCTGACGGCGTCGAGCCGGCACCCTCGAAGGTGAGCGTCACGTGGTTGCTCGACAACTCGACGCCCTTCGCCGGACCTCTGGTGATCAGTGGGGCGATCCTGCTGTTGCTCGGCCTCGGCTTCCTTCTCTGGGCGGTCAACCACATCCGCAAATCCCGGGGACCGCGCCGCAAGCAGCCCAAGCTGCCCAAGGTGCCGAGAAAGCCCACCTACAAGCCCGTCAAACGCGACCCGCAGCCCGCGGCCATCGCGCGCGGCCGGCGATCGGCCGGCATGATCGCGGTGCCAACGATCCTCGCCGGGGCGCTGCTACTCTCCGGCTGCACGGCCCCGCTCGCGACCGTCGACGACGGCACCACGCTCGAGACCGCGGCGACAGCGACACCAGAGACCGAGTTCGAGACGCCGGCCGTGACCGAGCCGCAGGCCAAGCGCATCGTCAACCGCATCGCGACGACCATCGCCGAGGCGGACAAGGGTGGCGACGCCGCGCTCGTCGCCACTCGCATGGACGGCCCCGCCCTCGACCTGCGCACGGCCAACTACGCGGTGCGCAAGGTCGTCGCCGACTTCGCCCTGCCGCCGGCGATCCCGGCGAGCACCGTCGAGATCACCCTGCCGCAGCAGAACGACTCCTGGCCGCGCACCGTGCTCGCCGTCGTGCAGGACGCCGATACGACGGTCGCGCCGCAGGCCCTGATCCTCATCCAGGACGACCCGCGCTCGCAGTACAAGGTGCACTACGCCATGGCGCTCGCTCCGGGCACGGTCTTCCCGAAGGTGCCACCCGCGTCAATCGGCACGGCCCGCCTCAGCGCCGACCAGAAGATATTCACCGCGGTGCCGGCCGAGCTGGCCGCCGCCTACGGCGACACCCTGCTGCTCGATTCCAAGAGTGAGTTCTGGGACCTGTTCGACACCGAGGGCGACTCGCTGCGCGCGGGCGTCGGCAAGGCGGCGCAAGACGCCAAGAAGGCCGAAGTACCCTCGACCGCCGAGCTCACCTTCTCCAACATTCCGGGGGAGGGCCAGGTCGTCGTCATGGTGACCAATGACAACGGTGCCATCGTCGCGGTCAACCTCAGCGAGAGCGAGACCATCAAGCCCCTCGAGGTCGGCGCGGCGGTCAATGCGCCCTCCGACGTTGCGGCCCTGCTCGGCAAGGCGCTGAGCACCAGGGGAATCACGGCCAACTACGGCGATCAGCTGCTGTTCTACGTGCCGCCGGCCGAGAACGGTGGCAAGATCATCCTGCTCGGCTACAGCCAGGGCCTCGTCTCAGCAGTGGAGTTGTAATGTCCAACGCCCCCGGTGCTAGTTCACCGATCAGTGGCGCGAGCATTCGCGGCGCCGTCGACCTCAGCTCGCTCGTGCGGGCAGCGCAGGCCCCGGCCGGCGCGGCACCGGCGGCCCCCGCGGGCCCGGTGGGAAGCGTGCCGTCGCTCGTGGTGCCGGCGACCGACGCGACCTTCTCGGCCCTGCTCGACCTGTCGTCGAGTGTGCCGGTCATCGTCGAGTTCTACGCGCCCGGACTCGAGCCGCAGCTCGGCAGCCTCGTCGAGTCCTTCGGCGGGCGCCTCGTGCTCGCCACCGTCGACGGCTCCACCAACCCGCAGCTCGCCCAGGCCTTCCAGGTGCGCGAGGTGCCGGCGGTCGCGGCCGTCATCGCGGGACGCCCCGCCCAGCTCTTCGTCGGCATGCCGACCGCCGATGAGGTGCGCCCCATCTTCGAGCAGGTGCTCGAGCTCGCCGCCCAGGAGGGGGTCTCTGGCACCCTGACGGTGTCGGGGCAGGCCCCGGCGCCGAGCGAGCCGGTCGAAGAGCCGCTGCCGCCGCTGCACCAAGAGGCCTACGACGCGATCGACGCGGGGGATTACGCCCTCGCCATCCAGAAATACCAGACGGCGATCGCCCAGAACCCGCGCGACGCGCTCGCCGTGGCGGGCCTCGCGCAGGTCTCGCTGCTGCAGCGCCTCACCGGGGCCGACGCGACGGCGCTGCGGGATGCCGCTGCCGCCGCGCCAAGAAGCGTCGCCGCCCAGCTGGCCGTCGCCGATCTCGACGTCTCGGGCGGCCATCTGGAGGACGCATTCCTGCGGCTGCTCGAGCTCTTCCCGGCGCTCGACGCCGACGGCAAGAACCTCGTGCGCACCCGCCTGCTCGAGTACTTCGAGGTGGCCGGCGCCGACGACCCGCGGGTCGTCACCGCCCGCCGTCAGCTCACCAACCTGCTCTACTAGCGAGATTTAGCGCGCGAGGCGCAGCCAGAGCCCGCCCAGCGGCGGCAGCGTGAGCTCGGCGCTCGCCGGGCGACCGCCGTGCGGCGTGTCGGTGGCGTGCACCGTGCCGTAGTTGCCGACGCCGCTGCCGCCGTACTCCGCGGCATCCGTGTTGAGGATCTCCTCCCACTCGCCGGCGAAGGGCAGGCCGACGCGATAGGGGCCGACCGGGTTGCCGCTGAAGTTCATCAGCACGGCGATGGGGTTGCCGTCGTGGTCCCAGCGCAAGTACGAGACGGCGTTGTTCTGCGCGTCGCCGCCCTCGAGCCATTCGAATCCACCGGCCTCGTTGTCGCGCGCCCAGAGCGGCGCGTTCTCGGTGTACAGGCGATTGAGCTGGCCCACGAGGCGCTGCAGCCCCTGGTGCACGGGCTGCTCGAGGATCCACCAGTCGAGGCTGCGCTCCTCGCTCCACTCGCTCGGCTGGCCGAACTCCGACCCCATGAAGAGCAGCTGCTTGCCGGGGTGCGACCACATGAAGGCGAGGTAGGCGCGCACGTTGGCGAGCTTCTGCCACTGGTCCCCGGGCATCTTGGCGATGAGCGAGCCCTTGCCGTGCACGACCTCGTCGTGGCTGATCGGCAACAGGAAGTTCTCACTGAAGGCATAGACCAGCCCGAAGGTGAGCTTGTCGTGGTGGTAGGCCCGGTGCATGGGGTCTTCGGCCATGTAGCGGAGGGTGTCGTTCATCCACCCCATGTTCCACTTGAGGCCGAAGCCGAGGCCGTTGGCCGCCGTCGGCGCAGTGACGCCCGGGTATGAGGTCGACTCCTCGGCGATCATCACGATGCCGGGGTTGCGCTTGTACGCGGTTGCGTTCACCTCCTGCAGAAAGCTGATCGCCTCGAGGTTCTCGCGGCCGCCGTACTTGTTGGGCAGCCACTGGCCCTCTTCGCGGGAGTAGTCGAGATAGAGGATCGATGCGACCGCGTCGACCCGCAGTCCGTCGACGTGGAACTCCTCGAGCCAGTAGAGCGCGTTGGCGACGAGGAAGTTGCGCACCTGCGACTGCCCGAAGTCGAAGATGAGGGTGCCCCAGTCCATGTGCTCGCCGCGGCGGGGGTCGGAGTGCTCGTACAGCGGCTGGCCGTCGAAGCGGGCGAGCGCCCACTCGTCTTTCGGGAAGTGCCCGGGCACCCAGTCCATGATCACGCCGATGCCGGCGTTGTGCAGGCGGTCGATGAGGTACTTGAGGTCGTCCGGGTGGCCGTAGCGGCTGGTGGGCGCGAAGTAGCCCGTCACCTGGTAGCCCCACGAGCCACCGAAGGGATGCTCGGCGAGCGGCATGAACTCGACGTGCGTAAAGCCCAGCCCGCCCACATACTCGATCAGCTGGTCGGCGGCATCGCGGTAGCTGAGTCCCTGGCGCCACGACCCGAGGTGCAGCTCGTAGACGCTCATCGGCGCGTTGAGCGGGTCGGCGGCGGCGCGCCGCGCGATCCAGTCGTCGTCGCTCCACGCGAACTGCGAGTGGCCGACCCGGGATGCGGTCGACGGCGGCACCTCGGTGTAGCGAGCCATCGGGTCCGCCCGCTTGACCCACTCGCCGTGGGCGGTCAGCAGCTCGAACTTGTACGCGGCCCCGGGCTCGACCCCGGGAATGAAGATCTCCCACACGCCGACGTCGTCGAGGCGGCGCATGGCGTGGCGCTGTCCGTCCCATCCGTTGAAGTCGCCGACGACGCGCACGGCGTTCGCATGCGGCGCCCAGACCGAGAACGACGTGCCCTCGACCCCCTCGTGCGGGCGGTAGTGCGAGCCGAGCACGTGCCAGAGCTGCTCGTGGCGGCCTTCGCCCCAGAGGTAGAGGTCGATCTCGCCGACCGAGGGAACGAAGCGGTAGGGGTCGTCTGCCGTCCAGTCCGGGCCGTCGGCGTAGGTGGTGGTGATCGTGTACGCCTGGCCGGGACCGGCGTACCTGCCCTGCCAGAGGCCCTCGTCGACGTGGGCGAGCGAGACCTTCTTTCCGTCGGCGAGCACCGCGGTCACGGTCTCGGCGAGCGGCCGCACGACGCGGATCACGAAGCTCTTCGCGACCGGGTGCTGTCCGAGGGTGGAGTGCGGCTGCGGGTGGCTGCCGGAGACGAGGGAGCGGATGAGGCCCGGGTGCAGCTCGGGCAGCGCGGCGGCGGCCACTAGCGCTGCCTCGCGGGGGAGACATGCAGAATATGCACCGGCTCGTGGAAGGCGTCGAGGCGCACGTAGTTGTCGGTGCCCCAGTCGAACACCGCGCCGGTGATGAGATCGGTGACCGTGAAGGTCTCTCCTGGTGTCACGCCGAACCTGCTCTCGTCGAGGTGCACCATCGTCTCACGCACCGAGTGCGGGTCCACATTCGCGACCACGAGGATTGCGTCATCCGAGCCGTTGGTATAAGCACCCGGCAGGTACTTCGAGTAGACGAGGATCGCCTCGTCGTCGCTCCAGTGCACGTCGAGGTTGCGCAGCTGCCGCAGTGCCGGGTGCGCCGCGCGGATGAGGTTGAGCTTGGTGAGATACGGCGCGAGCGAGAGCCCGGCCTTCTCGGCCTTGGCCCAGTCGCGCTGCTTGTACTCGTACTTCTCGTTGTCGATGTTCTCTTCGCTGCCCGGCCGGGCGACGTTCTCCATCAGCTCGTAGCCGGCATAGACACCCCAGCTCGGACTGCCGGTCGCCGCGATGGCCGCGCGCACCTTGTAGGCCGGCTGGCCGCCGAACTGCAAGTACTCGGTGAGGATGTCGGGGGTGTTGACGAAGAAGTTGGGACGGAACCAGCCGCTCGTCTCCCGCGACACCTCGTGCAGGTACGTCTCGAGCTCGAGCTTGGTGTTGCGCCACGTGAAGTAGGTGTACGACTGCTGGAAACCGGCCTGGCCGAGGGACTGCATCATCGCCGGTCGGGTGAAGGCCTCCGCGAGGAAGACCACCTCGGGGTGCTCGTCGTGGATCACGCCGAGCAGCCACTCCCAGAACTGCAGCGGCTTCGTGTGCGGGTTGTCGACGCGGAAGATGGTGACGCCGACGCCGATCCAGTAGCGCACGATGCGCAGCACCTCCGCGCGGATTCCCTCTGGATCGTTGTCGAAGTTGACCGGGAAGATGTCCTGGTACTTCTTGGGCGGGTTCTCGGCGTAGGCGATCGACCCGTCGGCCCGCTTCGAGAACCACTCCGGGTGCTCGGTCACCCACGGGTGGTCGGGCGAGGCCTGCAGCGCGAGGTCGATGGCAACCTCGATGTTGTTCTTGGCCGCGGTGGCCAGGAAGTACGTGAAGTCCTTGATGTCGCCGAGGTCGGGGTGGATCGCGTCGTGCCCGCCCTCGGCTGCGCCGATCGCCCACGGCGACCCGGGGTCGCCCGCAGCGGCGGTCAACGTGTTGTTGGGACCCTTGCGGAACGACGTGCCGATGGGATGGATGGGCGGAAGGTAGAGCACGTCGAAGCCCATGGCCGCCACGGCCGGCAGCCGCTTCGCCGCCGTGCGGAAGGTGCCCGACACCCACGTGCCGTCCTTCTGCTGCTTCGCGCCCTCGCTGCGCGGGAAGAACTCATACCAGCTGCCGACGCCGCTGCGCTCGCGCTCGACGCGCAGGGTCAGCCACTCGCTCGTCGTGACGAGGGAGCGCGCGTCTACGCTGGCGCCCTCCGCGGCGGCAAGCCGGGTCGCGGGCGAGAGGCGCTTGGTGGCCACGGTCTTGGCGGCATCCAGCAGTCCGGCGCGGTTGAGCAGTTCTGCGCCGGTCTGGAAGACAAGCTCGATGTCGATGGCCGCGGGCACCTTGATCTGCGCGGTGTGCAGCCAGGTAGCCCACTCGTCGGTGAAGGCGCGAACCCGCCAGCGCCAGTCGCCCACCTCGTCGACGAGTGCGTGCGCGAGCCAGAGATCGGTGCCCGCGCCCTCGAGGTGCATGCGGTGCGTTGCCGTCGCGCCACCGGGGCGCTGCAGCTCGACCTCGGCGCCGATGAGGTCGTGGCCCTCGCGGAAGATGGTGGCCTCGAAGGGGATGACCTCGCCGTCGTAGGCCGATGCGGGCCAGCGGTTCTCGGGCTGTTGAGGCCGTAAGTGGCGGATCGGGATGCGCCCGATCATCGGGGAGAAGTCGATTGGGGAGTCGTCATCGGTGTTCGCCACATCTCGACGCTACTCCGTGCTTGCTGTGGGAGGGCTACCAACCATCACGTGTCCGCATCATGGGGGACTAGAACCGTACCCCCTGTTTTGGGTTGCCGTAGAAGAGGTAGAACACCTTGTCCGCACTAATGAGGACAGGTAATTTTGCATGTGGGGATTTGTTAACCAATATTTCGAGAGACGCCTAGCAGCCTTTCGTGTGTTGGAACGGGGATTCCCCGGGCCGCCGGTACATGCCGGTGGCTTGGACGCCAGAACGACTCGACCCGAAATCGAGCCGCCAACACAACTTCATCCGGAGCCAGCGCATTTCGACCGCCGCCGATGGCGGCTTTCGACGTGCTCTCGATCCGGCTGAAACGAAAGGTATTGCAATGAACAAGCTTGTAAAGGGCTCCATCGCGGCGGCCGCGGGTATCGCTCTGCTCATGGGTGGCGCGGGATCGCTCGCCTACTGGAACGACGCGGCAACCATCAACGCCGGCACCGTGACCTCGGGTGTGCTCGACGTCAACACCGGCACCGCGGGCAGCTGGTCGCCCTCGATCGCCAAGATCGTTCCCGGCGACACCGTCACCTACACGCAGCAGCTCACGCTGACGGCGACCGGTGACAACCTCAAGGCCACCGTCACCAGCAACATCGCGGGCATCACCAACAACATCACCGGCTCGACCGCGACGAGCACCTTCGTCGTCAAGACCGCGCCCGGTGGCGTCGTCGTCACCCCCGCCGCGGGTGTCTACACCCTCAACGGCACCTACACCGTCGATGTGACCATCACCGTCGCCTTCGCGAGCTCGACCGCCAACCAGGTCGGCCAGAACGCCACGGTCAACCTGTCGACCCTCGCGGTCACCGTTACGCAGGTTCCGTAAGTAATCCCCCGGGCGTCCGGCTTCGGCCGGGCGCCCGGGCGCTCTTCTCTGCTCGGTACGTCCGTGCACTAGGTGGTGAGAATGATGACGCCAGCCCTCCGAGGCCCACGGCACCGCGCTGCGGTACGCCGGGTGAACCTGCGCGCCCTCATCGGCACCTCCGCGGCCTTCGCCGGCGCCAGCGTGGTGGCCGTCGCCCTCTCGGGCGGCAGCTACGCCATGTGGGTCGACAACTTCGGCGTCCCGGCCGGCACGGTGCAGTCCGGCTCGATCGGCCTCACCACCGCGAGCAGCTTCACCGCCGCGAACTGGAGCAACCTCATCGCCGGCGAGTCGGTGCGCCAGCCCTTCACCGTCACCAACACCGGCACCGTGCCCGTCAGCCTCAGCGCGACCGCCACGCCCTCGACCTCCTTTGCCATCCGGGTCGCCACGGGCACCTGCCCGACCTCGGCCCTCACCGGCACTCCCGCGTCGACGAGCGCCACTGCTCTCGGCACCCTCGCTGCCGGTGCGACCGCGACCGTGTGCCTCGAGGTGTCGGTGCTGCCCGCCGCCACGGCGGCCACCAGCCACGCCTTCATCGTCACCGTCGCCGGAACGCAGAACTGATGCGCCGCGCACGGGTGCTCTTCACCGCCTTCCTCGCGACGGTGCTGGTCGTCACAGGCGCCGGGGTCGCCTACGCCGTCTGGTCGACAAGTGCGACCGTCAGCTCGACGGCGAGCACGGCGACCGTCAGCGTCAGCCACGCCCTCACCGGGTCGACCCTCGCCGTCACGTACAACGGCACCACTACCGCGGCCGTCGGGGTGATCACGGTCACCAACAGCGGCACCCGCTCCGGCACCTACTCGCTCGCCCTCACCGCGACCTCGGCGTCGAGCACCATGCGCGCCGCCACCACCGTCGAGATCGGCACGGCCGCGAGCTGCACGACCACGGCGACCCTCACCGGCGCGGTCACCGGAAACTTCGCCGCCGCCGTCACCAAGACTGGAACCCTGGCCGCCGGGGCCAGCGTCGCCCTCTGCGTGCGCACGAGCATGAGCGCGGCCAACGTGACCGCGAACGCCTCCGCGTCTCTCAGCGCATCCGCCGCGAGCTCTATCACCGTCAACACCTGGTCAGCCTCGGCCGCCGCGCCCATCACCTTCGCCCAGTCGGTCGCCGGCCCCTCGGGATTCCAGAGTGTCGAGGGCAACCGGTACAAGATCTACAACGCGAACGTCTGCATCGCGTCGACCTGGGACTTCACGCAGATCTCGCGCGGCGCGGTCAGCGGCGGCGACTGCAACAACGACCAGACGAGCAACTGGCGCTTCTACGACCACCCCAGCGGCGCCAAGTTCATCGCCCGCGCCTACAACACGGGCGCGACGCCCGACAACCGCTGGAACGCGACCTCGGCCACCGCCATCAACCTCGCCACATCCTCACCGGGGGCCGCGCAGCGCTGGACGATCACCCAGCGCCCTGACACGACCTACCAGATCCAGAACGTGGGCCAGTCCACGTGCGTGGCGGTGGCAGCCAACGGCACCATGCTGCTCGAGACCTGCAACACGGCGAGCGCCGGACAGGGCTTCACCTTCGAGACCGTCGGCAACTCCACGCCCCCGCCGGTGGCCCTTACCTGCAGTGGCAACGGCTCCAACTTCATCCAGTACAGCTGGCCCCTCCTCACCGGCTACGAGGCCGAGGTCACCTACAAGGTCTACCTCGACGGCGTATTCTTCCGCGATCACACCAATGGCTACTACACGACCGAGCAGTTCAACTACGTCGACCTGCCGGCCGCGATCAGGGCGGTGGGCGTTCACACCGTGCAGATCCAGCAGTCGGTATCGGGCGCGGCCTACACCGTGACGGGAACCGGCACGCTGCGCGTTGCTGCCACGACCCTCAATATGAGCTGCAGCTAATGCGCGCGATCGCCGCCGTTGTTCTGGCCGCAGGGCTCGTGCTCGGGACGGCGTCAGCGGCATCCGCTGCAGGAATCGTCCAGCTGAGCGACGACGGCTCGTCGTGGTCCTCCGCCCTGGGCAGCCCGCTCTTCTCCAGCGCGCCGGAGCTCGTGCCGATGTCGAACGCGACCGCGACCTTCTGGGTGCGCAACGCGTCCCCGGACCCTGCCTACCTGCGCCTCACGGTCGACAACCTCAATTGGAGCGGGCCGCAGTACGCCTCCGCCCTGTCGATCGCGACGAGCGTGCCGGGCACGACCGGCTCGCCCCTGGCGCTCGGCAGCGCGTCGGGCTGCCTCGTGCTGCTCGACGGCGTGCTGCTCGCCGCTGGGCAGTCGGTCAAGGTGACGACGACGCTCGCACTCGGCGACCTGCAGGGCCAGAGCGGCCAGAGCGGGCTCGCCGCCATGAACATCGGCGTCGGACTCGAGCAGGCCACGGGGAGCGCGCCCAGCCCGGGCTGCAACCCGAGTGTGCCGCCGACGCCGGTCGTGGTGGTGCCGTCGGGCTCGGCGTCAGCGGGTACCCCGGCGACCGCGCAGCCCGATCCCACGGATGACGGCGGCGACGAGGTACCGCCGCTCGTTCCCGGCGACTCGCTCTTCGCCCTTCTGGCGAACACGCTCGTGCGCTTCGACGGCAGCCTGATCGGCTGGGCGACCGCAGGCGTAGTCGTCGGCGCCGCACTGTTCTTCCTCGTTCCCATCATCCGACGCCTGGCGGGCGTCCCCCGAGAGGAGATTGCCGAATGACCCGATCACGCAGGGATCTGCGCACGAGGGGGCTGCTGTACTACATCGGCCTCGGCCTCAGCGCGGGCCTCCTGGGCCTGCTCGCCCTCATCGGCGCACTGGTCATCGTCATTCCGGCGGTGACCGGTGCGACGCCGATGACCATCCTCACCGGCTCGATGCAACCGACGTATCCTCCGGGCACCCTCATCATCGTCAAGCCCGTCGAGACGGCCGACATCCGCATCGGCGACCCGGTCACCTACCAGATCGAGTCGGGCAAGCCCGAGGTCGTCACCCACCGCGTCATCGCCATCGCCTCCACCGACGGCGAGACGACGTTCACCACCAAGGGCGACGCGAACTCGGCGGCCGACGCGAAGCCCGTGCAGCCCCTGCAGGTGCGCGGAACGGTCTGGTACGCCGTGCCCTACATCGGCTACGTCAACACGATCGTCAACGGCGACAACCGCAGCTGGATCGTGCCGCTCGTCGCCGTGGCGCTCTTCGCCTACGCCGGCTGGATGCTCGCGAGCGGCATCGCGCAGACCGCCCGCCGCCGTCGGCGACTGCGCCAGCGCACGCTCGTCTCCGATAGCTAGGAAGAGTGACCTAGGGTTTAACGGTGAAGGCCATCCGTCGTTTTACCGTCCGTACCGTTCTGCCCGCCTCCCTGGCAGTGCTCGAAGAGCTCGCGACCAACGTGCGGTGGTCGTGGCACGAGCCCACGCGCCGGCTGTTCTCGACCATCTCGCCCGACCTCTGGGAGCAGAGCGGGCACGACCCGATCGGCCTGCTCGGCGAGGTGCCGGCCGAACGCCTGACCGAGCTCGCCGCCGACAGCGGCTTCGTCGCCGAGGCGGAGGGGCTCGCCGCCGGCCTGCGCGCCTACCTCAGCGAGCCACGCTGGTACCAGGGCCTCGAGAATGCGCCCGAGGCGATCGCCTACTTCTCGCCGGAGTTCGGCATCGCCGCCGCGCTGCCGCAGTACTCCGGCGGCCTCGGCATCCTCGCCGGCGACCACCTCAAGAGCGCCAGCGACCTCGGTGTGCCCATCATCGGCGTCGGCCTCTTCTACCGCTCCGGCTACTTCCGCCAGGCGATCTCGCGCGAAGGCTGGCAGCAGGAGAGCTACCCGGTGCTCGACCCCGACGGCCTCCCGCTCAGCGTGTTGCGGCACCCGGACGGCACCGCGGGCCAAGTGGTGCTCGCGCTGCCCGACGGCCGCGCGCTGCACGCCCGGGTGTGGAAGCTCGCGGTCGGGCGCATCCCGCTGCTGCTGCTCGACACCGACATCCCCGAGAACGACGAAGACCTGCGCACCGTCACCGACCGCCTCTACGGCGGCGGCGGGGAGCACCGCCTCCTGCAGGAGCTGCTGCTCGGCATCGGCGGAGTGCGCGCCATCAAGCTCTACACCGACCTCACCGGGGCGGCGCATCCGAGCGTCTTCCACACTAACGAGGGCCACGCGGGCATGCTCGGGCTCGAGCGCATCAGC
>JAAFHU010000033.1 GCA_013297645.1 Actinomycetota bacterium
GCAGTGGCAGGGCACGCCGGCGCCGCGCGGAATCTGCACATGGCCGATGTCGCCGGCGATGCCCTGCGCGCCGCGCTGCAGACGTCCGCTCGAGATGACACCCGATCCGATGCCGGTCGCGACCTTGACGAAGATCATATGGTCGGTCGTCGGGTAGCTGTAGGCCTGCTCGCCGAGCGCCATGATGTTGACGTCGTTGTCGACGAGCACCGGAACCTCGAGGTGCTGCTGCACGTACTTGGGCACGTCGAAGTGGTGCCAACCGGGCATGATCGGCGGATTGATCGGCATTCCGCTGCTGTGCTCGACCGGGCCGGGAAGCCCGATGCCGATCGCGATCACATCGCTCTGCTTGCGCTTGAGGCCCTCGAGTAGGCCGCGGCCGGTGTCGACCATCCACGATAGAACCGACTCGGGCCCGTCGGCGATGTCGCGCTGCGCCGACTGCGAGGCCAGGGTCGTTCCGGTCAGGTCGGTTACCGCGATGGTGGCGTGCGTCGCGCCGAGGTCGGCCGCGAGCACCACCTTCGCGTTCGGATTGAGCGCGAACTGGCTGGATGGCCGGCCACCGGTCGACTGCGCGTCACCCACCGGGCTGACGAGCCCCAGTTCCATCAGCGCGTCGACGCGCAGGGCGATGGTCGAGCGCGCGAGCCCGGTGATGCTGGCGAGCTCGGCGCGCGTGCGTGGCTGCCCGTCGCGAAGAAGTTGAAAGAGCTCGCTCGCACCGGAGGCGCCGAGGGTCGATCCTCGGCTTACATCGACCATGGCGACAAGCTAAGCACAGGGTTTCGCCTGCTGCCTCCGGAACGGATGACTGTTAATCGGCGAAAGGCGCAAGCCAAAAGACAGAAGTGTCGAATGACAGTGTCGCCATCGAAACGCCCGTGACCTCGTGGGCTGCTCGAGAATGGCGACACCGGCTCAGTGCTCTGAGCGGCCGCACACAGAATCTTCATAGACTTCCCTCAATACTGGAGGGTATGAGCACCTCGCAGCACAGCACCGCGCCCGTTCCCCAGGCACGCCTGACCCGGGTGGACGGCACGCCGATTCGCGCCGTCGTCGTCGATGATGAGGACTCGCTCACCGACCTGCTGTCGATGGCCCTGCGCTACGAGGGGTGGGACGTCAAGATCGCGTCCGACGGACAGAAGGCCCTGGCGCTGGCGCGCGAGTTTCGCCCCGATGTGATCGTGCTCGACATCATGCTGCCCGACATCGACGGCATGCAGGTGCTCACCCGGTTGCGCGCCGACGGCGTGCAGACCCCGGTGCTGTTTCTCACGGCGAAAGACGCCCTCGACGACCGGATCGCCGGTCTCACGATCGGCGGCGATGACTACGTGACCAAGCCCTTCAGTCTCGAGGAGCTGGTCGCCCGATTGCGCGGGCTCATCCGCCGCAGTGCTCTCACCTCGCTCGACACCGACACCTCCTTCCTCGCGATCGGCGACCTGACCCTCGACGAGGACAGCTACGAGGTGCACCGCGGCGACGTGCTGATCGAGCTGACCGCCACCGAGTTCGAGCTGCTGCGCTTTCTCATGCGCAACCCGCGGCGCGTGCTGAGCAAGAGCCAGATCCTCGACCGGGTGTGGAAGTACGACTTCGGCGGCAAGTCGAGCATCGTCGAGCTCTACATCTCGTACCTGCGCCGCAAGATCGACACGCTCGGCCCGCGCATGATCCACACGGTGCACGGCGTGGGCTACATGTTGAAGCCCGGGGAATGATGCGCGCCTGGACGCTGCGCAGCCGGCTGGTGATCGGCATCGTCGCCCTGCTGGCCGCCATGAGCGTGATCATCGGCGCGGTCTCGGTCTTCGCCCTCGAGGGCTACCTCGTCGACAAGCTCGACCAGCAGATCATCGAGGCGACCTCGAGGGCGCAGAACGTCATCGACCGGCCGGGCGGCTCGTTTGACCCGCCCGCGCCCGACCCCGCGCAGCAGCCGAACGGGTTTCTGCCTCTCGCCGGACTGCAGCCCGGTGCCATCGGGGCATTCATCACCGACGACACGATCAGCGGGGCAATACTCACCGATACGGTCAGCGGTGACACGCTGGGCACGACAGTGCTCAGCGACAAGGAGGCGGATGCGCTGCGCAGCGTGCCGCTCGACGGCACGGTCGTCACTGTCGACCTCGGCAAGCTCGGCGTGTACCGGGCGGCGGCCGCAGTGACGTCATCCGGGTCGACGGCGCTCGTCGGACTTCCCCTCGCGGCGGTCGACGCCACGGTGCGACAACTGCTGCTCGTGGTCGGCATCGTCGCAGCGAGCGGCCTGCTCGTCGCGGCGCTCGTCGGCACGGCGATCGTGCGACTCGCACTGCGCCCCCTCGACCGCATGGTGGCGACAGCGTCGCACGTGGCAGAGCTGCCTCTGGAGCGCGGCGAGGTCGCGCTCGCGGTGCGGGTGCCCGACGGCGACGCCGACCCGAGCACCGAGGTCGGCCGGGTCGGGGCCGCGATCAATCGCATGCTGGGGCACGTCGCATCCGCCCTGTCCGCTCGCGAGGCGAGCGAGCGAAAGGTGCGCACCTTTGTCGCCGACGCCAGTCACGAACTGCGAACGCCGCTCGCCTCGATCCGCGGGTACAGCGAGCTCACCCGCCGCGGCGGCCACCAGCTGCCCGACGATGTCGTGCACGCCCTCGGCCGCATCGAGTCGGAGTCGCTGCGCATGACGAGTCTCGTCGAAGACCTGCTGCTGCTCGCCCGACTCGACGACGGTCGCAGCCTTGAGCAGCTACCCGTCGACCTCAGCGCCCTGCTGGTCAATGCCGTCAGCGACGCGCAGGTTGCGGGCCAGGACCACGAGTGGGCGCTCGACCTGCCGGCCGAGCCGGTCGTGGTGCGGGGGGACTCCGCGCGGCTGCACCAGGTCGTGGCCAACCTGCTGGCCAACGCCCGCACCCATACGCCCGCCGGAACCTCGGTCTCGGTCAGCGCGCGATTCGACGGGGCGATGGCCGAACTGCGCGTGGCGGACACCGGCCCCGGCATCGACCCGGCGGTGCTTCCCACCGTCTTCGAGCGCTTCGCCCGCGGCGACAGCTCGCGGTCGCGGGTCGCCGGCAGCACCGGCCTCGGGCTGGCCATCGTGCAGGCGGTCGTCACCGCCCACGACGGTACGGTGAGCGCACGCAGCGAAGCAGGCGCAACGGTATTCACCGTGCGCCTGCCCCGGGAGGCTACGCCGCCTCGTGCACCTTCCCCTGCTTGATGCGCACGCGGCGCTCTGCCCGCTTGGCGACTGCCGAGTCGTGGGTGACGATGATGAGCGTGAGGCCCGTATCGCGCCACAGGCTCTCGAGCAGATCCATGATCTCGTCGCGAGTCTCCTCGTCGAGGTTGCCCGTCGGTTCGTCGGCAAGCAGCACCTCCGGATTCTTGACGAGCGCGCGCGCGATCGCGACCCGCTGTTGCTGCCCGCCAGAGAGCTCGCTCGGCAGGTGTGTCAGCCGGTCGCCCAAGCCGACAGACGCCAGGGCCTCGGCGGCCCGTGAGCGGCGCTCCGCGCGCTGGAGGCCGAGGGGTGCCAAGGCTGTCTCGACATTCTCCTGCGCCGTCAGCGTTGGGATCAGGTTGAATCCCTGAAATACAAAGCCGATCTCTCGAGCCCTGATGCGCGCGAGCTTCGCATCGCCGAGTGTTGAGAGGTTGGACTCCCCGAGCACGACAGTGCCTGAGGTCGGTCGTTCGAGGGCACCGAGCAACTGCAGCAGGGTTGACTTGCCGCCCCCGGTCGGCCCTTGAATCGCGACCATCTGCCCCGACGGGATCTCGATCGAGACATCGCCGAGCGCGGTCACGCTGCGCTTCGACTGACGGTACATCTTCGTGACGTTGGTGAGTGTGTACATGGTCTTCTCCTTATGGGTGTGGTTAGGCGACGCTGCGAAGGGCTTCGGCGGGACGCAGGCGCGCGGCCCGCCATCCGCCGACGACGCCGGCGAGAACTCCGCCGAGCACGGCAAGGCCGACGGCGATAGCGATGATCTCGGCCGTCACCGGCGCCTGCAGCGCGATCTCGGTCGTAGCCGCCGCCGCTTGCGTTGCCTGCGGCGGGCCGAACATGCCCTGCGCCGCCGGGGCGACGCTCGAGCTCGCGCTGAGCGTCGGGGCGACGGCGTTGACGATGAGCAGGCCGCCGAGGCCGAGGGCCACGCCGAGTGCTCCTCCGATGAGACCCTGCACGAGCGATTCGCCGGCCACCTGCCGCACGATGCGCGCGTTGCTCCAGCCGATGGCCTTGAGGGTGCCGAACTCACGCGTGCGGCGGGACACCCCCGAGATCGTGAAGAGGATCGCAATCAGGAAGGCGGCGCCGAGCACGATGACCGACAGCCACGTGCCCAGGTTCGAGACCAGATCGGATGCCGTGGTCAGCGACCCCGACACGCTGGACGCGAGATCAGCCTGGGTGCTCACCTTCGCCTCGGGAAGCGCAGCCTGAATGTCGGTCTGGATCTGCCCGATGTCGCTCGAGCTTGCGGCGGTGACGAAAATGGTGCTCACCTGGCCGTCGAGCGCGGAGAGGGACTGGGCGACATCCAATGGGATGTAACTGTTGGCCGCGGTCGTCGCGTCTGCCGAGGTCGACGAGACGAGCCCCACGATCTCGAAGTCGGTATCGGCAATAGCGATGGTGTCGCCCACGCCGAGTTCTGCGGTCGTCGCGTACGTGCTGTCCAGAACGGCAACGGTGGCTCCGGCGTCGCTCGCAGCGAAACCGCGACCGTCGACAAGAGATGTGGATGTCAGGGGGCCGACTGCTGCACCTCCGACATCAATACCGGTGACCGTGAAGCTGTCGATGCTGAATGCGCTGCCGCCCGCGCCGTCTGCGCCGCCAACCGGGGGAGACTGTCCATCGCCCATCTGGGGCATCCCCTGACTGAAGTCGGGCATCTCGCCAGAGAAACTCGAGTTCGTGAGGTCGAGTGTGGCCGTTGCTGCGGTGACGTTGTCGACGGCGGTGACGGCGTCCAACGCGCTTGCATCGAACGTGGCCGTGCCGAAGCCCGCGCTCAGGCGGGTCTGGCTCAGCGCCGTGGTGCCGTCGGTGGTCGCCCCGTCGTCGGAGCCGAACTCGAAGCGCGGAGGCCCCTCGCCCTCTCCGGGCACCGCGGCCTCTTCGCTGACGGTGACGTCGGTTCCGACGCCATAGATCGAGGCGAGGATCGACGACTGCGCGGACTTCACGCCGGCCGCGACGCCGTTGACGATGATGACGAGGGCGATAGCGAGAGCGAGGCCGATGGCGATGATCGTGGTCTGCTTGCGCCGATTGCTGATCTCTCGAAAGAGGTAGGTGGCGAACATGGTTCTCCTGGGTAGGGGCGGACTTTGTCGCAGGCTAGATGCCGGCGCTATGGCGCCCCTATGGCAGGTCTATGGATTAGCTGACTGGCGCGAGTGGCCTGAATCACGTACTCTTATCGGAGCCAAAGACCGCTGGTCTTCGCTGTGCTCGCACAGTGAACGAAGGTTCCGAGAGGAACGGCCCGCGCAGGTGTGTGAAGTTTTCTGGGTAGAACCAGTTTTGCTCCGTGCATTTGCGCCGGAGCATTTTTTTATGCGCCGGTACGTCTAACGCGTAACAACAATCAAGGAGTGTCATGGCGAACAAGGAAGCATCGGTTGCCGAGCTTACGGACCTGTTCCGTAACTCGAACGCCGTTCTGCTCACCGAGTACCGCGGACTCACTGTGGCGCAGCTCAAGAGCCTGCGCCAGACCATCAGTGCGGACGCGACCTACGCCGTCGTCAAGAACACGCTCACGAAGATCGCGGCGAACGCAGCTGGTATCAGCTCGTTCGACGACCAGCTCGCTGGTCCGTCCGCGATCGCCTTCGTTCACGGAGACACTGTCGCCGTAGCGAAGTCGCTGCGTGATTTTGCCAAGGCAAACCCTCTGCTCGTCGTGAAGAGCGGTTACTTCGACGGTAACCCGCTCTCTGAGGCAGAGGTCAAGCAGCTCGCTGACCTCGAGTCCCGTGAAGTTCTGCTCGGCAAGCTTGCCGGCGCCTTCAAGGCCTCGCTGTTCGGAGCCGCCTACCTGTTCAACGCACCCGCGTCCAAGGCGGTTCGCACCGTCGACGCGCTGCGCGAGAAGCAGTCCGCGTAATAACCGCGGAAATCATTTAAGAACTACAAGGAGAAAATCATGGCAAAGCTCACGAGCGACCAGCTCATCGACGCATTCAAGGAGCTCACCCTCATCGAGCTCTCTGACTTCGTCAAGAAGTTCGAAGAGGTCTTCGAGGTCACCGCTGCTGCCCCCGTGGCCGTTGCGGCTGCCGGTGGCGGCGCTGCTGCCCCCGCCGAAGAGGTCGAGGAGAAGGACTCCTTCGACGTCGTCCTCGAGTCGGCCGGTGACAAGAAGATCCAGGTCATCAAGGAGGTTCGCGCACTGACGAACCTCGGCCTCGGCGAGGCCAAGGCCGTCGTTGACGGCGCCCCGGCCACCGTGCTGGAGGGTGTCAACAAGGAGGCCGCCGAGAAGGCGAAGGCTCAGCTCGAAGAGGCTGGCGCAACTATCACCCTCAAGTAGTTTTTGAGACTGAAGGCCCTCATCCGTTTCTCGGATGGGGGCCTTTCTCGTTAAGCGGCGGGCGAGGTCGTGCTGCTGCGCACGTCGAGCTCGACGGCGACCGTGAAGTGCTCCGACGCGAAGTCGCGCCGGGGGGTCGCGAGCTCCGCCATGATGAGCCCGACGGCGCGCTCGCCCTGCAGGGCCGGCTGCTGTCGCAGGGTCGTCAAGCCGAACATGGCGGCGTGCTCGTGGCCGTCGACACCGATGACAGACAGGGCGGATGGCACGCCAACTCCCAGCTGCCGGGCCGCGATGATTGCCCCGAACGCGATCTCGTCACAGCCGGCGAAGATGGCGGTGGGTCTCTCGCCCGGGTCGGCGAGCAGCTGCAGCGCGGCGCTGTAGCCGCCCTCCATCGTGAACTCGGTCGGCACGTAGCCCTGCACCGCGCCCAGCCCCGCCTCGGTCATCGCGCGTCGGTAGCCCTCCAGCCGCTTGGCGCGCACGGTGAAGTCCATCTGCCGGTCGAGCGATCCGCCGAGGTGGATGATGCGGCGGTGTCCGAGCGAGATGAGGTGGGTGGTGGCGAGGTATGCGCTCGCCTCGTCGTCGATGCTCAGCGTCGAGATGCCCTCGATCTCGCCGCCCACCCCGACGATCGGCTTAGCGAGGTTGTGCAGCAGCTGCACCTCGTGGGCGTTGAGGGCGATGCCGACGGCGATGACCGCATCCACGCGCTTTCTCACCAGGAAGTAGTCGAAGACGCGCCGACGCTGCTTCTCGTCCTCCCGTAGCCGGTAGAGCGAGAGGTCGTAGCCGGCTTCCATGAGTGCGCTCTCGATGCCCTCGAGCACCTCGCCGAAGTACCAGCGATTGACGAAGGGGATGACGACCCCCACATTCTTCGTCTGCCCGGTTACAAGGCTGGCCGCGTTCGTCGACGCCACGAAGCCCAGTGAGGCCGCGACCTCCGCCACCCGCCGCCGCGTGTCATCCGAGACGTAGCCGCTGCCGCTGAGGGCGCGCGAGACCGTGGATTTGGAGACGCCCGCGGCTTTGGCCACGTCGGCGATACCAGCCACAGAACCCTCCATTAGGAACGCGAGTCGATGTGAGACCGGTTCCACACGGGGGCAGCACAGCGATAGTCGCCAAGAGTACATGAGCGGGCACAATCAGTAAACCGTAACCATTGCGGGGGTAGAAATTGTTGCCTCCACGGTCGAGGCGAGTTAGCTTGGGGTGTGGAACCGGTTCCCGAAATCTCGGGGTCGGTTTCATCTGCACCAGCAACCACAAACCTCAAGGAGGAGGATTTATGCGTTCGACCATGCAACGCCGGGTATTCATCCCGGTAGCCGCGGCAGCCGCGGTCGCACTCGGTCTCACCGGATGCGTCGGCGACGAAGCAGCCGACACCTCAGACATCGACTGTGCCCCATACGAGAGCTACGGCACTTTCGACGGCGACGAGGTCTCGATCTCCGGCACCATCGTCGAGCTGGAGGCCGACCGACTCAACGAGTCGTGGGCCGACTTCGCGGCCTGCACCGGCATGAGCATCGACTACCAGGGCACCCAGGAGTTCGAGGCCAACATCCGCACGCTGGCCGAGGGTGGCAACCCGCCCGACCTCGGCATCTTCCCGCAGCCCGGCCTGTTCGCCGATATCGCCAACGGCGGCTTCTTCGTTCCTGCCCCCGAGGCGGTCGAGGCCAACGTCGACGAGTTCTGGGCTGAGAGCTGGAAGTCGTACGGCACCGTTGACGGCACCTTCTACGGCGCTCCGCTGATGGCCAGCATTAAGGGCTACGTCTGGTACTCCCCGTCGGAGTTCGAGGAGAAGGGCTACGAGATTCCGACGACGCTCGACGAGCTCGACGAGCTCGCTAACACCATCGCAGACGAGGGCGACCACAAGCCGTGGTGCGCCAGCTACGCGTCTGACGCAGCCACCGGCTGGCCGGTGACCGACTGGATCGAGGACTACGTTCTGCGCGAGCAGGGCCCCGAGTACTACGACCAGTGGTACAAGCACGAGATCCCCTTCAACGACCCGGGTGTTGTTGAGGCCTTCGACGCGGTCGGCGACATTCTCAAGAACGAGGACATGGTCGGCGACGTCACCGCAGGGCTTTCTATCCCTTTCGGTGAGGGCGGCCTGCCTATTCTCGACGGAACCTGCTCACTGCACCACCAGGCCTCGTTCTACGAGGGCTTCTGGGGCGACGGCGTGACGGTTGCTCCCGACGGCGACGTGTTCGCATTCCTGCTGCCTCCCGTCAACGCCGATGACCCGGTTGCGGTCACCGGTGGTGGCGAGATCGTCGGAGCGTTCTCTGACGAGCCCGCGGTGCAGGCCTTCCAGGCCTTCCTCTCGAGCGACACCTGGGCCAACAACCGTGTTGAGCTCGGCGGTGTCATCAGCGCGAACAGCGGTGTCGACGCGAGCCTCGCATCCAGCCCGCTTCTCGAGCAGAGCATCGAGATTCTGCAGAACCCGGACAGCATCATCCGCTTCGACGCATCTGACCTGATGCCCGGCGCGGTTGGCGGCAACTCCTTCTTCAAGGGAATTGTCGACTGGATCGGCGGCGAGAGCAGCCAGTCCGTTGCAGACAAGATCGAGGCAAGCTGGCCGACCAGCTAGTTGCCACCTAGGGTGAGGGCGGGGTCAGTTCTGCTGGCTCCGCCCTCACCACTCCCACCACTTCAGCGTCGAAGGAAGGAGTCGGTCTGTGAGAACAGTCGACCTCATTGAGAAGATCGTCCAGGTCGGATTGGGTCTCGCCGTGTTCGCGGCGGTCATCGGGCTCATCCTCTTCCTAGCCGATAAGGCACCCAAGAAGGCCAAGGATGTCGTTCAGCTGGTCGTGTTCCTCGCGCCGGCGATCATCCTGCTGGCCATCGGCCTCATCTACCCGGCAATCCGCACGAGCATCCTCGCGTTCAGCAACAAGGCGGGCGACCTCATCGGCCTCGACAACTTCGCCTGGATCTTCACCCAGCCGGATGCCGTGCGCGTCGTCATCAACACCCTGATCTGGGTAGTCTGCGTGCCCCTTATCTCGACCATCGTCGGACTCTCGTACGCCATATTCATCGACCGCTCCCGCGGCGAGAAGTTCTTCAAGGCGCTGGTCTTCATGCCGATGGCCATCTCGTTCGTCGGTGCCGGCATCATCTGGCGCTTCCTCTACGACTACCGCCCGGCCGAGCGCGAGCAGATCGGCCTGCTCAACCAGATCGTCATCTGGCTCGGCGGTGAGCCGGTCAAGTGGCTGCAGACCGAGCCGATCAACACCTTCCTCCTCATCATCGTGATGATCTGGATCCAGACCGGCTTCGCCATGGTGGTGCTGTCGGCCTCGATCAAGGGCATCCCCACCGAGCAGGTCGAGGCGGCGCAGTTGGACGGCACCAACGCCTGGCAGCGCTTCGTCAACGTGACGCTGCCCGGCATCCGCAGCTCGATTGTCGTGGTGGTCACGACAATCTCGATTGCGACGCTTAAGGTCTTCGACATCGTTCGAACGATGACCGCGGGCAACTTCGATACCAGCGTCATCGCCAACGAGATGTACACGCAGGCCTTCCGGGCGAACGAACCGGGGCGCGGTGCCGCGCTCGCGCTGGTGCTGTTCGTTCTCGTGCTTCCGATCGTCATTTACAACGTGCGCGTGCTGCGCAAGCAGAAGGAGATCCGATGACCTCGACACCCGTGGCCGCCCCGATCGACACCGACGTCGCTCGCCCCGGTACGACGAAGACCGCGAGGGTCAAGAAGCGCCTCACCTCGCGCGGCGCGACGATCGTCTCGCTGATCATCGCCGTGCTGTGGACCCTGCCCACCTTCGGCCTCTTCATCTCGTCCTTCCGTCCGGAGGAAGAGATCAAGGGCAACGGATGGTGGACGATCTTCGCCAACCCCGGCTTCACCCTCGACAACTACAGCGAGGTGCTGCTCTCGTCGTCGGCCTCGTCGCCGCAGCTAGGCGAGTACTTCGTCAACTCGCTGGCGATCGCGATTCCGGCAACCATCTTCCCGTTGGTGCTCGCGGCCATGGCCGCGTACGCCTTCGCGTGGATCAAGTTCCGTGGCTCCGGCGCGTTGTTCGTCTTCATCTTCGCGCTCCAGATCGTTCCGCTGCAGCTGGCGCTGATCCCGCTGCTGCAGATCTTCTCCGGAATCCTGCAGCCGTTCCAGGAGTCGGTCGGCGACGCCCTGAACATCCCGACCAGCAACTACCTGCAGATCTGGATCGCGCACACGATCTTCGCGCTTCCCCTCGCGATCTTCCTGTTGCACAACTTCATCTCGGAGATTCCGGGTGAGGTGATCGAGGCCGCCCGCGTCGACGGCGCGAGCCACGGTCAGGTGTTCCTGCGCATCATCATCCCCCTCGCGATTCCGGCGCTCGCGTCGTTCGCGATCTTCCAGTTCCTCTGGGTGTGGAACGACCTCCTGGTCGCCCTCATCTTCTCGGGAGGCACCTCCGAGGCTGCACCGCTCACCCAGCGATTGGCGGAGCTCACCGGTAGTCGCGGCCAGGAGTGGCAGCGCCTCACGGCCGCGGCCTTCGTTTCACTGGTGGTTCCGCTCATCGTCTTCTTCTCGCTCCAGCGCTACTTCGTGCGCGGGCTGCTCGCGGGGTCGACGAAGGGGTAGCGATAGCCATTCAACGCAGCGCAGAGTTCGGGGCGGCAAGATACATCGACCAGTGCACGGCGGTCGAAAGTGGAGCTCAATTATCAATATACAGACGGTTCTGCGGTGCGCTAGTCTCCGAGAGAAAGAATCACTAATCGCACGGAGGTAGCCCCACGGTTGGCAAAAAAGCTTCATTGATTGCAGGGATCGCGGTAGTTCTGACGTTGTTCGGCGCGGCTGCTCCGGCGCAGGCAGTGACATCCGGCCCGACATCCAACTGCAACACTCACGGCCGATCTACCGGGACCTACATAATGGTCGAGACGGTCGTCGGGGTACTGACCTGCGAGCAGGTACAAGCGCGTATGTATCGCTACGTTAACGGCACCATTGTCACCTACCTGGGCTCCTCCAACAACACGCAGTCCTATGTCAACAAGTCTGCCGGGACCAATGCCGGCAACGCCGTTCGCAGTGAGTATGCAAGTAAATGGAGCTCTTGGACGTCGGTCTCCATCACTGTCGGCAACTGGTAGACATTTTGCTAAATGGCCGTATGACGTTGCCTCGCCTCCTCGTGGCGACGGTCGCGGCTGGATCAGTGTCGCTTCTGATTGGGTGTGGTGCGGCCTCGCCCGAGGCGGGCGAGGCCGCAGGGCCGTGGAAGGCTGAACTTGATGCGGCGGCATCTCAGGCGACGAGCGATTTCGAGCGCGCGGTCTTCTCGGATGGGGTGATCTCGCCGGAGGAGTACCGAGAGTCGCTCGATCGCTATGTCACATGCCTTTCGGACGCAGGCTTCGCGATCTCACTCGATGAGGACGAAGGGATCTTTGGCTACGTGCTTGTCGGGGCCGAGGCGGACGCTTCATTCGACCAAGCAAGCGGCGCGTGCAAGGCTGGGAACAACCTCTTGATTGAACCCGTTTACGTCGATTCATATCTCAATCCCGAACATGCCAACTTCTCTGATCTCATTGCCGCTTGCCTCGTTGAGAATGAAAAGGTGGAAGCGCCATTCAGCGGCCAGGACGTTAGTGAAGCGTTCGATAAGGAGTATTCGCAGGGTTTGCCATGGTCCACGTCAGATCCCGTCGCGCTGCGCTGCTTGGATAGGCCAGTCAGGTAGACCACTCGTTCGCTGAGCGCGATCTCGACAGGCTCGATCCCCAGTGCGGGTTAGCCTGAACCAATGAGTATGCGCGGGGGCGGCGGCGGCCGTGGGGGACGGGTGAGCGGCGCGGATGCCGCGGCACAGCGGGCGGCAAACGCCGAGGCCCCGAAGATCCCCGACCTGCTGGCGCGCATCGGGGGGCTCTTCGCCCCGCACAAGAAGGCGCTCACCGTCACCATCGCGCTCGTTCTCGTCAGCGCCGCCCTCAGCGTCTTCCCGCCGCTGCTGACCAAGCAGGCCTTCGACCTCGGGCTCTTTCCCGCGAGCGGCCGCCCGAACGTGCCCGTGCTGTTCGAGCTCGTCAGCCTCATGGTCGGGCTGTGGATTGCCTCGGCGCTGCTCGGCGTGTGGCAGACCTGGCTGACCGCGAACGTGGGCAACAAGGTGATGGGGGCCTTGCGCATCCGGCTCTTCGGCCACCTGCAGGCCATGGAGCTCGCGTTCTTCACGCGCACCAAAACGGGTGTGATCCAGTCGCGGCTCGCCAACGACGTCGGCGGCGTCGCCGGCGTGCTGAGCAACACCATCTCGAGCGTGATCGGCAACACGGTCACCGTCATCGCGGCGCTGGTGTCGATGATCGTGCTCAGCTGGCAGCTGACCATCATCGCGATCGTGCTGCTGCCGCTGCTCGTCATCGCCCAGCGCCGGGTCGGGCAGGTGCGGGCGCGCATCGCGACCAAGACCCAGGAGTCGCTGAGCGAGATGACGGCGATCACGCAGGAGGCACTGAGCGTCAGCGGCATTCTGCTCGCCAAGAGCTTCACCCAGCAGAAGGCCGAGACCGCGCGCTACCGCGCCGAGAATGAGAACCAGATCGACCTGCAGGTGCGCCAGCAGATGAGCGGCCAGTGGTTCTTCGCGACGGTCAACATCTTCCTCAGCATCATCCCGGCGATCATCTACCTCGCCGCCGCCTACCTGCTCAACGACGGCGTGACCGTCACCGCCGGCACTATTGTCGCCTTCACCACGGTGCAGGCCAGGCTGATGTTCCCGCTCATGGGGCTACTGCGCGTCGCCCTCGACCTGCAGACCTCGAGCGCGCTGTTCGCCCGCATCTTCGAGTACCTCGACCTGAAGCCCGCGATCACCGACAAGCCCGACGCGAAGCTCGTGCAAAAGGCCGAGCTCGGCCGGGTCGCCTTCGACGGCGTCGTGTTCCGCTACCCCGATGCCGGCAGCGAGACGCCGGCCACGCTGCGCGGGGTGAGCTTCGAGATCAGGCCCGGGCAGTTCGCGGCCTTCGTCGGGCCGTCGGGCGCCGGCAAGACGACCGTCAGCTATCTCATCCCGCGCTTGCACGACGTGACGAGCGGCCGGGTCGTGTTCGCCGGCGACGATGTGCGCGACCTCGAGCAGGACTCGCTCGTGCGCAACATCGGCATCGTCAGCCAGGAGACCTACCTCTTTCACGCGACCATCGGCGACAACCTGCGGTACGCGAAGCCGGATGCCAGCCAGGCCGAGTTGGAGGCCGCGGCCAGGGCCGCCAACATCCACGACACGATCGTGTCGTTTCCCGATGCCTACGACACCGTCGTCGGCGAGCGGGGCTACCGCCTGAGCGGCGGCGAGAAGCAGCGCATCGCGATCGCCCGGGTGCTGCTCAAAGACCCCGCCGTACTAATACTGGATGAGGCCACGAGCGCCCTGGACTCCATCGGCGAGCGGGTGGTGCAGGCCGCCCTCGACACCGCCAGCCGCGGCCGGACCACCATCGCGATCGCCCACCGCCTGTCGACGGTCGTCTCGGCCGACGTGATCTTCGTGGTCGCCGCCGGCGAGATCGTCGAGACCGGCACGCATGCCGAGCTCTTGGCCGCAGGCGGCGTCTACTCCGAGCTCTACGAACAGCAGGTGGCAGCGAACTAGTAGGCCGCGAGCAGCGCCGTCATGTACTCGATCTCGGCGGTCTGCGAGGTGATGATCGTCGTCGCCAGCTGACGCACGACCCGCACGTCGGTGCGGTCGAGCACCGCCTCGGCCATCTCGACGGCGCCCTGGTGGTGGGCGATCATCAGCTGCAGAAAGAGCTTCTCGGCCTCCGGGCCGGTGAGCGACTTCAGCTCGTCGATCTGCGCCTGGGTGGCGAGTCCGGGCATCGGGTCGCCGGGGGAGTGCGCGCCCTCGGTGCCGTGGTCGTGGCCTGTGCCTGCCAGGGTGGGCCGCGTCATCCACGTCATTGCGGGCTCGGGGGCAGCCTGCGGCAGCTGCCACGAGTTGAGCCAGGACTGCATCTGGCCGGACTGGTTGGACTGCGTGGTCGCGATGTCGTAGGCGAGCAGTCTGATGTCGGCATTGTCGCTCTCGTCGCGCACGATCATGGCGAGCTCGACGCCCTGATCGTGGTGCACCTGCATGTCGCGGGCGAAGCCGGCGGCCGCGCTCGTGTTCGAGGGCGTGCCCACGAAGCTCGTCGAGAGCCGCCCGATCGCGAATGCGCCGACCGCGACGAGCACCAGCGCCACCCCGAAGGCGACGAGGCGGCGGGTGCGGTTAGGAGACTTTTCCGGGGCCATCGATTGCACCCGTGCACAGTGCGCCCGGCTCGGGGGCGCTCGCCGACTTCCAGTACTTGTTGACGAAGGGCAGCAGGCGGTCGTCGTCGACGCCGGTCAGCTGCACCTGCGCGCCCCAGGCCGAGGCAACGACCGGGGTCGGCAGGCCCGGGTAGGGCGAGACCACTATGTAGGTGTCGGGCAGTTTGTCGACAAGGGTGCTCACGTCGGCCTCGCTGAGCTTGTCGGGGTCGTAGGTGACCCAGACCGCGCCGTGCTCGAGGGCGTGAACGGCCCGCTCATTCTGCTGCGGCTCGGTGTAAACACCACAGTTGAGCCAGCCGGCCCAGTGGTTGCCGCCGGCCGGCGGGTTCATGCCGTACTCGGCCTGGTAGTCGACCGTGGGAGCGGGGGTGACCGCGGTGCCGTCGGCGTTGACGTCGACGTGGCCGCCGCCGGTCACGTCGGGGTACTCCTTGAGGCCCTCGATGGTGATGGTCGCGGGGTCGGGCTTCGGAACCGAGTTGACGACAACGACGGTGACGATGAGGGCGAGAACGGCCGCGCCGCCGAGCAGGCCAAAGATGAGGCCGAGCCGGCGATTGCGCCGCTCGCGGGCCTGCTGCTTCTTGAAGGCCTCGACCTTCTCCAGGCGGCGCGCCTCGCGCTCCTGCTTGATGGTCTGTGACGACTTCTGCGTGTTCTTAGCCATATCAAGGCAATTGTATTCGTAGGCCCCGCGCAACGCTGCCTCCCCCGTAATGAAACAGGGGCCGCTGGTAGATTGGCACGATCATGAAGTACGCCAACACAGTTCTCGACCTCATCGGCGATACGCCACTGGTCAGGCTCAACAGCGTCACGGCCGGTCTCGCGCCCACGATCCTCGCGAAGATCGAGTACTTGAACCCCGGCGGTTCGTCGAAGGACCGCATCGCAAGCCGCATCATCGACGCGGCCGAGCGCGAGGGCAAGCTCAAACCCGGCGGCACCATCGTCGAGCCGACGAGTGGAAACACCGGCATCGGCCTGGCCCTCGTCGCCCAGCAGCGCGGCTACCGGTGCGTCTTCGTGCTGCCCGACAAGGTCGGCGAAGACAAGCGCAACGTGCTTCTCGCCTACGGCGCCGAGATCGTCGTCACCCCGACCTCCGTCGCCCCCGACAGCCCCGACTCCTACTACTCGGTCAGCGACCGCCTGGCCCGCGAGATCCCCGGCGCCTTCAAGCCCGACCAGTACTCGAACCTCAACGGACCGCTCAGCCACTACGAGACGACCGGCCCCGAGATCTGGCGCGACACCGAGGGCAAAGTGACGCACTTCGTCGCCGGCGTCGGAACCGGCGGCACGATCAGCGGTGTGGGCAAGTACCTCAAGGAGCAGTCCGGGGGCAGTGTGCAGGTCGTCGGGGCCGACCCCGAGGGGTCGGTCTATTCCGGCGGCACCGGTCGCCCCTACCTCGTCGAGGGCGTGGGCGA
Source organism: Actinomycetota bacterium (assembly GCA_013297645.1). Lineage (GTDB taxonomy): Bacteria > Actinomycetota > Actinomycetes > Actinomycetales > Microbacteriaceae > Conyzicola. The sequence continues at coordinate 16,350 of JAAFHU010000033.1, forward strand.
GGACTTCTGGCCGACCGCCTATGACGGCTCGGTCGTCGACCAGATCATCGCGGCATCCGATGCGGAGTCTTTTGACTTGACGCGCCGACTGGCGCGAGAAGAGGGACTGCTCGTCGGCGGCTCGAGCGGCCTCGCCGTCGCCGCGGCGCTCAAGCTCGCCCAGGGCCTCACCGCCGACGACGTGGTCGTCGTGCTGCTGCCGGATGGCGGCCGCGGCTACCTCGGCAAGATCTTCAACGAGAAGTGGATGCAGAGCTACGGATTCACGCAGCTCAACGAAGAGAAGACGGTCGCCGACCTCGTCAGCGCGAAGGACGGCGACCTGCCGGCCCTCGTGCACGTGCACCCCAGCGACACGATCCGCCACACCATCGACAAGATGCGCGAGTTCGAGGTGTCGCAGATGCCGGTGCTCACCGCCGAGCCGCCCGTTGTCATGGGTGAGGTCGTCGGCTCGATCGACGAGAAGACCCTCGTCGACGCGGTCTTCAGCGGTCGGGCGAAGCTCACCGACCCGCTCAAGGAATTCGTCGGGCCGTCTCTGGGTTTGATCGGTATGCATGAATCGGTGGCGAACGCGCGCACTGCGCTCTCGACCTCCGACGCCCTGCTCGTCACCCACGACGGCAAGCCCGCGGCCGTGCTCACCAGGTCAGATCTTCTGACCTACCTCTCTGAATAGAAAAGATCCACCTGTGTCTTCTGACCACGCCTTCGAGACCCGCGCCATTACCGCGGGCCAGGCCTTCGACCCGACGACCGGCGCGGTCGTTCCCCCCGTCTACCTGACGACGACCTTCGTGCAAGACGGCATCGGCGGATTCCGCAACGGCTACGAGTACGCCCGCGGCGGCAACCCGACCCGCGACTCGCTGCAAGAACTGCTCGCGTCGCTCGAGGGCGGCACCAAGGCCTTCAGCTTCGCGTCGGGGCTCTCGGCGGAGGACGCCGTGCTGCGCGCGCTGCTCGCCCCCGGCGACCACATCCTCATGGGCAACGACGTCTACGGCGGAACGCACCGCCTCGTCAACCGTGTCTTCGTGCCGTGGGGTGTGTCGCTCTCGACGGCCGACTTCAGCGACCTCGATGCCGTGCGCGCCGCGATCCGCCCGGATTCGACCAAGGTGCTCTGGGTCGAGACTCCGAGCAACCCGTTGATGAAGATCAGCGACATCGCCGCTCTCGTCGAGATCGGCCACGCCATCGGCGCGGTCGTCGTGGTCGACAACACCTTCGCCTCGCCCTACCTGCAGCAGCCGATCTCGTTCGGTGCCGACGTGGTCGTGCACTCGACGACCAAGTACCTCGGGGGGCACTCCGACGTGCTCGGCGGTGCCGTCATCGTCAACGACGACGAGCTCGCCGAGAAGGTCGGATTCCTCCAGTTCGGCGTCGGTGCCGTGTCTGGACCGTGGGATGCCTGGCTGACCGTTCGAGGAATCAAGACCCTCGCGGTGCGCCTCGACCGCCACTCGTCGAACGCCCAGTCGATCGCCGAGTCGCTCGTCGGCCACCCCAAGGTCGACACGGTCTACTACCCGGGCCTGCCCGACCACCCCGGCCACGAGCTCGCCGCCCGCCAGATGAAGGCCTTCGGGGGCATGATCTCGCTCAAGCTGCACGACGGGCAGTCGGCGCGAACCTTCGCCGAGTCGACCGAGCTGTTCCAGCTGGCAGAATCCCTCGGCGGCGTCGAGTCGCTCATGTGCTACCCGTCGGAGATGACCCACGCCTCCGTTCGCGGCACTGCGCTCGAGGTGCCCGACAGCGTCGTGCGCCTCTCGGTCGGCATCGAGGATGTCGGCGACCTCACGGCCGACGTGCTGCAGGCGCTCGACCGCGCCTGACCCGGCGCACAGCACCAGGGTGGCGCGAATTGCCGTGAGTCTGGCAGGCGCTCGCGCGACGCGGTCGGTGGTGCCCACCAGACTGGGAGAGTGAGCACCACTGACGTACCAGTCCACGAGGGTCGCCTCGGCATTTGGCAGGCCTCGGCCCTCTACATCGCGGCGGTGCTCGGCACGGGCATCCTCGTGCTGCCGGGGCTCGCGGCCAAGGCGGCCGGGCCGGGATCGATCCTCGCGGTGGTCGCGGTGCTCATCCTGTCGGTTCCCCTGGCGGGCGCTTTCGCTGCGCTCGCCTCGCGCATGCCCGACTCGGGCGGCGTCGCGACCTACGTGCGGCGCGCGCTCGGCGACACCGCCGCGCGCCTCGCCGGCTACCTCTTCTTCTTCGGCGTGATCATCGGGGCGCCCGTCGTCGGCATCACCGCCGGCCGCTACCTCGCCTCGATCTTCGGGGGCGACTCCACCTCGGTCGTCGTCATCGGCGCGCTCATTCTCGCGCTGCCCTTCCTCTCGAACCTCGGCGGGCTGCGGGTGAGCGGCAAGGTGCAGCTGGGCCTGACGGCCGCGCTCGTCGTCATCATCATCCTCGTGATTGCCCTCGCGGTGCCCGCGGTGGATGCCGCCAACTTCGAGCCCCTGCTGCCCAACGGCATGGCGGGCGTCGGCCTCGCCATCTCGCTGCTCATCTGGGCCGTGTCGGGGTGGGAGGCGGTCACCCACCTGGCCGCGGAGTTCAAGAACCCGCGCCGCACCATCCCGCTCGCGACGCTCATCGCCATCGTCGCTGTCGGCGCCGGCTACCTGGGACTGCAGTTCGTCGTCATCGCCGTGCTCGGGCCGGAGGCGGGTACGAGCGACGTCACCCTGCTCGCCCTCGTCGCGAAGACCGCTCCCGGCTACGGCCCGGCGATCATCGCCGCGATCGCGCTGGTCGTCTGCCTCGGCGTGCTCAACACCTACGCGGGCGCCTTCGCCAAACTCGGCGCGGCCCTCGGCCGCGACGGCGACCTGCCGCGCTGGTTCGCGAAGGGGGCCGAGGCCGGCGGGGTTCCGCGCCGGGCGCTGTTGCTCAGCGCTCTCGTTCAGGCGGCATATTTCACCGGCGCTGTGCTGAGCAACTTCAACCTCGAGACCTTCATCATCATCAACACGTCGTGCATGGCCGTCGTCTACCTGTTGGGCATGGTCGCCGCGACCCGCCTGCTCGACCGCTTCAGCATCGGCTGGTGGATGGCCGTCGTCAGCATCGTGCTCGTCGCCGGGCTGCTCGTGCTCGCCGGCTGGGCCTTGCTCGTTCCGGTGGCCTTCGCCATCGTCGCCCTCCTAGTGAAAGTTGCCAAACGTCGTGACTCAGTACCGCGCCCACTTTGACGCCCGCATCGAGTTCTCGA
>JAAFHU010000034.1 GCA_013297645.1 Actinomycetota bacterium
TGCCGGGCACCATTGTGGAGCGGCTCGGGGTTCCCGTCGAACAGCTCGAGCGGGTGCGCGACGAACTCACTGCGCTGCTCGAAGCGTCGTCAGCGCGCTAGCTGCTCGACCGCGCGACCGTAGAGGCCGGGCAGCGCCCTCGCCAGAGGCACGACGGCCGCGTGCAGCGGAGTGGTCGCGACGAACGCGAGCCCGCTCGTCAGCAGGCGGAAGTCGCGGGTAATGCGGGCCCAGTCCCGCTCGTAGTCGCTGCCCGACGTGATCGCGGCGACCGCGGCCCGCGCCTGGTCGAACCCGAGGCGCAGGCCCTCGCCGGTGATCGCGTCCACGTAGCCGCTGGCATCGCCGACGAGCATCACGCGATCCTTCACGCGAGCCGTCGTGCGCTGCCGCAGCGGGCCGGCGCCGCGCAGCTCGGTCACCGGATCGCTCACCTTCGCCGCGAGCGCCGGAGAAGCGGCGAGCGCCTCCTCGAAGCTCGTGTTCTTCGAGGCGAGCAGCGCGACCCCGACCATGCCGTCTGCGGTCGGCGTGACATAGAGCTCGCCGAGGCGGTTCCAGTGCACCTCGATGAGGTCGCTCCACGGCTCCACGCGATAGTGGCGGCGCAGACCGTAGCGCCGGCGCGAGCCCTGGGCGGGGCGATGGAGGCCGGCCAGCCGCGCGACGGTGGAGTGCAGGCCGTCGCAGGCCAGCATCCACTCCGCTCGAATGCCGGCCGCCTCGACGAAGTCGGCCGTGTTCGTGATGCTGTCGACCTTCGCGTAGACGAAGTCGGTGCCGAGCTCGACGGCCCGGTTGTGCAGGGCCGTGTGCAGGGTGGTGCGGCGCACGCCCAGTCCGCTGCCGGTCACGAACTGGTGGTTCGCCTCGCGCTGGCCGTCCTGGTAGCTCACGCCGCGCAGGGCGAAGCCGCGCGGCTCGACCCCGAGGCGAGCGAGCAGCGGCACGGCCCCCGGCATGAGTCCCTCGCCGCAGGCCTTGTCGATCGCACCCTCGCGGGCCTCGACCACCGTGACGCTGAGCCCGGCGAGGCGCGCCTCGATCGCGGCGGCCAGTCCGACCGGGCCCCCACCCACGACCAGAACGTCAGGCATGCTCGTGCAGCCTCCGCAGTGCGCCGTTCTCGATCGGGATGCGGAAGCGCAGCAGCAGCACCGCATTGAGCACCGTGAAGGCGATCGCCGTGATCCACGCCGAGTGCACGAGCGGCAGGGCGATTCCCTCGACGGCGACGATGACGTAGTTGGGGTGGGTGAACCAGCGGTAGAGGCCGCGCGCGTTGACGCGGCCGGCGCCGGGCACGACGATGACGCGCGTGTTCCACTGCTCGCCCAGGGAGGCGATCACCCAGTAGCGGCCGGCCTGGCAGAGCACGACAATGGCCAGCATCGGCCAGCCGAGCAGCGGGATGAAGGGGCGGAACAACGCCTCGACCAGGCAGGCGAGCAGCAGTCCGGTGTGCAGCGCGACCATCCACGGGAAGTGCGCGAAGCCGTACTCGACGCCGCCCTTGGCGAAGGCGCGCTGCGCGTTGCGGCGCGAGATCACGAGCTCAACCACGCGCTCGGCACCCGTGGCGAGAATCAGCACGAGGTACCAGATCATTCGACAGCCTCCAGCAGCACCAACTCGGTCGAGACCCCGGGCCCGACGGCGAACAGCAGGGCGTTCTGCTCGCCTGCATCGAGCGTATCCGCGAGCACGTGCAATACCGAGGCGCTCGACAGATTGCCCTTCGCGGCCAGCGAGGCCCAGCTGCGGTCGAACCTGTCGCGCGGCAGGCCGAGCGCATTCGCGAAGGCCTCGAGGATTCTCGGGCCGCCCGGGTGCGCGACCATCGCGAGGCCGTCGGTCGAGCGGCCCTGCAGCAGTTCCGCCACCTCGGCCGGGAAGGCGCGCTCGATGACTCCCGCGACTTCGGCGGTCAGGGTGATCTCGAAACCCGTGGTGGTGAGGCCGAAGGCCAGCACGTCCGCGGTCTCGGGGATGAGCGCGGAGCGCGTCGCGGTGATACGCGGTCCGGCTGCCTTGGGGTGATCGTCGCCGAGCAGCACGACCGCCGCGGCTCCGTCGCCGAACAAGCCGCTCGCGACGAAGTTGGCGATCGACTCGTCGTCGCGCTGCAGGGTGAGGGAGCAGAGCTCGACCGCGAGCAGCACGGCGACGCCCATAGGCCGCGGCTCGAGGTAGTCGTTGACGCGCGCGAGCCCGGTGGCGCCGGCCACGCAGCCGAGGCCGAAGCTCGGCCAGCGCTTGAGGTCGCTGCGCATGCCCAACCGCTCAGCTATAACCGCATCGACGGATGGTGCACTCACCCCGGTCACCGAAGTGAACAACAGCAGATCCACATCCTCGATCGCGACGTCGGCCTTGCGCAGCGCCTCCCGCACGGCGCGCTCCCCCAGCTCGACCGCCGCCGCGAACCACGCGGCGTTCGTCTCGGTCAGCGAGCCGAGGTGCTGATACTGCTCGAGCGGCAGCGCGCTGTAGCGGCGCTCGACCGTGCTCGAGGCGTACATGCGCTCGATCAGCGGGCGTCTTTTGGGATCGGGAGCGAGTAACGGGGCGATGGCTGCGGTGATCTCTGCCTGCGATGAGGAGTGCTCTGGCAGCACCGGCGCTATCGCGGCAATGCGGGTCATTCGCTGAACGTAACACTCACCACCTGATGGCGCGCGGGGCTTGCGCTGCGAGTGTCAGCGGCGCGTGAGTCGGAAGATCGGGAACTCGCGGCCCTCTGACCTGGTGCGGTACTCGCCGAAGGCCGGCGAGCGCGCGACGAAGGCCGCCCAGGCCGCATCCCACTCGTCGCCCTCAAGGTCGACAGCGAGCACCTCGACGATTCCCGCCGGCGTCTCGATCGAGATCTCGGGCTGCGCCACGATGTTGAAGTACCACGACGGATGCTTCGTGCTGCCAGCCGCCGACGCGATCACCAGCCAGCCGTCCCCGTCGGCGATGCCGAGCACGGGATTCACGCGCGCCTCGCCCGTGCGCGCGCCCACGGTGTGCAGCAGCACGAGGCTCGAGCCGAAGTTGGCGACGACGCCGCCGTTCGCGCGGAACTCCTCGATGACCCGGTCGTTGTAGTTCATGGGTGCAGTGCTCCGTCCGCGTCGGTGGTGATCCAGGAGTGGAAGCGCACGGTCAGGCCCGGGCGGCTCGGCGCGCAGACCATCGGGCCGGCAAGCGCGGTCGGCACCGCAAAGGGTACGACGCGAACGAGGCGCCACGGCTCGTCGTCGCGACGGGCGCGCAGGGTGATGGCGTCATCCGCCCAGCTTGCCCGGATCGTCACGCGCTGGTCGAGCCATTCCGGCACCGGCGCCACTGACCAGTCCGAGCTGCCGCGGGTGACGACCGCGCCGACCTGGGGCTGGCCATCGGCGAACTCGACACCCGCCTTGATCCAGTTCTCGTCGTCGGCGCGGATGAAGAGACCGGCCTGGTCGAACTGCTCGCTGAACAGAGCCGTGAAGACCACCTCGACGGCCGTGCCCTGCTCGAAGGTCGCGAGAAGTGCGTGCTCGGAGTCGTGCACGAATCCGTAGGAGGTGTGGCGCCACGCATCGCTGCCCTCGGCCGCGGTGACAAGCAGATCGTCCCCGGAAAGACGAAGGTCGACCGGGGGATTGCTCCACGATCCGGTCGACCACGTCATGTTTGTCATGTGTGCGCGAGGGGGGACTTGAACCCCCACGTCCTTACGAACACACGGACCTGAACCGTGCGCGTCTACCAATTCCGCCACTCGCGCTGACTTTCGGCGCCGAAGCGCCAACAAGCGAGAATAGCACTCATCCCTGCGGCGTATATACCCGGCCAATCCCCGCAGACAGGGCTGTCCCCAAGCCCCACCGGCTAACATCGAGTCACCACCGCCAAGCAAGCGAGGAGCCCCGTGGGACTGCTGGACAACTTCGAGAAGGGTCTCGAGCGCGCCGTGAACGGCGCTTTCGCGAAGACCTTCAAGAGTGGACTCCAGCCCGTCGAGATCACGAGCGCCCTGCGGCGCGAGCTCGACACCAAGGCCGCCGTCGTCTCGCGTGACCGCATCCTCGTTCCCAACCGCTTCACCGTGCGGCTCTCGCCGACCGACTACGAGCGCATGACCGGCCTCGGCGACTCCCTCATCGATGAGCTGACGCAGCTCGTTCAGGCGCACGCCGCCGCCCAGCGCTACAGCTTCGCCGGCGGCATCGCGATAGAACTGACCGAACAGGACTCGCTCAGCGAGGGCACGCTCGAGATCTCGAGCGTCAACGTCAAGGGCACGGTCGCCTGGACCCCGGTGCTCGACGTCAACGGCAAGCGCTACCCGATCACCCGCTCGCGCACGGTGATCGGCCGCGGCACTGATGCAGACATCACCGTGGATGACTCCTCCATCTCGCGCAAGCACGTCGAGATCCTCTGGGACGGCACCCGCGCCCAGGTCAATGACCTCGGATCCACCAACGGCGCACTGCTCAACGGGGTAGCCGTCGCAAAGGCTCCGCTTCCCGCCGACTCTGTGATCGACATCGGGCGTACGCGTATCGTCTTCCGTGTGCTCGCCCAGTCCGCCGATGTCGACCAGTTCGCCGATCTGCGGGTGGAAGGTACCGAGTAGTGGGCGACCTCACCCTCTTCATCCTCCGGCTGGTCTTCCTGGCGGTGCTGTGGGTGTTCGTGTTCATCGTCGTGTTCGCGCTGCGCAGCGACCTCTTCGGGCAGCGGGTGCGCCGGTTGCCGGCCACCGCATCCGCGCCATTTCCCACTGAGCCGGCCCGACCGGCTGCCACCCCCCGGCAGAATGCCGTTGTCGCCAGCCGCCTCGTCATCACCGGCGGCGCCAAAGAGGGCCTGCAGATCGACCTGCCCGAGGAGTTCCTGTCGATCGGGCGCTCGAGTGACTCCGGTCTCGTGATCCGCGATGACTACACCTCGACCAATCACGCCCGCCTTCTGCGCACCGAGAAGGGCTGGGTTCTCGAAGACCTAGACTCGACCAACGGCACGCTGCTCGACGGAAGTCGGGTCAGCTCGCCGACGCAGGTGCCGCTGAACACGCCGATCACCATCGGCACCACCACCTTCGAGCTGCGGCGGTAGGCGAATGGCCATGAGGGCAAAGAGCGCGGCCGCATCCCACGTCGGCAAGATCCGCAGCAACAACCAGGACAGCGGCTACGCGGGCGCGCACCTCTTCATCGTCGCGGACGGCATGGGCGGGCACGCCGGCGGCGACGTCGCGAGCGCCCTGGCCATCAAGCACGTCACCAGCGTCGACCGCAGCTTCAGCTCCGTGTCCGAGGCCGAGGTCGCCCTGCACGGGGCCCTCATCTCTGCCAATGCCGTGCTCGCCGAGACCGTGTTCGACCACAGCGAGCTCACCGGCATGGGCACGACCGTTAGCGGCTTCGTTCTCGTCGGGTCGGAGCTCGCGATCGCCCACATCGGCGACTCCCGCATCTACCGCCTGCGCGGCGGACTGCTCACGCAGATCACCAGCGACCACACCTTCGTGCAGCGGCTCGTCGACAGCGGCCGCATCACCGTCGAGGAGGCCGCTGTGCACCCGCGGCGCTCGGTGCTCATGCGCGTGCTCGGCGATGTCGACGCCACCCCCGAGATCGACACGATGATCGAGCACGGCGAGCCGGGAGACCGCTGGCTGCTGTGCTCCGACGGACTGAGCAGCTACGTCGCCGAGGACCGCATCGCCGCCGCCCTCGCGCTCGACGAGGATGCCGAGGCCGTCGCCGACCGGCTCATCAGGGAGAGCCTCGACCAGGGCGCGCCCGACAACGTCACCGTCGTCGTCGTCGACATCGACGGCACCGGGGACTCCGCCCACCACCCCGCGGTCACGGTCGGATCCGCCTCCGACCCGCTCGCCATCGAGGGCGAGGCTCCGCGCAAGCCGCTGCGCATCCCGACCCTGCTGCTGCACCCGCTCAAGGCCACCAAGCCCGACGACAGCCACTTCGAGCCCGAGTCCGAGGAGTTCCTCGACGAACTCATCATCGAGGACGGCCGCCGGGCCAAGCGTCGCCGCATCAGCCTCGTCGTCGTGCTCGCCGTCGTCGCCGCCCTCATCACGACCGCGGTCGTCGCCGGATACCAGTGGACGCAGACGCACTACTACGTGGGTGAGTCGAACGGCTCTGTCGCCATCTACCGGGGGATCCAGCAAGACCTCGGCCCCATTCCCCTCTCCTCCGTCTACCGCGAGACCACCCTCTCGGTCTCCGACCTCAGCGCCATCAACCAGAGCGCGGTCGAGACCACCATCAGCGCAGACAACCTCGCCGATGCCGAGCGCATCGTCAGCCAACTGAGCAATGACATCGCCGACTAGCTCCGTGGTCGACGCAGCGCCGCGGCCACCGCTCACCGGCACCATCCGCCTACGGCTGCGCGCGCCCTCCCGCCTGCGCAATCTCGAACTGCTGCTGCTCCTCGGTGCCTGCGCGATCAACGCCGCGGCGATCCTGTTGGTGCAGCTGGGAGCGATCGGCCATCCCGACTGGAGCCTTGCGACCCTCGGCATCGGACTGTCGGTGCTCGTGCTCGCCATGCATGTCGCCCTGCGGGTCGTCGCCTCTGACGCCGACCCCTTCCTGCTGCCGATCGCGACCGTACTCAACGGACTGGGCATCGCGATGATCTACCGGCTCGATCTCGCCAAGGGGTTCGAGGGCTGGGACATGGCCAGCATCCGCCAGATCGCCTGGACCTCGATCGCCCTGGTGCTGGCCATCGCTGTCATCGTGCTGCTGCGCAACCACCGGGTTCTCTACCGCTTCCGGCTCACCTTCGCCCTGGCCGGCATCGTGCTGCTCGTCATCCCGGTGTTCTTCCGCCCGGTGAACGGCGCCAACATCTGGGTGCAGCTGGGGCCCTTCTCGTTCCAGCCGGGAGAAATCGGCAAGATCGCGCTGGCGGTCTTCTTCGCCGGCTTCCTGGTCACCGCTCGCGACTCCCTGTCGATGATCGGCCGCAAGGTGCTGTGGATGACCTTCCCGCGGGCCCGCGACCTCGGTCCGCTGCTCGTCGTCTTCGCCGCCTCGATGGGCGTGCTCGTCTTCCAGAAAGACCTCGGAACCGCGCTGCTCTATTTCGGGCTGTTCCTGGTCATGCTCTACGTGGCTACCGGGCGTTCCAGCTGGATCCTGCTCGGCTTGGGCCTGTTCCTCGGCGGCGCCTTCGCGGCGAGTCGGGTGCTCAGCTACGTCGGCGGCCGCATCGACGCCTGGCTCGAGCCCTTCGCCCGGGCCAACTACGAGGGCAACGGAGGCAGCTACCAACTGGTGCAGGGGCTGTTCGGCCTCTCCAACGGCGGGCTCACCGGTACCGGTCTCGGTCTCGGCCGGCCCGACATCACCCCCCTCGCTGAGAGCGACTACATCGTCGCCAGCCTCGGAGAAGAACTGGGCCTCGTGGGCCTCTTCGCCATCCTCGCCCTCTACCTGCTCTTCGTCTCGCGCGGATTCCGCATCGGCTTCGCCGGACAGGATGACTTCGGCCGCCTGCTCGCCGTCGGCCTCGCCTTCGTGGTCGGGCTCCAGGTCTTCATCGTCATCGGCGGGGTCACCCGGGTGATCCCGCTCACCGGCCTCACGACACCCTTCCTCGCCGCGGGCGGCTCGTCACTCGTCGCCAACTGGATGATCGTCGCGCTGCTGCTGCGGCTGTCCGACTCCGTGCGCCATCAGCCGAGGACGGTGATCGAGTGAACAAGGAACTCCGCCGGGTGAGCCTCGTGATCATGCTCATGTTCGTCGCCCTCTTCGTCTCGACCTCGGTCATCCAGGTCTTCGCCGTCGACAGCCTGCGGGCCGACGAGCACAACGTGCGCGTTCTCTACGAGAGCTACTCGACAGAGCGCGGTGCTATCACCGTCGACGGCGTGCCGATCGTCACGTCCGAACCGGTTGACGACAACTACTCCTATCTGCGGGTCTACAGCCAGGCCGAGCTCTATGCGCCGGTCACCGGGTTCATCAGCCTCAACCACGGCAGCTCCGGGGTCGAGCGGGCGCTCAACGAAGAGCTCAGCGGAACCTCGAATGCGCAGTTCCTCGACCAGCTCAATGCGCTCTTCACCGGGCAGAAGCCCAAGGGCGCGTCGGTCGAGCTCACCCTCGACCCGGTCGTGCAGCAGGCCGCCTGGGATGCCCTCGCCGACAACTCGGGGGCCATCGTGGCGATCGAGCCGAGCACCGGGCGCATACTCGCGATGGTGTCGAAGACGTCGTTCGACCCCAACCAGCTCGCGGCCCACGAGGCGAACACGATCATCGACCAGCGCTACGACGAGCTGCTCGCGAATCCCAACAAGCCCCTCATCAACCGCGCCATCACCGGCGACCTCTACCACCCGGGCTCGGTCTTCAAGATCGTCATGACCGCCGCGGCGCTGCAGGGCGGCGACTACACCCCCGACAGCGAGTTTCCGAACCCCGGCCAGCTGCAGTTGCCGCAGACCGACGTCTTCATCTCGAATGCCGAGGGCGGCGCGTGTGGGGGCGGCGAGACCGCGACGATCGCCACCGCGCTGCGGCTCAGCTGCAACATCCCCTTCGCGCAGCTCGGCGCCGCCATGGGAGAAGACCGCATCCGCGGCATGGCCGAGTCATTCGGTTTCGGGCAGAGCGTCTCGATTCCGATGGCCTCGACCCCCAGCATCTACCCCGAGGGCATGGATGCCCCGCAGCTCATGCTGTCGTCGTTCGGGCAGTTCGACGACAAGGTCACCCCGCTGCAGGTCGCCATGGTCAGCGCGGCCATCGCGAACGGCGGTGTGCTCATGAAGCCCACTCTCATCGACACGGTCACCTCGCCCGACCTGCGGGTTATCGACCAGTTCGAACCCGAGGTCTTCAGCACACCGGTGAGCCCGGAGGTCTCTGCAACGATGGTGCAAATGCTGGTCAACGGCGTATCCAATGGCGCAGCGAGTAATGCAAGAATTAGCGGTGTCGACGTAGCAGGCAAGACCGGCACGGCCGAGAACGGCGAGGGTGAGCCATACACCCTCTGGTTCACCGGCTTCGCGCCGGCCGACAACCCGCAGGTCGCGATTGCGGTGGTAATTGAGAACGGCGCGCCGAATGCGTTCGGTAACAAGGTCGCGGCGCCCATAGCGAAGAAAGTACTTGAGGCGGTGCTGAGCAGATGAGACCCACGAGCGGCCTCACCTTCGGTGGCCGGTACCAGCTGTCCAGCCGCGTCGCTATCGGCGGCATGGGCGAGGTCTGGCAGGCGACCGACCTCGTCATCGGGCGCACCGTCGCTATCAAGATCCTCAAAGACGAGTACCTCGGCGACCCGGGCTTTCTCGAGCGCTTCCGGGCAGAGGCACGGCACGCTGCCCTCGTCAACCACGAGGGCATCGCCAACGTCTTCGACTACGGAGAAGAAGACGGCAGCGCCTACCTCGTCATGGAGCTCGTTCCCGGCGAGGCGCTGAGCGCCGTCATTGAGCGCGAGCGCGTTCTGACCACAGACCGCGTTCTCGACATCGTCGCGCAGACCGCTATGGCGCTGCAGGCCGCTCACGCCGCCGGCCTCGTGCACCGCGACATCAAGCCGGGCAACCTGCTCATCACCCCCGACGGCCGCGTCAAGATCACCGACTTCGGCATCGCGCGCATCGCCGACCAGGTTCCGCTCACCGCCACCGGCCAGGTGATGGGCACCGTGCAGTACCTCTCGCCCGAGCAGGCCAGCGGCCACGCCGCCTCCCCCTCGACCGACATCTACTCGCTCGGCATCGTCGCCTACGAGATGCTCGCCGGACGCCGCCCCTTCACGGGCGAGTCGCAGGTGGCCATCGCCATGGCCCAGATCAACGAGACCCCGCCCGAGCTGCCGGTCACGGTGGCCGAGCCGGTGCGCAACCTCGTCTACGCGAGCATCGCGAAGAACCCCGCCGACCGCCCGGCGAGTGCCGCGCACATGGCGAGGGCCGCGCAGTCCCTCCGTCGCGGCGACGTCGCCGCAGCCGCTGCCGCCGTGCCAGGAGTGATCGGATCGGGATCCCTCGCCAACACCGCCGGCGCCAACTACGGCAAGCCCAGCGACGCGACCACGCGGCTGCTGCCCTCTGCCCCCGCGGCCGCAGCCGCCGCCGCACCGCGCAAGCGCAGCCCGTGGACCTGGCCACTCATCGCCTTCGTGGCCATCGCGGCCGTCGCCCTCATCGCGGTGCTCATCGCCCTGCTCAACCCCCCGACCGACGAGCAGAAGCCCACCACGTCGAGTCCTCCTCCCGTGTCCCAGCCGTCGGTCACCCCCACCTCGAACACGGTCGTGGTCGACGAGGACCAGATCAAGGGGCGCACTCAGTCCCAGGTGCAGGTCTACCTCGACGGGCTCGGGCTTCAGCTGGAGCCCCGCGTGGGCAAACCGGCCGACAGCATCGAGAACGTCGGCCTGGCCTACGTGGTGAACCCCGCCGGCCGGGTCTCGAAGGGCGCCGTGATCGCGGTCACCTTCTACGGTCCGCTGCCGACGGCGACACAGACGCCCGCCGGGCTCGCAACGGCCAACACCACGCTCGCCGTGGGCGACCCCGATTTCGACGTCACCTGGTCCACCTACAACGGGTGCCCGAGCGGCTTTGACCGCACCGGCTACCAGTTCACCTACACGAACACGACGCCGTCTGCAGGGGTCAACCCGGCGCTGCCCGACGCCAACTCGATGAAGTTCACCGTTCCGGCCGCTCCCGCGACGATCACAATCAGCTATCACGCCACCTGCGGAGACGCGGGCAGCTCCCCCGAGTCGGGCACGCTCACCATCACCGTGGAATAGGCGACCTCAAAAGTCGAGCGGATACACTGTCAGAGCACTTCGAGCCGCTACGGGAGAACCACGTGACTGAACAAACGCAGCCCATCAGCGTGCTCGCGGGCAGATACCAGGTCGGCAACCTCATCGGCCGCGGCGGCATGGCCGACGTGCACATCGGCACCGACTCCCGGCTCGGCCGACGTGTCGCGATCAAGCTGCTCAAGCCGGCCCTCGCCACCGACCCGGCGTTCCGCGTGCGCTTCCGCCGGGAGGCCCAGGACGCCGCGAAGATGGCCCACCCCACGATCGTGCGCATCTTCGACGCCGGCGAAGAGACAGTTCACGACGCGAGCGGCGCCGAGCTGCAAGTTCCCTTCATCATCATGGAATTCGTTGACGGCCGCCTGCTCAGCGACATCATCGCCGAGGGCCCGCTAGATCCCGATGAGGCCCTGCGCATCACCAGCGAAGTGCTCACCGCGCTCGAGTACTCGCACCGCGCCGGCCTCGTGCACCGCGACATCAAGCCCGGCAACGTCATGGTTACCGCGACCGGCCAGGTGAAGGTCATGGACTTCGGCATCGCCCGCGCGGTCGCCGAATCCTCGTCGACGATCGCCCAGACGAGCACCATCATGGGCACGGCCCAGTACTTCTCTCCCGAGCAGGCCCGCGGGGAGTCCGTCGACGCCCGCACCGACCTCTACTCGACCGGCATCATGCTGTTCGAGATGCTCACCGGCCGTCCGCCCTTCTTCGACGACAACCCGGTAGCGGTCGCCTATCAGCACGTGAACCAGCCGGTGCCCGTGCCGAGCTCGATCAACCCCCGCGTCTCGCCTGCGCTCGACGCCGTCGTCATGCGCGCGGTCGCGAAGGACCGCTTCGCGCGCTTCCAGAGCGCCGCGGAGTTCCGCGAGGCGGCCACCGCCGCCGCGGCCGGCACCGTGTCGAACCGGCGAGGCGCTCCGGTCGACGACTTCAACGCCACGCTCTTCGGCGTCAACCCGAGCGTGACCGCCGGCGCCGAGGCGACCTTCCGCCAGCTCAGCGTGGCCGACGACGACCGGGTGGTTCGCACCCAGTCGCGTCCGCCGGTCGCCTGGATCTGGGGCGGCATCTCGGTCATCGCCGTCATCATCGTCGCCACCATGGTGTGGGTGCTCAGCCTCACCCAGACCGACATCGGCGCCAGCCTCGCCGTGACGATCCCCAACGTGCAGAACCAGACCTGGGAAGACGGCTCTGCGCAGCTCATCAGCCAGAAGCTGCTGCCCGAGCGGGTCAACGAGTCGAGCGACACGATCGCTGAGGGCACCATCCTGCGCACGATCCCGGCGGCGGGTGAGAAGGTCAGCCCGCAGACGACGGTGCAGGTCTTCGTCTCATCGGGAGCGCCCAAGGCTGCCATTCCGCAGCTGGTCGGACTCGACCAGGCCTCGGCCGAGGCAAAATTGAAAGAGCTCGGTTTCG
Source organism: Actinomycetota bacterium (assembly GCA_013297645.1). GTDB lineage: Bacteria > Actinomycetota > Actinomycetes > Actinomycetales > Microbacteriaceae > Conyzicola. The sequence continues at coordinate 12,262 of JAAFHU010000034.1, forward strand.
AGGTCGGCACAATCACCACCGCCCATTCCCCCACCATCGGGGCCGGCATCGTCATGGTCACCGATCCGAGCGCGCCCGCCGAGGCGTCGCTCGGCACGGCCGTCAACCTGACCATCTCTGACGGAATCGTGACGATTCCCGATGTGACGGGAAAGCCCATCGGCGAGGCGACGAGTCAGCTCAGCGCACTGCAGCTGGGCGTCGTCACCCAGGCAGACATGGGCTGCTCGGGCGGCCTCGTCTCGTCGCAGACGCTCGTGGGCGACCAGCCGCAGAAGTCGTCGGTGACGATCACCTACTGCGGGGCCGCGTAGGCGGCTCAGGCCAGTTTCACCATGGGGGTCAGGCCCTTGGCGGTCTCGGCCGCGCTCGGCAGCCCGGCGACGGCGAGCCAGTTGCCCAGCATGCGGTAGCCCCCTTCGGTGAGAACCGACTCGGGGTGAAACTGCACCCCGTAGATCGGCGCATCGCGATGGCGCACGCCCATGATGACGCCGCCGGTCGTCTTCGAGGTGATCTCGAGGGCATCCGGCATTGTTGAATCGACGATCGCGAGCGAGTGGTAGCGCGTCGCGGTGAAGGGCTGCGGCACCCCGTCGTAGAAGGCGCTGCCGTCGTGCTCGATGAGCGAGGTCTTGCCGTGCATGAGCTCGTCGGCGTGGGTGACGACGCCGCCCAGCGCCTCGGCGATGGCCTGGTGCCCGAGGCAGACGCCGAGGAGGGGAATGCCGGCAGAGAGTGCGGCCTTCACGACCGGGATCGACACACCGGCGGATGCCGGGTTGCCCGGTCCGGGCGAGAGCAGAACCGCGTCGTAGTCGCTGATGTACGCAGCGGAATCGTCGGCGTCGAAGGCGTCGTTGCGCACGACGGTGGTCTCGGCTCCCAGCTGCAACAGGTAGCCGTTGAGCGTGTAGACGAAGCTGTCGTAGTTGTCGACGACGAGTACGTGGGTCATTCGACGGTCACATCCTGCGGGGCGGTCAGATGGTCAACAGTGGGAAACACCCATAGTACGAGAGCGGCGAGCACTAGTGCGGCGAGAACGACCAATTGCAGCACGCGCAGCCACGGTGCACCGGGAAGGATGCGCCAGAGGGCGAGGTACATCAGCTCACCGTCGCAATGGTCGCGATCTCGGCCGGCGGCCCGTCGGCGCGCGGGTACCACGTGTCGAAGACGCCGTAGGCGATGATGCGCTCTGCCGACGAGTAGAAGGGGTTGCAGGTCGTCAACGTGATGAGGCTCTCCGTGGGGGCAGCTCCGGGCTGCTGCGGAACCGGCAGGATGACGCCGACGCCGCTCGAGCGCACGTACTCCATGCTGCGGTAGATGTACTTGTACCAGCCGTCGGCCGTCTCGACCCAGATGCTGTCTCCGACGACGAGCTGGTGGATGTTGTGAAAAGCACCACCGTAGGCCGAGCGGTGCGATGCGAGGGCGAAGTTGCCGAGCTCGCCGGGCAGCTGCGTCTCGGGGTAGTGCCCCATTCCCAGCTTGGTGTTGTCGAGCACCGAGGTGCCGATTCCCTCGGCGATGGGGCGCTTGAAGTCGGCTCCCAGCCGCGGCACGATGAGGTTGGCGAACGCGGTGTCGGCGGCGGGCGCAGCAGTCACGGCAGGCGGTCCCGGATCGCGCGCGACGGTCGGATCGGGAGACGCCGTCGGAGTGGATTCTGCCCACTCCTGCGACAGCTCGTCAGCAACCGAGGCCTGCTGGGTGGTCGAAACGAGGTTGTTGAACCACAGTTGCCACCCGAGGAACAGCAGCACGACCACGCCGCCGGTCATGAGAATCTCGCCGAGCACCCCGATAACCGATGTACGTCCGCGCCGCGGAGGCCGACTGTGCGGCTCTGCAGCGGTCTCGGTCATGCCTTGATTGTATGCGGCGCCTGCCAGTGCTCTTCCGGACGCTTGCTATTCAATGCCTGTGCATAGGGTTTCACGCTAGAATCCCTGTCATGGCACGCACCTCATCAGACTCGTCCACCGAGACCCGCTCCGGCGAACAGGCCCCTAATGCCGTCTGGTTCAAGCCGGTCATGTTCGGATTCATGCTCGTCGGGCTGGTCTGGATCATCGTCTTCTATGTCAGCCAGGGTTCGCTTCCGCTCCCCCAGCTCGGCACGTGGAACATCCTCGTCGGCTTCGGAATCATGTTCATCGGATTCCTCATGACCACGCGCTGGCGCTAGTCCCCTAGTCGGCCGACACCACGGGGTACAACTACAGCGATGTAATTATCCCCACTGTGGATACAGCTGTGGAGAACTCACAGTAGCGCCTGGCTGATCGCGATGATCGCCACCAGAATGACGCCGATTCCGGCGGTGGCCGCCACCTGAAGAGGGCGCTGTTTCTCGCTGCGCGTGCGCACGAAGATGGCGGTCAGCGCCGCGCCGGCGATGAATCCCCCGATGTGCGCCTGCCAGGCCACGCCCGGCAGCACGAAGCCGATCACGAGGTTGATGCCGACCACGATGAGAATCTGTGAGGCGTTGCCCCCGAAACGGCGGATGAGCACGAGCAGAGCGCCCAGCATGGCGAAGATCGCGCCCGAGGCGCCGAGCACGGGCGTGCCGGGCACGATGACCGCGACAGCCGCGAGGCCTCCGATGCCGCCGATGAGGAACAGGGCGAGATAGCGGAGGCGGCCCAGGGCAGGCTCGAGCATGCGGCCGATGATGAACAACGAGAACATGTTGGTCAGCAGGTGCAACGGGCTGCCGTGCGCGATGAGCGACGTCAGAAGCCGCCACGGCTGCGCGAAACTTAGCGGAGCGTAGTAGACCAGCCAGCTCGTCAGCGCGTTGCCGAGGATGAACTGCGCGACGTAGACGAGCACGCACAGCGCGATGATCGCGTAGGTCACGATCGGTCGGTCGGGGTTGTTGCGCAGCGAGCGGGCCGCGCGGATGGTCATCGGCTGGCGGCGCGGAGCCTTCGCCCTCGCCTCGGCGACGCATTCCGGGCAGTGCACGCCCACGGCGGCCTGCGTCGAGCACTGCGGGCAGATCGTTCGCCCGCACCGCTGGCAGAGGATGAAGCTCTGCCGGTCGGGGTGCCGGTAGCAGAAGTTGTCGCGATTGTCGCCGAGGTCGGTCACGGCCGGGGCTAAACCTCGGCGATGGTGACGGAGTTGATGACCACGTCGTCGAGGGGCTTGTCACGGCCGTCGGTCGGCACGGCCTCGATCGCGTCGACGACGCGCCTCGACTCGTCGTCGGCAACGAGGCCGAAGATGGTGTGCTTGCCCTGCAGCCACTGGGTGGGCACGGTCGTGATGAAGAACTGCGAGCCGTTGGTGCCCTTGCCGCCGCGCGTTCCGGCGTTGGCCATGGCGAGCACATAGGGCTCGTTGAAGTTGAGCTCGGGGTGGATCTCGTCGTCGAACTCGAAACCCGGGCCGCCGACGCCCTGGCCGAGCGGGTCGCCGCCCTGCAGCATGAACTGCTTGATGATGCGGTGGAAGATCACGCCGTTGTACAGCGGGTCATTCGACTTCTTGCCGGTAGCCGGGTGGGTCCACTCAATCTCGCCGGTGGCGAGTCCGGTGAAGTTGCGAACCGTCTTCGGAGCGTGGTTTCCGAGGAGGTTGACCCGGATGTCTCCGAGCGAGGTGGAAATGGTCGCGACAGCAGTGTGCAAAGGCATGGGCACAATTCTTACACAGCGCTATCGACCGACCCCGTGCTGGCGCACATGCACCTCACAGCTTCTACCGTTTCGGGTCGCAGGAGCGCGTGACAAGATTGACCTGTTCACCGCACCACTATCTGGAGGTTCTCATGGGACTGTCACGCAAGCGCCAGCGAGAGCTCAACCGACTCAAGCGCCAGGCCGAGGACCTTCTGCACGACCAGCGCGAGGTTCTCGAGCACGCCTCGCGGGTGGTTCGCGATGCGACCCACCAGGCCTCGAGCTTCGCGAGCGAAGAAGTTGCCCCGCGGGTCAAAGATGCCTACGACGATCGAGTGCGGCCCGTGCTGCGCTCGGGAGCCAAGGCCGCCCGCAACGGCCGCGACCGCTTCGTCGATGACGTGCTCCCCGCCGTCACCTCGGCGTTGGGCTCGGCGATCGCCGTCATCGAGGCCGCCAAGAACCCCGAGCTGCGCGAGACGATCGCCAAGGTTGGCCGCTCGGCCAAGGAGGCCAGCGTGAAGGCGGGCGTCCGCGCCGGCGTCATCGAGGCTCCCAAGTCGTCGGGACCGGCGAAGTACATCCTGCTCGGTGTCGCGGTCGTCGCCGTGGCGGGCGTCGCCTACGCCGCCTGGCAGACCCTGCGCGCCGACGACTCGCTCTGGGTCGAGGACGAGCCGGAGACCGAGACCGACGAGGCGTAGTAGCCCTCACGTGAAAAGGCCCGCAGCGACAGCTGCGGGCCTTTCTCTTTCGTGGAGACGAGGGGAATCGAACCCCTAACCCCCGCCTTGCAAAGGCGATGCTCTGCCAATTGAGCTACGTCCCCGAAAGAGGAGGAAGCCCTTGTGGGACTTCCAGTGGGGGTACGTGGACTTGAACCACGGACCTCTTCGTTATCAGCGAAGCGCTCTAACCGCCTGAGCTATACCCCCGTTGGGCAGATACGAGAGTATCGCACCCTAGGCCAATCGAGTAATCGGGCGCAGAGCATCGCTCTGCGTTGGCCGCATTGCGGCCGTCGGCCAGCGCCGTCCGCCCTAATTGTTCGTGAAGCCCACCAGCAGACCGCCCGTGAGGCGCACGCTGAAGTTGTAGAGAATGCTCGTAATGGCGCCGAGGGCGGTGCCCACGACGATGTTGAGCACCGCGACGATGAAGGAGAACAATGTGACCGTCAGCAGCGAGAAGTTCTCGGCGATGCTGAAGGGCGTCTCGGAGTCGCCGGCGCTGAGGATGTCCGACAGGGTGCCGTCGAGCTTCTCGAAGACGCCCGTCGACTGCAGCACCAGGTAGATCAGCACGGTCGAGACCACGAGCACGATTCCCAGCGACACGGCGACGAGGAACGACAACTTCACTGTCGACCAGAAGTCGATGTAGACCAGCTTGAGGCGAACCTGCTTGGTGGCTACGGGCTTCTGCGATTTTCGCTGCAGTTGTTCGGCGACGCTACTCATCTACGGACTCGTCCTTCCCAACGGCTTCGACCTCGGTAGCAGCTACAAGCTCCTCGGTCTCGCCTTCCTGACTTTCAAGATTGCGCTCGCTGTTGCGGGCTAGTGCGATGATGCGGTCGTCGTCTGCAAATCGCGCGAACACGACACCCATGGTGTCACGACCCTTGGCCGGAACCTCGGCCACGGCAGACCTTACCACCTTGCCGCTGGCAAGAACCACGAGCACCTCGTCGTCGTCCTCGACGATGAGCGCGCCCGCGAGGTCGCCGCGCGCCTCCTGCAGTTTGGCCACCTTGATGCCGAGACCGCCGCGTCCCTGCACCCGGTACTGGTCCGCGGCCGTGCGCTTGGCATAGCCTCCCTCGGTGACGACGAAGACGTATCCCGCGTCGGCGACGACGCTCGCGCTCAGCAGCATGTCATCGTCGCGGAAGTGCATGCCGATCACTCCGGAGGTCGATCGTCCCATGGGGCGCAGGGCGGCATCCGATGCGGTGAAACGAATCGACATGCCCTTGCGCGACACGAGCAGAACGTCCTGGCTCTCTTCGACGAGCATGGCCGAGGTGAGCTCGTCGCCCTCGCGGAGGTTGATCGCGATGATGCCGCCGGTGCGGTTGGTGTCGTACTCCGACAGCGCGGTCTTCTTCACCAGGCCGCCGCGGGTGGCGAGCACCAGGTAGGTCGCGGCCGCGTAATCGCGGATGTCGAGGATCTGCGCGATCTCCTCGCCCGGCTGCAGCGCGAGCAGGTTCGCGACGTGCTGGCCCTTCGCATCGCGGCCGGCCTCCTGCACCTCGTAGGTCTTCGCGCGGTAGACCCGGCCGGTGTTCGTGAAGAACAGCAGCCAGTGGTGGGTCGTGGTGACGAAGAAGTGCTCGACCACGTCGTCGGCGCGCAGCTGGGCTCCGCGCACGCCGCGTCCTCCGCGGTGCTGGCTGCGGTAGTTGTCGCTGCGGGTGCGCTTGATGTAGCCGCCGCGGGTGACCGTGACGACCATCTCCTCCTCGGGGATGAGGTCCTCGACGCTCATGTCGCCGTCGAAGCCGAACATGATCTCGGTGCGGCGGTCGTCGCCGTACTTGGCGATGAGCTCGGTGAGCTCCTCGCTGACGATGTCGCGCTGGCGCTGCGGGCTGCCGAGGATCACGTGGTACTCGGCGATCTCGAGCTCGATCTCGGCAAGCTCGTCCATGATCTTCTGGCGTTCGAGCGCAGCGAGTCGGCGCAGTTGCATGTCGAGGATCGCGCGGGCCTGCAGCTCGTCGACGTCGAGCAGCTGCATCAGTCCGTCGCGGGCCTCCTCGACGGTCGGCGACCGGCGAATGAGGGCGATCACCTCGTCGAGGGCGTCGAGCGCCTTGACGTAGCCGCGCAGAATATGGGCGCGCTCCTCCGCCTTCTTGAGGCGGTACTGCGTGCGGCGCACGATCACTTCGATCTGGTGCTCTGCCCAAGCGGTGATGAATCCGTCGATTGCGAGCGTGCGCGGAATGCCGTCGACGATCGCCAGCATGTTGGCGCCGAAGTTCTCCTGCAGCTGCGTGTGCTTGTAGAGGTTGTTGAGCACGACCTTGGCGACGGCATCGCGCTTGAGCACGATGACGAGGCGCTGGCCGGTGCGGCCCGAGGTTTCATCCCGAATGTCGGCAATGCCGGCGAGCTTGCCCTCCTTGACGAGGTCGGCGATCTTCAGCGCGAGGTTGTCGGGGTTGACCTGGTACGGCAGCTCGGTGACGACGAGGCAGGTGCGGCCCTGCAGCTCCTCGACGGTGACGACCGCGCGCATCGTGATCGAGCCGCGGCCGGTGCGATAGGCATCCTGAATTCCCTTGAGCCCGAGGATCTGCGCGCCGGTCGGAAAGTCCGGTCCCTTGATGCGCTGGATGAGCGCCTCGACGAGCTCCTCCTGCGTGGCCTCGGGGTGGGCGAGGTGCCAGAGGGCGCCCTCCCCGACCTCGCGCAGGTTGTGCGGCGGGATGTTCGTCGCCATGCCGACGGCGATTCCGACGGATCCGTTGACGAGCAGGTTGGGGAACCGGCTCGGCAGCACGGTCGGCTCCTGGGTGCGGCCGTCGTAGTTGTCCTGGAAGTCGACGGTCTCTTCCTCGATGTCGCGCACCATCTCCATGGCGAGCGGGGCCATCTTGGTCTCGGTGTAGCGATGGGCCGCGGCACCGTCATTACCCGGGGATCCGAAGTTTCCCTGGCC
>JAAFHU010000035.1 GCA_013297645.1 Actinomycetota bacterium
TGCTGCGAGCTGATGCGCGTCAGGTCGCTGCCGTCACCGACGGCGTGCCGCGAGCGCAGGAAGGCGAGGGCGTCCCATCCCGAGAGGGTGTAGGTGCCGGCGGGGTAGTCGAACCCGGAGTAGGGGTCGGAGATGCCCTCGGCGAGGCACACCGGAACACCGCCCAGGGCGTTCGACATCTGGATGACGCCGTTGAAGGTGATGAGGCCGGCGAAGTCGATGTGCAGCCCGGTCAGTTCCTGCACGGTGAGGATGGTGCAGGCGATTCCGCCGTATGACAGCGTGACGTTGATCGGCTGGCCCGACATGCGCGCATAGTTGCCACTGCCGTCCGCCTTGGGGCAACTGGGAATAGGCACGACCATGTCGCGCGGAATGCTCACCGCGACTGCGCTCTTGTGGTCGCCCGAGACGTGCAGGATCATCGTCACGTCGTTGAGCTCAGCCTTGCCGCGCTGCTTGATCTCTTCCTCGGTCTCGCCGCGGTCGCTGCCGACGATGAGGATGTTGAACCCGCCCTCCATGGCCGCGATGTCCGGCGGCGGGCCCTGGGTCTCGCCCGGCAGTTCGAAGATCTCGGCGCTCGCGAGCGTGCGGTTCGTCTCGATCGCGACGATCGAGGTGGCGCTGACGGCGATGACCGCGAGGCCGACGCCAAGGTACTTGAGGATCGCGAGCACCGGGCTGGCGGTCTTGAGGCGGCCGTGCCGGGCAATGCCCGCGGGTCGCGTGGTTCGGGAGCGCTGATCGCTCATTCGAAATCCCTTCGGTTGGGGGTTGCCGACGGCCAAGTGTGAGCGGAGGGCGTGGGATTCGAACCCACGAATGCTTTCACATCACCAGTTTTCAAGACTGGCTCCATCGGCCGCTCGGACAGCCCTCCATATGGAAACCAAGTCCCGAGTGTAACCGACGTTCCTGTCTAGAGGGTTGACAGGTAGGTCGCGACCCCGTCGTTGATATCGCTGTCGGTGCGCGCGTTCGCGGCGGCGACCACCTCGTCGGGTGCCTGCCCCATGGCGACTCCCACCCCTTCGACGGCCGCCCACTCGAGCATGTCGATATCGTTGCGGCCGTCGCCCATGGCGATCACGCGCGAGCGGGGCACGCCCAGCAGGTCGCGCACGCGCTCGAGGGCCGTCGACTTGTTGACGCCGTCGGGGGCGATGTCGAGCCAGGCGGTCCATCCGACGTTGTAGCTGACCCGGTGCAGGCCCATCTTCTCGACGATGCTGAGGAAGTCCTCGATGGCGTGCTCGGGCGAGATCACCACGACGCGGGTCGCGGGCCGCACGAGCAGCTCGTCGAAGTCGACCTTGATCGAGTTGGCTCCGAGGGCCCCATCGGGGAAGTACCCGGTGAAGCGGTAGAGGCCGGTCTCGTCCTCGACCGCGTAGTGCGCGTCGTCGAGCGCGCTCTTGATGGTCTGCAGAACCTCGGACGGGTTGAAGGTCTCGACGTGCTCCCGCGCGTACCCGAGCGGCTGGCTTGCGTCGCGGCGCAGCGTGATCGCGCCGTTCGAGCAGACCACGTACTCGGGCGTGATCCCGAGCCGGTCGAGCACCGGCAGGGTCATGGCGACGGAGCGGCCGGTGGCGAGCATGATCTCGTGGCCGAGGTCGCGCAGGCGGCCGATCTCGGTCACGGTCGCGTCACCGAGCGACCCGTCTTCGCGCAGAACGGTGCCGTCGATGTCGAGGGCAATGAGGTAGCGGTCGATCATGCGATGGGTTCGAAGACCTCGAGGCCGCCGACGTAGGGGCGCAGCGCGTCGGGCACGATGACCGATCCGTCCGCCTGCTGGTGCGTCTCGAGAATGGCGACGATCCAGCGGGTGGTGGCCAGCGTGCCGTTGAGGGTCGCGACCGGCGCCGTCTTGCCCGACTCCGTGCGGTAGCGGGTGTCGAGCCGGCGGGCCTGGTAGGTCGTGCAGTTGCTCGTGCTGGTGAGCTCGCGGTACGTGCCCTGGGTCGGCACCCAGGCCTCGATGTCGAATTTGCGCGCGGCGCTCGACCCGAGGTCGCCGGCGGCGGTGTCGATCACCCGGTAGCTGAGGCCGCAGGCCTCGAGCATCGACTCCTGGTACGACAGCAGCTTGAGGTGCTCGGCTTCGGCGTTCTCCGGCAGCACGTAGCTGAACATCTCGAGCTTGTTGAACTGGTGCACGCGCAGGATGCCGCGGTTGTCCTTGCCCGCGGAGCCCGCCTCGCGGCGGTAGCAGGTCGACCAGCCGGCGTAGCGCAGCGGTCCGCCCGACAGGTCGAGGATCTCATCCGCGTGGTAACCGGCGAGGGCGACCTCGCTGGTACCCGTGAGGTAGAGGTCGTCGCCGGGCAGGTAGTACACCTCGTCGTTGTGCTCCCCGAGAAAGCCGGTGCCGGCCATGGTCTCTGGCCGAACGAGCGTCGGGGTAATAAGAGGTACGAAGTCCTCGGCGATCGCCTTGTCGAGGGCCATGGTCATCAGGCCGAGCTCGAGGCGGGCGCCCACGCCGCGCAAGAAGTAGAAGCGGCTGCCGCTCACCTTGACGCCCCGGGCGATGTCGATGGCGCCGAGCAGCTCGCCGAGCTCGGCGTGGTCGCGCGGCTCGAAATCGAACGCGGCCTTCTCGCCGACCTCGCGCAGGGTGACGAAGTCGTCCTCCCCGCCGGAGGGCACGCCGTCGATGATGACGTTCTGGATGGAACCGACAATGCGGGTTACATCGGCCTCGGCGTCGGCCGCGGCCTGCTGCGCTGCCTTGACGCTCGCGGCCAGCTCCTGGGCCTTCGCGACGAGTGCGGCCTTCTCGTCTTTCGGGGCAGCGGCGACGGTCTTTCCGAACAGGTTCTGCTCTGCGCGCAGCGCCTCGAAGGCGGCGATCGTCGAGCGGCGGCGCTGATCAGCGTCGATCGCCTCGTCGACGAGCTCGACCCTGTTTCCCCGGGCTTTCTGCGATTCGCGAACGAGATCGGGGTTGTCGCGCAGAAGTTGTGGGTCAATCACAACCCCCAGTCTAGATTGAGCCGCTGCCGTTACCTTTGTGGTGTGACGACCCCCACGAAGACCGCCCAGCAGCAGGCCGCTGTCATCTACAACCCGATCAAGGTCGACCTTCCGAAGCTCAAGAAGGCGGTGAATGCCGCGGCGAAGGCTGCCGACTGGGCGACCACGATCTGGTTCCCCACCTCGGAGGCCGACCCGGGCCAGGGCATGGCCGCGAGCGCCATCCGCCGCGGGGCCGACGTCGTGCTGGTCGCCGGCGGCGATGGAACGGTGCGCGCCGTGGCCGAGGGCCTGCGCGACTCCGACACCGCGATGGCCGTTCTGCCGAGCGGCACCGGCAACCTTCTGGCCCGCAACCTCGACCTGCCGGTCAACAGCATGGATGACGCGATCGAGATCGCCTTCAACGGCCGGGACCACACGATCGACCTCGGCATCGCCGCGATCACCCGTGAGAACGGCGACCGCGAAGAGCACGTCTTCGTCGTGATGGCGGGCCTCGGCATCGATGCCAAGATGATCGCCAACACGCGATCGGATCTCAAGAAGGCGGTCGGCTGGCTCGCGTATATCGACGGCACCATCCGGTCCATTCCATCCCTCGAGCCGGTGCGCCTGACCTACAGCCGCGACAAGGGGCCGAAGAAGACCCTCGACGTGCACTCGATCATGATCGGCAACTGCGGCAGCTTGCCCGGCGGCCTGCTACTCATTCCCGACGCGAAGCCCGACGACGGCCTGCTCGACATCGTCGCGCTGCGCCCGCAGGGTGCCTTCGGCTGGCTGCGCGTGTGGAACAAGGTCGCGTGGGAGAACGGCGTGCTGCGCAAGACGGCCGTCGGGCGCAAGATCATCGACCTCTCGAAAGACGTGAAAGACGTCACCTACTGGACTGGCAAGGACCTGGTGATCGACGTCGCCTCACCCCAGGATTTCCAGCTCGACGGCGACGAATTCGGCGAGGCAACCCACGTGCACACCTGGGTCGACGCCGGCGCACTCAGCGTTCGGGTGCCAAAAGAGAGCTGAGCCACGCGCGCGCCTCGACGAAGGCGTCGTTGTCGTACTGCGGGATCACGACGATCTGCTCGCGGTCGGCCCGCGGGTAGCTGCCGAGGAAGATCACCTTCGGGCTGAAGCGCTTGAGCCCGAGCAGGGCGTCAGCCACCCTTTCGTCACGCACATGGCCGTCGAGGTCGATGACGAAGCGGTTGCGGCCGAGGGCGTCGCCGATGGGCCGCGACTCGAGCAGGCTCATGTTGACGCCGCGGGTCGAGAACTGCTCGAGCATCTCGACGAGGCGGCCGGCGTTGTTGTCGGGAAGCTCGGCGATGATGCTCGTCTTGTCGGCGCCGGTGGGCTCGGGCAGCTCGGTCGTGCGGCTGACGAGAACGAACCGGGTGACGGCGTTCGGGTTGTCGCCGATGTTCTCGGCGAGCACGACCACGTCATGGTGGGCGGTGATGCCGGGCGGGGCGACCGCCGCGTCGGCGAAGTCGTTCTCGAACAGCGCGGCCGCCGCGGCCACGTTCGAGCTCGACGGAATGTGGCCGTGGCTCGGCAGGTTCGCGTCGAGCCAGAGGTGGGTCTGGCCGTAGGCGACCGGGTGTGCGTTGATGACCTTGACGTCATCCAGCGTGGTTCCGGGCCTGGCCACGAGAACGAAATTGACAGGCACGACGTACTCGCCGATGATGCGGAGATTGGGGATGACGGCGAGTGCATCCTGTGACGCGCTGACCCCGCCCTCGATGGAGTTCTCGATCGCGATCATCGCCGCTGTGCTGCGCCCCTCGGCGACATCGCCGAGCGCCTCGCCCACATTGTTGACCGGGCGCCACACCGCTCCCCGCGCCTCGGGCACCTGCTGCAGCGCAGCCTCGGTGAAAGTCCCGGCCGGGCCGAGAAAGCTGTAGGTCAAGGGCATGGCCTCCACTGTAAGGCAGTGAAAGACTGGGCGGATGAACCGCGCTGCAACCCCGGCCCTGCCCGAAGACCTCATCGACGTTCCCGCCCTTATCGCGGCGTACTACGAGCTGGTGCCCGACGTCACTCTGGCCGAGCAGAAGGTCGTCTTCGGCACGAGCGGCCACCGCGGCTCATCGCTCGACAGCGCCTTCAACGAGACCCACATCGCGGCGATCACCCAGGCCATCTGCGAGTACCGCGCGGGCCAGGGCATCGACGGCCCGCTCTTCATCGGGCGCGACACCCACGCGCTCAGCCGCCCGGCCGAGACCACGGCGCTCGAGGTGCTCGAGGCGAACGGCGTGCGTGCCCTCGTCGACGAGTTCGACGACTACGTGCCGACGCCCGCCCTCAGCCACGCGATCATCGCGTACAACAAGGGCCGCACCGAGGGCCTCGCCGACGGCATCGTCATCACTCCCTCGCACAACCCGCCGCGCGATGGCGGCTTCAAGTACAACCCGCCGCACGGTGGGCCGGCCGACAGCGACGCGACCGGCTGGATCGCCAACCGGGCCAACGAGATAATCCTCACCAACGAGGACATCCCCAAGGCCGAGCCGACGGCCGTCGAGACCTACGACTACCGGGGCCGCTACGTCGCCGACCTGGCGAGCATCATCGACTTCGACGCGATCCGCGCCGCGAAGCTGCACATCGCAGCCGACCCGCTCGGCGGCGCGAGCGTGCACTACTGGCAGCTCATCGCCGAGCACTACGACCTCGACCTCACCGTGGTCAACCCGCTCGTCGACCCCACCTGGGCCTTCATGACCCTCGACTGGGACGGCAAGATTCGCATGGACCCGTCCTCCCCCAGCGCCATGGCCTCGGTGCTGCGCCACCAGCACGACTATGACATCGTCACCGGCAACGACGCGGACGCCGACCGCCATGGCATCGTCACCCCCGACGGCGGGCTGATGAACCCCAACCACTTCCTCGCGGTCGCGATCCAGTACCTCTACACGCACCGCCCCGACTGGCGCGCGGACGCCGCCATCGGCAAGACCCTCGTCTCGAGCTCGATGATCGACCGGGTCGCCGAGTCGCTCGGCCGGCGCCTGTGGGAGGTGCCGGTCGGCTTCAAGTGGTTCGTGCCCGGCCTCATCGACGGCTCGGTCGCCTTCGGCGGCGAGGAGAGCGCCGGCGCCAGCTTCCTCAAGAAGGACGGCACCGCCTGGACGACCGACAAAGACGGCATCATCCTCGCGCTGCTGGCCAGCGAGATCCGCGCCGTCACCGGCAAGAGCCCGTCACAGCTCTATGCGGAGCTCGTCGACCAGTTCGGCGACCCCGCCTACGAGCGAGTGGATGCGGTGGCCACCAAGGCCCAGAAGGCCCAGTTGGCGAAACTCAACGGCTCCGCCATCACCGCCGACGAGCTCGCCGGCGACCCGATCATCGCGCGCCTCAGCGAAGCCCCCGGCAATGGCGCCGCGGTCGGCGGGGTGAAGGTGGTCACCGCACGGGCGTGGTTCGCGGCGCGGCCGAGCGGCACCGAAGACGTCTACAAGATCTACGCCGAGTCCTTCGCCGGGCCGGAGCACCTCGCCCAGGTGCAGGCCGAGGCGAAGCTCATCGTCGACGCGGCCCTCGGTGGTTGAGTAGCGCGGAGCGCGTATCGAAACCATTCGTCGGCTTCGATACGCGCGCTGCGCGCGCTACTCAACCGGCGTAGGTCGGAGCGGCAGGCAGGCCGAAGAACTCTTCGAGCGTCGTGGCGCCCGTGTCGTGGTACTCCTTGGCCAAGTCGAGGCCGACATAGCGGTAGTGCCATGGCTCGAACTCGTAGCCGGTGATGGCGGTATAGCCGTCGGGGTAGCGCAGCACGAAACCGTACTTCCAGGCGTTGGCGGCGAGCCACTGCCCCTGTGGGGTGTCGGCGAAGCACTGGTCGAGGCTGCACGCGGCAGGCAGGGCGCTGATGTCGATGGCCAGGCCGGTCTGGTGCTCGCTGTGACCGGGGCGGGCCGAGGTGAGGTCCGCGCCCTCCTGCCCGAGCTGGCTCACCCAGTTGTTGTACGTCGAAACCTGCGCCGAGTAGCTGCGGTAGGCGCTCTGCGACTGCATCTGCAGCCCGGTCTCGGCGGTGAAGTCGGCGAACATCTGTACGACCGCGGCCGAGGCCTCGGCGCGCAGCTTCGGCGCATAGACATAGGGCACCGGCACGTCGACCAGGTCGGGCGCGGTGAAGTCCGCGGGGTTGAGGGGGCGCAGCTTGTTGACGATCACCCAGTAGCTGTTCGGGTCGTCGATCGACTGCGCGGTCTTGTCGAAGGTCGGCGTGGGCGTCGGGCTCGGGCTCTCGGCGGGCGCCGCGGCCGGCGTGCTCGATGCCGGAAAGGGATCGCGCTCTGGGGCGCAGCTCACGACCGACGCGGTGACCAGCAGGCTGAGGGTGACGGCGAGCAGCGCCTTGACCGGTTTTTGCACTCGTCGATTGTAAGTGCGTGCTCTTGCACGTGACTTGCTCAGGGTGTAAGTTTGCAGTCCACGCAATATTCTTGGCCGCTGACGGATGCGTTCGTTGGCGGCATTCTTTTTGCCACGTAGTTCCACCGCAGATCAGAGGGTTTCATGTCAAGCGTTTCCAAGGGCAAGCAGACTGCCCAAGCGATCAAGGATGCCGGCGGGGTCATGACCCACCGCCAGATCCTCTTCATCATCTTCGGCCTCATGGCAGGGATGTTCCTCTCGGCCCTCGACCAGACAATCGTCGGAACCTCGATGCGCACCATCGCCGACGACCTCAAGGGGCTCGACGCGCAGGCCTGGGTGACCACGGCCTACCTCATCACTTCGACGATCGCGACGCCGATCTATGGCAAGCTCAGCGACATCTTCGGCCGCCGACCGCTGTTCATCATCGCGATCGTGATCTTCCTCGCGGGCTCCATCGCCGCGGGATTCGCCACCTCGATGTACCAGCTCGCGGCCTTCCGCGCGCTGCAGGGACTCGGCGCCGGCGGCCTCATGGCGCTGCCGCTGGCCATCATGGGCGACATCCTCGCCCCGCGCGAGCGCGCCAAGTACCAGGGCTACTTCCTGGCGGTGTTCGGCGTCTCGAGCGTCATCGGCCCGCTCATCGGCGGACTGCTGAGCGGCACCGACTGGATCCTCTGGATCACCGGATGGCGCTGGGTCTTCCTCATCAACATCCCGATCGGCATCGCCGCGCTCGCCATCGTGCTGCGCTTCCTGCACATCCCCCACACCCGCCACTCGGTGCGCATCGACTGGTGGGGCGCGGCGACCGTCGTGCTCGCCCTCGTCCCGCTGCTGCTCGTCGCCGAGCAGGGCCGCACCTGGGGCTGGGACTCGGCCGGCGCCATCGCCTGCTACGTCATCGGCGCGCTCGGTATTGCCGCCTTCATCATCAGCGAGAAGCTCATGGGCGATGACGCGCTGATCCCGCTCAAGCTCTTCAAGAACGCGACCTTCCGCATGGCGACCATCCTTGGTGTGCTCGTCGGCTTCGGCATGTTCGGCGCCATGATGACGATCCCGCTCTACCTGCAGCTGGTGAATGGCGCGACGCCGACCGAGAGCGGATTCCTCATGCTGCCGATGATCCTCGGCCTCATGATCTCCTCGATCGTCAGCGGCCAGATCATCGCCCGCACCGGTATCTACAAGTGGTTCCCGCGCGTCGGCACGGCAATGATGGCGGCCGGGTTCTTCTGGTTCACCTTCGCCACGGCCGACAAGCCGGTCTGGTACATGATGATCGGCATGTTCCTCGTGGGACTCGGGCTCGGCCAGCTCATGCAGACGCTGACCATCGCCAGCCAGAACTCGGTGGGCCCCCGCGACATCGGCGTGGCGACGAGCTCGTCGACCTTCTTCCGCCAGATCGGTGGAACGCTGGGCGTCGCGATCCTGTTCTCGGTGCTTTACACGCGTATTCCGCTGGCCATCGCCGAGGCCTTCACGGTGAAGTCCAACCTCACCGACATCGCCGCCGCCGCGCAGGACCCCGCCGTTATCGCCGATCCGGGCAACACCGAGATCCTCTCGCTGCTTCAGAACGCCCAGGGCGGTGACAACTCTGCGGTGACCTCGTCGCTCAACGCCGACAGCTCGTTCCTCAACGACGCTGACCCCCGCCTCGCGGCGCCCTTCCTGCAGGGCTTCAACGACGCAGCGGTGTCGATCTTCTGGGTCGCGCTCGGCGTAGTGCTCGTGGCCTTCGTTCTCAGCTGGTTCCTCAAGACCTCGCCCCTGCGCGCGAAGTCGGCGCTGCAGGAGAACGCGGACAACGAGGCAGCGGTGGCAGCACAGGCCGCCGCGGATGCCACGGGTGCGCTCATCGAGCCCGGCGGAGCGGCCGCGGAACCCGCGCGAAAGACATCCACCGCTAAAAAATCCTGACCAGTTTCATAACGGTTTTTCGCCCCGTCTTCCCCGGTTTTACTGGGGTCGGCGGGGCGTTTGCCATGTCCCCGTGACCAAAGGCCGTGAGAGCGCTCCCAAATGAGCTTGACAGGGGTTCTCGGGCGTACATATTCTGAACGCGATTACGTGAGAGCGCTCTCACGGAACGTCGTGGGAGCGCTCTTACAGAATCTCCCCTATCCACGCACACAAAGGAGTGACCGTGAGAAATTCACGACGCACGGCCGCTGTCGCCATCGCTGGCGCAGCAGTATTCGCACTCGTTGCAACGGGTTGCCAGTCCACGGACAACGGCGCAGGAACCCCGAACAACGACTGGGAGAACGAGGAAATCACCCTCACCCTCGCCACGTTCAACAACTTCGGTTACACCGATGAGCTGCTCGATGGCTTCACCAAGCTGCACCCGAACGTGACGATCGAGCACACGATCGCCGCAACGTCGAACGACGCTCGCACCAACTACTTCACCAAGCTCGGCGCCGGCTCCGGCCTCGCCGACGTTGAGGCTGTTGAGATCGACTGGTTCGCCGAGCTCATGCAGTACTCGGACAAGCTGGTCGACCTGACCTCGGACAACGTCAAGGACCGCTGGGTCTCGTGGAAGTCCGAAGCAGCCACCGACGCTGACGGCCGTCTGATCGCCTACGGCACGGACATCGGCCCGGAGGCAATCTGCTACCGCTCCGACCTGTTCGCCGCTGCTGGCCTTCCGACCGACCGCGAAGAGGTTGCCGCGCTCCTCGAGGGCGACTGGGCACACTACTTCGAGGTTGGCCAGGACTTCGTCGCGAACAGCGACGCTGCCTGGTTCGACTCCGCGGGAGCGACCTACCAGGGCCAGATCAACCAGGTGAAGAACGCGTACGAGGAGAACGATGGCACCGTCATCGCGACCACGAACGCCGAGGTTGAGGACATCTACAACTCCACCCTCGAGGCGAGCAAGACGCTGTCTGCCCACCTCGGCCAGTGGAGCCCGGACTGGAACGCCGGTATGGCTGCTGGCGCCTTCGCCACCATGCTCTGCCCCGGCTGGATGCTCGGTGTCATCTCGGGCAACTCGCCCGACGTCACCACCTGGGACGTTGCTAACGTCTTCCCCGGTGGCGGCGGAAACTGGGGCGGCTCGTACCTGACCGTTCCTGCCCAGGGTGCTCACCCGGAGGCCGCTACGGCCCTCGCTGACTACCTCACCAGCCCCGAGTCGCAGATCGCTGCGTTCGTCGAGGCCGGTACGTTCCCGAGCCAGGTTGCCGCGTACGGCACCCCGGAGCTGAACGACTACACCAACGAGTTCTTCAACAACGCCCCCGTCGGAACGATCTTCACCGATCGTGCCAACGCGGTCTCCGTTGCGCCCTTCAAGGCAGCGAAGTACTTCCCGATTAACGACGCCATGATGAACGCGCTGAGCCGCGTCGATGTCGACGGAACCGACGACGCTGCCTCCTCGTGGGACAAGTTCGTCGCTGACGTTGAGGCGCTCGGCTAACTAGCACCACCCGATTGAAAGGCCGGGTCGCGCGGCTTCACACCCGCGGCCCGGCCTTTTCAATGCCCCCTCGCTTTACACACCACCCCGTACCTCCCGAGGATTCTCATGACAACCCAGTCCGTCGCCGATGAGCGAGCGGTTCGCCTCGTCGCATTCCGGCACACGATCAACCGCTGGGACGTCAAGGTCTCGCCGTACCTCTATATCTCGCCCTTCTTCATCCTCTTCGCGATCTGCGGACTCTTCCCGCTGCTGTACACGGGCTACGTATCGCTGCACGAGTGGAGCCTCATCGGCGGAGAGGGCGACTTCGTCGGCCTCGAGAACTTCCAGTTCGTGCTCGGCCAGCCCAAGTTCTGGGACGCCCTGCGCAACACCTTCAGCATCTTCCTGTTCTCGTCGCTGCCGCAGGTGCTCATCGCCCTGGTGATCGCAGCGGTGCTCGACACCAACATCCGCGCCAAGACCTTCTGGCGTATGGGCGTGCTGCTTCCCTACATCGTCACCCCGGTCGCGATCGCGATCATCTTCGGTGTCATGTTCAGCGACAAGTACGGCGTCATCAACACCCTGCTCACCAACATCGGCCTGCCGGCCATCGGCTGGCACTCCGACGTGATCCCCAGCCACATCGCCATCGCCACGATGGTCAACTTCCGCTGGACCGGCTACCAGGCCCTCATCTTCCTCGCGGCCATGCAGGCCGTGCCGCGCGACTACTACGAGGCAGCGATGATCGACGGCGCCAGCCGGGTTCGCCGCTTCTTCTCGATCACCATCCCGCAGCTGCGGCCGACGATCATCTTCGTCGTCGTGACCTCCACCATCGGCGGACTGCAGATCTTCGACGAGCCCCGCCTCTACGACCAGTTCGGCACCGGTGGCGCCGACGGACAGTGGCGCACGCTCACGATGTACATCTACAACCTCGGATGGATCGAGAGCAACTTCGGGCGCGCCTCGGCAGTCGCCTGGCTTCTCTTCATCATCATCATCATCTTTGCGGCGTTGAACCTGATCATCTCGCAACAGATCTCCAGCGGCGGAAGCAGGGCCAAGAAGTGAGCACCCTCACCCAGGAAGCGGCGGCAGAGTCGCTCGCACAGCGCAAGACCCCCAAGACCAAGACCCGGGGCGCGCTCGTCAACAAGCCGGGCTGGCTCGGCTACACCTTCCTCGCGATCGTCATGGTCGGCGCGATCTACCCGCTCTACTGGGCGTTCATGATCGGCGCCGGCGACCAGAGCACGATCACCGAGCGCAAGGTCATCGACCTGCCCGGCCCGCACTTCTTCGAGAACGCCCTCGAGGTCATCTCGAGCCCGACAGTCAACTTCTGGGTCGCGATCGGCAACAGCATCATCGTGTCGACCATCGTCTCGATCAGCGTGGTGTTCTTCTCCACGCTCGCCGGCTACGCGTTCTCGAAGCTGCGCTTCAAGGGCAAGAGCGGCCTGTTCTACTTCGTCATCGCGACGCTCGCCGTACCCACCCAGCTGGCCGTCGTGCCGCTGTTCATCGTCATGGTGAACCTCAAGCTGGCAGGCACCCTGCCCGCCGTGATCCTGCCCGCCCTCGTCTCGGCCTTCGGTGTGTTCTGGATGACCCAGTACCTCGAGCAGGCGCTGCCCTACGAGCTCATCGAGGCGGCGCGCGTCGATGGTGCGAGCATGTTCCGCACGTTCTGGAGCATCGCGCTGCCCTCGGCCCGCCCTGCGGCCGCGATGCTGGCGCTGTTCATCTTCATCCAGACCTGGACGAACTTCTTCTGGCCCTTCATCGTTCTCGACAAGGACAGCCAGACGCTCCCCGTAGCACTCTCCGTGCTCTCGAACAACTACTTCGACGACTACTCGCTTATTCTCGCGGGTGCCGTAGTCTCGATCCTTCCCCTGCTTGCGCTGTTCCTCGTGACCGGCCGCCAGCTGGTCAAGGGCATCATGGAAGGAGCAGTGAAGGGATGACCCAGCTGTTCGATGCCGTGCAGCAGCCTGCTGCCGGCCACACTCCGCGCGCCTTCCCTCAGAACTTCCTGTTCGGCGTTGCGACCGCGGCCTACCAGATCGAGGGCGCCGCCCACGAGGACGGCCGCACGGACTCCATCTGGGACGCGTTCGCCCGCGTTCCCGGAGCCGTCGTCGACGCCCACAATGGCGACGTCGCCTGTGATCACTACCACCGATACGCAGACGACGTCGAGCTGATGGCGAGCCTCGGACTGCAGACCTACCGCTTCTCGACCTCGTGGTCGCGGGTGCGCCCCGACGGCGGCCCGGTCAACCCGAAGGGCATCGACTTCTACTCGCGACTCGTCGACTCGCTTCTCGAGAAGAACATCAAGCCGTGGCTGACGCTCTATCACTGGGATCTGCCGCAGGCGCTCGAAGAGAAGGGTGGATGGGTCAACCGCGACACCGCCTACCTGTTCGCCGAGTACGCCCTCGATATGCACGCCGCGCTCGGCGACCGCGTCGACGCATGGACCACCCTCAACGAGCCGTGGTGCTCGTCGTTCCTCAGCTACATCGGCGGCGAGCACGCCCCCGGCATCCAGGAGCCCGAGAAGGGCCTCGCCGCGGGGCACCACCTGCTGCTCGCGCACGGCCTCGCCATCCAGGAGCTGCGCAAGGCCGACGCCGACCTGCAGCTCGGCATCACGCTCAACCTCACCGTGCCCGACCCGGTCGACCCGTCGAACCCGGCTGACGTCGACGCCGCACGCAAGGTCGACGGCCAGTTCAACCGCTTCTTCCTCGATCCCATCTTCCGCGGCTCGTACCCGGACGACCTGCGGGCCGACCTGGCGCACCTGTCGTGGGAGCACAACATCCACGAGGGCGACCTCGCCATTATCTCGTCGCCCATCGACGCGCTCGGCGTGAACTACTACCACGGCGAGGCCGTCAGCGCCCAGCCGCCGGCCAACGCACAGATGTCGACGATGGCGCCGTCGGAACGCCCGAAGCGATCGCCCTTCCCGGCGACCGAGGGTGTCTTCTGGCACAAGCGCGACCTGCCCGTGACGGCGATGGACTGGGAGGTACAGCCCGAGGGCCTCACCCGCCTGCTGCGCCGCGTGAAAGACGAGTACACCGCAGACGCAGTCAAGCTCTACGTCACCGAGAACGGCGCCGCCTACAACGACGTCGTCGAAGAGGACGGATCGGTCGACGACGTCGACCGCGCGGAGTTCCTGCGCCTGCACCTCGACGCCATCCTCGATGCGATCGCCGAGGGCGTCGACGTCTACGGGTACTTCTACTGGTCGCTGATGGACAACTACGAGTGGGCCTGGGGCTACCACAAGCGTTTCGGTATCGTGCGGGTCGACTACGACACTCAGGTGCGCACGCCTAAGCTGAGCGCGCTCGAGTACAAGCGAATCATCGCTGATCGGGCTTTGTAGACTTCTACAATCCCGACCTGGAAGGCACCTATGACCACCGAACAGCAGACTCGGCGCATCCCGCCGACGCTGGAGGAGGTTGCGGCCACCGCGGGCGTATCGCGATCCACCGTCTCGCGGGTCGTCAACGGGTCCACCCAGGTGAGCCCCGAGGTTCTTGCGGCGGTCACCGCCGCCATCGAGCAGCTCAACTACGTGCCCAACCGCGCTGCCCGCTCGCTCGCCAACCGGCAGACGATGGCCATCGCGCTGGTGGTGCCAGAAGAGACCACACGCTTCTTCGGCGACCCCTACTTCGCCGCGGTCGTGCACGGCATCGCGCACGCGATCGAGTCGAGCGACTACGTGCTCAACCTCCAGCTGGCGAGCCCCTTCGCGCCCTCCGCGAAGATGACCAAGTACCTGCTCGGCGGCAACGTCGACGGGGCGATCGTCATCTCGCACCACTCGGGCGACCACTTCCTCGCGACCCTCGGCGACACCCTGCCGGTGGTCTTCGGTGGGCGGCCCCTGCACCCCGACGAGCACAACAGCTACTTCGTCGACGTCGACAATGCCGCGGCCGCCGAGATGGGCACCAACCACCTCATCGAGCTGGGCCGCAAGCGCATCGCGATCATCGCCGGCCCCGCCGACATGCCCGCCGGCATGGACCGCACCGACGGGTGGCGCCGGGCGCTGCAGTCGGCCGGGCTGCCGCAGAACCTCATCGTGCACGGCGACTTCTCGATGGTGAGCGGGGCGCGCTCCATGCGCGAGCTGCTCGACCGCGACCCCGAGCTCGACGCTGTCTTCGTGGCGAGCGACCTCATGGCGACCGGTGCGGTGAGCGTGCTGCGCGAGCGCGGGCGCTCCATACCCGGGGATGTAGCCGTTGTCGGCTTCGATGACAGTCCCGCGGCCATCGGTGGCGACATCCAATTGACGACCGTGCACCAGCCGTCGATGGAGATGGGCGAGAAGATGGCCGAGATGCTGCTGCGACTGCTGCGCGGTGAGCCGACCGAGCGCGAGTGGATCATGCAGACGCGCATGGTCATGCGCGAGAGTGCGTGACCTTACTTCTCGTCGAGGTTGATGCGCACTACCCCGTTGTAGATGCCCTTGTCGCCGTCGCCGGCGAGCGGCGCCGGGGCGGGCAGGATCGTCTGCCGGTCAAGCTCGATCTGGGCCTCATGCCGCTGCGGGTTGAAGACCTCGTCGCCGATACCCATCGCCCCACCGGCCGTACCGCTCGACCTCGCCTTGTTGGAGAAGTCGACGAGCCCGAGTCGACTCGCGACGACGATCGCCAGGACGGCGACCGCGATCACCCCGAGAACCCACCACTGCATCCCTAGAGCCTACGTTCCCGCACCGGAACCACGACGGGACGCCCCGAGGCAAGAGTCACATCGACGGGCAGACCGTACACGCTCGACACCTGCGCGGCGGTGAGCACCTGCTGCGGTGGGCCCGCGGCCACGAGCGTGCCGCGGGCGACAATCGCGACCCGGTCGGCGTAGGCGGCGGCGAGCGAGAGGTCGTGCACGACGACGAGCACGGCGCAGCCGGCGGAGGCCAGCGTGCGTACGGCGCGCATCACATCCTCCTGGTGCCGCAGGTCGAGCGAGGCCGTCGGCTCGTCGAGCATGACGATCGGGGTGCGCTGGGCGAGCACCCGCGCGAGGCTCACCCGCGCCTTCTCGCCGCCGCTGAGCGACGTGAAGCGGCGGGTGGCGAGCTGGTCGACGTCCATGGCGACCATCGCCTCGGCGATCGCCACCTCATCCTCGTCGTATCGGTCGGTGCGCGCCCACGGGCTACGGCCCATCGAGACGACCTGGCCGACGGTGAAGGGAAAGCTCAGCTGGTTGTCCTGCGTGAGCACTGCCCGCTCGCGCGCGAGGGCGAGGTGGCTGTAGCTGCCGAGCGGCCGGCCGGCAATGTCGACCGATCCCTCGCTGATGGCAACATCGCCGCTGATCGCCGCGAGCAGTGTGGACTTGCCAGCGCCGTTCGGCCCGACGAGCGCGACGACCTCGCCCGGGGCGACGACAAGGTCAATATCCGACAGGATGCGGTGGCCGTCGAGCGAGACGCCGACGCCCGTCGCGACGATTCCGGCTGCGGTCGCGGCCATCACGCCCACCCCCCACTGCGCTTGCGCTGGCGGTAGAGCAGGAAGAAGAAGAACGGACCGCCGATGAGGCTCGTGAGCATGCCGATCGGCAGGTCGGCGCCGGCCACGACAGTGCGGGCGAGCAGGTCGGCGTAGACGAGCAGGGCGCCGCCGCCGATGGCGCTCGCGAGGATGAGCGGGCGGTGCGAGGGGCCGATGGCCATGCGGATGATGTGCGGCACGACCAGGCCGACGAAGGCGATGATGCCGCAGAATGCGACCGCGACTCCCGTCAGCAGGGCGACGAGAATGATCGACCCGATACGCAGCGCCTCGACATTGACGCCGAGGTGGCGCGCGCTGCGCTCACCGAGGGCGAGCAGGTTGAGGCGGCCGGCGATGACGAGTGCAACGACGAGGCCGGCGACACTGACGACCGCGACGATGGCGACTTCCTGCCAGCGGGATCCGTTCAACGAGCCGAGCTGCCAGAACACGATCTGCTCGCGGCTGGCGGCACTGCCGGCGAACAGCAGGAAGGCGAGCCCCGCGCCGGCGAAGGCGTTGATCGCGATGCCGGTCAGCAACAGCGTGACGACCTCCGTGCGGCCGTTCGACCGCGAGACGGCATAGACGAGCAGGGTGGCGCCCAGCCCGCCGGCGAAGGCGAGACCCGCGGTGGCCCAGCTGCTGGTGAAGGCCGAGAGGCCGGCGCTCGCGAGCACGATGCCGAGCGCCGCGCCGAGCGCCGCGCCGGACGAGACGCCGACGACACCCGGCTCGGCGAGCGGGTTGCCGAAGATCGCCTGCATGACCGCGCCAGCGACCGCGAGGGCAGCCCCGACGACGAGTCCCATGACGATGCGGGGAAAGCGCACGACCCACAGGGTGGACTCGATGATCGGGTCGTCGGGCGCCCATCCGTTGTCGATGCCGACCGCCCGCAGCAGCGAGCCGGCCACCTGCGCGGGCGAGATGGCGAGCTGTCCGATGACCGACGACAGGGTGATGCCGGCGACCACCACGACGGCGAGGATGAGGGAGAGCGTCAGCCCTCGAGCGAGTCGACTCACGGAACCCGGTTGAGCCACTCGCTCGTGCTGAACTTCTCGGCGACCAGGCGCTCGGCCTTCGCAAGCTCGTCTGCCGTGATCGCGCCCGGTGTCGCTCCGTACAGCCCGGTGAAGGTCTGCTCCATGCGCTCGATGATCTCGGCACGGCTGAGGCCGGTCTGGCTGCGCAGCGGGTCGACGCGCTTGGCGGCGGACTTGGTGCCCTTGTCGCTCATCTTCTCTCGACCGATGCGCAGCACCTCCACCATTTTGTCGCCGTCCATGTCGTAGCTCATGGTGACGTGGTGCAGCACGGCGCCATTGCCGAGGCGCTTCTGCGCGGCGCCGCCGATCTTGCCGGTCGGGCTCGTGATGTCGTTGAGGGGCACGTAGCTAGCGTCGATGCCGAGCGACTTGAGTGCCACGATGACCCACTCGTCGAGGAAGGCGTAGGAGTCGGCGAAGGTCATGCCGCTCACTAGGTCGGTGGGCACATAGATGGAGTAGGTGATGACCGAGCCAGCCTCCATGAACATCGCGCCGCCGCCGCTGATGCGGCGGACGACATCGAAGCCGTACTTGGCGGCATTCTCGGGATCCACCTCGTTCTTGACCGACTGGAAGCTGCCGATGACCACGGCCGGGCTGTTCCACTCCCAGATGCGCAGCGTCGGCGTGCGGGTGCCTGCGCCGACCTCCTCGGCGAGAACCTGGTCGAGCGCCATCTGCATGACCGGCGGGTAGGCCTCATCGTGCACGAGCTGCCAGTCGTAGTCCTTCCACGTCGTCGCGTTGTGCAGGGCACGGCGCACGGTCGTCGCCACCGCCTCGGCGCTGAAGCCGAGCAGGATCGCGTCCTTCGGCAGCGCGGCCGCGACGGCCTTGGCTATCGACGCGGCGTCGGCCTCTGCAGACAGCCCGTTCACCGCCGAGTTGATCGCCTCGAGGGCGTCGTCGGGCTCGAGGAAGAAGTCGCCGGCGAGACGGAAATTCGCGATCTTGCCCGCAACGACGTCGAGGTCGACGACGACGAGCTTGCCGCCCGGAACCTTGAACTCACCATGCATAAGGCAAGCCTAACTACTTGCCGAGGTGCAGCCTGTCCTCGAGCCAGAGCAGCAGGTCGGCTCGTACCTCGTCCTGGTTGGTCTCGTTGAAGACCTCGTGGCGAGCTCCGGCGTAGACGACGAGTTCGACATCCGATAGTCCGCCGCGCGTGACGTAGTCGTCGGCGAGCTTGCGCACGCTGACCTCGCCGCCGAGCGGGTCCTCGTCGCCGATGACGATGAGCAGAGGAATGTCTTTCGCGAGCTCGGTCGGCCGGCCGAACAGCCGCAGGCCGTCGACGAGGCCGAAGAGCTTGAGCGTGTCGGCGTAGAAGGTGAGCCTGTCGTCGAGGAAGGCCTGCGAGACCGCCGGATCGCGGCTGAGCCACTCGTAGCCGGTCGTGCCGAGGTGCTTGTGCTTCGCGTTGAGCTGTCCCGCGTTCATCTGGCCGGGCACCCGGTGCGCGGTGCCGGTGAGCACCGCGGCGTCGAAGTCGTCGGCGTGGTCGTTGAGCAGCATCTGCCCGAGCAGCGAGCCCCACGAGTGCCCCAGGTAGACGAGCGGGATGCCGGGGTTGGCCTCGCGAACAATGCCGGTGAACTGGTGCAGGTCGGCAACCTCGGCGCGGATGCCCCCCACGCCCGGCTTGCCGAGCTTAGTGAGGTCGCCACCCCACTGCTCGAGGCCCGTCTCGCCGTGCCCGCGGTGGTCGTTCGCCCAGACGCTGATGCCGTTGGCGACGAGAAACTGCGCGAGGGTCTCGTAGCGCCCGGCATACTCGCCGAGCCCGTGGGCCAG
>JAAFHU010000036.1 GCA_013297645.1 Actinomycetota bacterium
CTCGGCGCCGAGCCCGCTGAGCGACTCTTTCTCGATCGACTACCTGCCCGCGGCCCCGTCCACTGTCACCGCCGTCGCGAACACCAGCGTCGCGCTCGGCGGGGCGATCGATGTGTCGTGGAGCGCAGTGCCCGATCCGAGCCCCGGCACGCCGGTCGCCGGCTACACGATCGTCGTCGTGGGAGCCACAGCGACCACGGCGCCGGCGAGCGCGACGAGCGCGTCCATCACCGGACTGGCGAACGATGTCGTCTACACCGTGGTCGTGTACGCGCGCAATAGTGCCCAAGTGACCGCGGAATCCGACTGGAACCGCACATCGACCACGGTGCGCACCATCGGACCGCCGTCGGCGCCGTCGCCGGCCCCGCAGGCGACGAGCGCCACGAACGGTGACATCGAGGTCACCTGGGGTGCCAGCGCGTCCAACGGCGGTGGAACGGTCAGCTACGACGTGGCGCGCGTCGACGGCACCGCGACGCCCGTGGACTGCACCTCAATCGCGCCCATCGCCACCGACGTGACGAGCCCCTTCACGGACACGACCGCGATCGACGGTGAGACCTACAGCTACTTCGTCTATGCGAGCAACGGCAGCTATTGCACACCGGCGGGCACGGGGGCGACCGTCAGTCTCGAGGCGCCCGGGCCGGCGAGCGGCACGGCAACGGTCGAGGACCGCGGCACCGGGCAGTTCGATATTCTCGCCGGCGCGCTCTCGGCGAGCGGCACGGTGGCGAAGTTCCAGTACTCGCTGAGCAGCGAAGGCGTCTGGCGCGACCTCCCCACCGACAATTGGGTGACCGCGCTGGGTGCCCCGGGCACGACCTATGGCCAGGCAGTCGACGTCAGCTTCCGGGCCTGCCGCAACGACTCCGACAGCTACTGCGGACCGGGCTCGGGCACGACGACCCTGACACCCGTGAACTCCCGGGTGACGAGCGCCTCGTGCACCCCGGGCGTCCCGCCCGTGATCGACGAGCCGGCCAACATCGGCGCAGTGAGCGCGAGCTACGAGGTGGCCTACAACGAGCCGATCGCCCTCCTCGACAACTGGTCGTCCTTCGGCTCGGCGAGCGACCCCGTTCCGGGGGCTGCGACCGAGATGCGGGTGAAGGCTACTGTCAATGGATACATTGACCCGGCCTACGGCCAGTTCACCTGCACACCGTAACAACCACGTCCCCCAAGGCACAGGAGCACGACCATGACCATGACACCGGAACAGGCCACCTGGTTCGCTGACATCTTCACGCGCCTCGTCGACAACGTCGAGCAGGTGCTGCTGGGCAAGACCTTCGTAGTGCGGCTCGCGTATACCGCGCTGCTCAGCGAGGGCCACCTGCTGCTGGAGGATTACCCGGGCACGGGCAAGACCTCTCTCGCAAGAGCGATGGCGCAGAGTGTGCAGGGCACCAACAACCGCATCCAGTTCACGCCTGACCTGCTGCCCGGCGACATCACCGGCGTGAGCATCTGGGATGCCGGCAAGCAGGCCTTCGAGTTCCACCGTGGACCGGTGTTCGCCTCCATCGTGCTCGCCGACGAGATCAACCGTGCCTCGCCCAAGACCCAGTCGGCCCTTCTCGAGGTCATGGAAGAGGGGCAGATCACCGTCGACGGTGTGACCCACGATGTCGGCGAGCCCTTCATGGTGATCGCGACCCAGAACCCCATTGAGCAGGCGGGAACCTACCGCCTGCCCGAGGCCCAGCTCGACCGCTTCATCATGAAGACCTCGATCGGATACCCCGACCACACCTCTACCCTGCGCATCCTCGAGGGCGCGGGCACCAAGGCGCACGACGTGGTCGTGCCTCACGTGGTGACTTCCGATGTCGTCACCGAGATGGCCGCGCTCGCGCGCACCGTGCACGTTGACGCCTCGATCAACGACTATGTCAGCCGCCTTGTCGACGCGACGCGATCGGCCACCGAGGTGCGCCTCGGTGCGAGCGTTCGCGGTGCCCTTGCCCTGGTGCGCACTGCGAAGACCCTCGCCGCCGCCAGCGGACGGCACTATGTCGTGCCCGACGACATCAAGACCCTCGCCGAGCCGGTGCTCGCACACCGCCTCGTGCTCGACCCCGAGGCCGAGTTCGACGGCGTCACCGCGCCGAGCGTCGTCGCCCAGCTGCTCATGGAGACCGCCCCGCCGAGCGATCGGCAAGCCGTGTGAGCTCTGACAGCCCTTTCCCCACCGCCACCCGCACCGACGGGCTGACGAACGCGCGCACGAGGATCGTCGGAAGCCGCACCGGCGTCCTCGCCGACTTCGTCGTCTCCGTCGTGCGCCTGCTGCGGGCGGTGCGGCGGGGGCTGCGCCGTTTCGTGCGGAGGGCGGCGGATGTCGTCACCCCGCTCGGCTGGACGATGGTCGCCCTGGTGCCCCTCGGCTTCGTCTTCGGCTATGGGCTCGGCTGGCTCGAGCTCGTCGTCGCTGCGTGGGCCGGGCTCGTGCTGCTCGTCGTGGCCGTCGTCTACCTCATCGGGCGCACCCGCCTGCGGGTGGGCCTCGTGCTGCCCCAGCGCCGAACGGTCGTCGGTGAACCGGTGGTGGGGGAGCTGGCGGTGGCGAATCCGGGCCGGCTTCGCACCTTGGGTATCACCCTCGAAGTGCCGGTCGGATCCGGCCTCGCCGAGATCGCTGTACCGGCCATCGGCCCTCGGGCGGAGCGCCGCCAGGACTTCACGGTGCCGGCCACCCGTCGCGGTGTCATCACCGTCGGACCGGTGCGCACGGTGCGCGCCGACCCACTCGGGCTGGTGCGGCGCGAGCATGTCTGGACGGCCGCGAGCGAGCTCTTCGTGCACCCGCGCACCATCGGAATCCCAAGCATGAGCACGGGTTTCGTCCGCGACCTCGAGGGCAATCCCACCCGCGAGCTCTCGACGAGCGACATCTCGTTCCACGCGCTGCGGGAGTACAGCGCGGGCGACGAGCGGCGCCATATTCACTGGAAGTCGACCGCGAAGACGGGCACCTACATGGTGCGCCAGTTTGAGCAGACCAAACGCAGCCACCTCGTCATCGCCCTCAGCCTCGCTACCGACGACTACACGACCGACGACGAGTTCGAGATGGCGGTGAGTGTGGCCGGCTCGCTGGGCGCGCGGGCGATCCGCGACACGCGTGAGGTCTCGGTCATCGTCAGCGAGTCGACGCCTGAGTTCGCCAAGCGCCGGGTGTTCGCCGTGCGCTCTCTGTCGACAATCAGTCGCAACCGTCTGCTCGACGAGCTCGCGGTCGTCGAGCACTCCCCGGCGGCGCTGCCGTTGGTGGATCTCGCGCGGGTTGCCAGCGGCCGGGTTCCCGGCGTCTCGCTCGCGTTCATCATCTGCGGGTCGGCCACGTCGCCGGCGGCGCTGCGGGCGGCATCCACGAAGTTCCCCCTCGGCGTCGAGGTGATCGCGGTGGTCTGCGATCCGGAGACGATTCCGGGTCTGCGGCAGGTCTCCGGCCTCAGCGTGCTGACCATCGGCTATCTCGACGAGCTCAACCGCGCTCTGAGCGGAGCACGGGTATGACCCCCCGCATGCCGGTCATCGTGCTCAACACCGCGGCCCTGTGGCTCGCCACCGCCGTCGCCGCCGTCGCCTGGTGGCCGATCTACCAGAACCTGCAGTTCGTCGTGCTCGTCGTGGTCGCCACCCTGGTCGGATCGGCCCTTGCGATAGCGGGGGCAGTGCTGCGCTGGTCGTCGGCAGTGCTGGCCCCGGCAACGGTCGTCGTCTTCGCGCTCATCGGCGTGCCCCTCGCGGTGCCGAGCCAGGCGCTCTACGGCGTGCTGCCCACTCTCGGGGGCGCGGTCGACCTCTTCTCCGGCGTTGCCCTCGGCTGGAAGCAGTTGCTCACCATCACGCTGCCTGTGGGCAGCTACCAGGCCCTGCTCGTGCCGGCCCTCGTGCTCATGCTGCTCAACAGCGTCATCGCCCTCAGCGTGGCCGTCCGCGCCCGCCGGGGCGACCTCGCGGCTATCTCGCCGGTCGTGCTGTTCCTCGTCGGGCTCGCTTTCGGCTCGCGCGAGGCGCACTGGCCGATGACGCTCGCCCTGACCCTGCTCGCGGTGAGCCTGCTGTGGCTGCTGTGGCGCCGGTGGTACCGCCGCAGGCAGGCGATCCGGGCTCTCGATCAATCGAGCACCCAGCCCGTCGTGTTCGGCCTGCGCACTGTCATCAGCGCGGTGGCCGTGATGGCGATCGCCGGATCCGCGGCCGCGGCCGCAACCATGGCGCTGCCGCCTACCCAGCCCCGCGAGGTGCTGCGCTCGAGCATCGAGCAGCCCTTCAACCCACTCGACTACCCGAGCCCGCTCGCCGGGTTGCGGCAGTACCTCAAGGGCGAGCGCGCGAGCGACACAGTGTTCACCGTGGGCGGCCTGCCCGAGGGTGCGCGCATCCGCATTGCGACGCTCGACAGCTATGACGGCGTGGTCTATGCCGTCGGCAGCAGTTCTGTGACAAGCGAGTCCGGGTCGTTCACGCGCGTTCCCTTCGTCTACGACCAGTCGGCTGTCGAGGGTGATCAGGTATCCGTCGACGTGCAGATCGGCGACTACAGCGGGGTCTGGCTGCCGACTGTGGGCAAGTTGGAGAACGTCGAGTTCACCGGCGAGCGCGCTGCCGACCTGCGCGATGCCTTCTACTACAACGACACCGCGAGCACGGCGGCAGTCATCGGGGGGCTCGGCGCGGGCGACGCGTACCACCTCGACGCCGTACTGCCCGCGGAGCCGACGGAGGCCCAGCTCGCCACCGTTACGGCCGGACCTGCGACGGTGCCGCCGGTCGGCCAGGTGCCCGATGAGCTGGCCACCGTGCTCGAGCGTTACACGAACGGTATCGACAGTCAGGGTGAGCGCCTGCTCGCCGCAATCGACGGACTGCGGGCCGAGGGCTACATCAGTCATGGCGTGGGCGACGACGAGCCGCCGAGCCGCTCGGGCCACTCGTCCGACCGCATTACCCAGTTGCTCACCGACCAGCGCATGATCGGCGATGCGGAGCAGTACGCGGTGACGGCTGCGCTAATGGCGCGCCAGCTCGGATTCCCTGCCCGGGTTGTGTTCGGCTTCAAGCCCGACGACTCCGGTATCGTCACGGGCGACATGGTGGGAGCGTGGATCGAGGTGAACACGGCGCAGTACGGCTGGGTGACGGTCGACCCGACCCCTCCCGTGCGCCCGATTCCGGAGGAGGAGCCCGAGGAGCCGAGCGAGGTGTCGCGGCCGCAATCGGTGATCCAACCGCCCGATGAAGAGCGCGACCTGAGCGACAATCAGAGCCCGGTCGAGTCCACGCCCGACGACCGGCCCTCGCCCGAGGACTGGGTGCTGGTGCTCATTGCTGTAGCTCGGGTGCTCGGCTGGACGGTGCTCGCACTCGGCATTCTCGCCTCGCCCTTCATCGTGATCATCGCCGCGAAACTGCGCCGTCGTCAGCTGCGCCGCCGCGTTGGTTCGCCCCTGCAGCGCATCAGCGGCGGCTGGCGGGAGTTCGAGGATGCGGTGGTGGACCACGGCTATGAGCTGCCCCGCTATGCCACCCGCAGCGAGCTCGCCGCGACAGTGGGCGGTGAGAAGTCGCTCGGGGTCGCGAAGATCGCCGACCGCGCCGTGTTCGCGCCCGTCGAGCCGGACGCCGCCCAGGCCGCCAGCCTCTGGGAGCAGATCGACGAGCTGACCGCGGATCTCGATCAGGGCAGGAGCCGATGGGAGCGTCTGCGCGCCGCCGTGTCGGTGCGGTCTCTCGGCGGACGCCGACGGGCGTTGCGACGCTCGGGGGCGCGACGATGACCTGCGGATACTGCGGCACCGAGCTGCCGGCGACTGCTCTCTTCTGCGGGGAGTGCGGCCGCTCGCTCGCCGCGCCACTGGTACGCCGCGTCTCTCCGGCCGCGGACACGGCGATCCTCACCGCAGTCGACCTGGAGGAGATCGACGGGGCGACGGTGATGACCCGCGTGCGGGCGGTGCCGCCGGTGGTCGAGCCTGTCGAGACCCCGGAGCCGCAGCCGGAGCCGGTCGAGGTCTCTCGAACCGCGCCCGTCGTCGTCGAGGATCCGCCGCCCACCCCGGTCGCCGACCCCTGGCAGCCTCCCGCACGCCTGCTGCGCCCCACGCCGTCGCCCCGGGTCGAGGAGGACATCGAGAAGACCCGCATCGTCTCGAACAGAGTCACCGGGCAGCGATTCGTGCTGCAGTTCAGCACGGGCGAGAGCGTGACCGTCGTCGGCACGGGCATCGTGGGCCGCAATCCGGTGCCCGAGCCCGCCGAGTACTTCGACCACGTCGTCACGATCGTCGACCCCGGCAAGTCGGTGTCGAAGACGCACCTGGAATTCGGGCAGACGGCCGGCTCGTTCTGGGTGTCCGACCGCTTCTCGGGCAACGGCACCGTCATTCGCGAGCCGGACGCCCTTCCCCGCCGCTGTGATCCCGGCAAGCGCTACCGCGTCGCCCGCGGCACGCGGGTGACGATGGGGGAGCAGTTCTTCGTCGTGAGCTAGTCCTCCACAGCGAGATCTATCCACAACATCCAACTATTCACACCCGCTGGATGCGACGGACGCTTGACTAGCACGCGATGCTCCCAGCACCCCCGGCCCCGATCGCGCGCATAGCCGCCCCGGCGCGCCCTGCGCCCGCGCCGAAGCAGCCCTTCCCGGTGGTCGCGACCATCGCCCCCGTGCTAATGAGCGTCGTGCTGTGGATGGTGACGCAGTCCGCCCTCTCGCTCGTCTTCGCCGCCCTCGGACCGGTGATCGCGGGAGCGAGCCTGGTCGACGGGCGGCGCGGCGGACGGCGTCGCGCGCGGGCAGAGGCCGAGCGCTTCGAGCGGGAGCTCGAGCAGGCGCGGCAGGAAGTCGCCGACGAGCATGAGCGGGAGCGCGCCCTGCACGGGGCCGTCGCGCCCACCGGCCGCGAGCTGCTCACCGGCCCGCAGCCCGTGCGCTGGGGCTCCGACGACCCGCCCCTGCTCGTGCTCGGGTTGGCCGATCGCCCCAGCGCGGTCGTGATCGACGGCGTGGGCGTCGTGCGCGGTGACGACGAGCTGTCTCTCGCGCTGCGGCAGCTACGGGAGTCGGCCAGACTGCTGGAGTCCTCGCCCATCTCGATCGCCGCGGGTGCGGGCGTGGGGATCGCCGGACCGCCGGTGCAGTGCGCCGCCCTCGCGCGCGGACTGCTCGTGCAGCTTCTAGCGGCATCGTC
Organism: Actinomycetota bacterium; assembly: GCA_013297645.1. Taxonomy (GTDB): domain Bacteria; phylum Actinomycetota; class Actinomycetes; order Actinomycetales; family Microbacteriaceae; genus Conyzicola. Next base: position 7,212 of record JAAFHU010000036.1, read on the forward strand.
TCCTGCCCGGTACGGCGTGACGGGTGAGGAGGCGTGGTTTGGCGAGCTGCCCCACGCGGTCACCGAGGGCCCCCTGGGGGTCGCGGGGGTGCGCCTCGCGATGGCCGCTGATCCCGCGGCGCTGAGCGGAGTCGACACGGTCGTGCAACTTGACGGCGCGGGCGCGCTCATCCTGCGCGGCGAGGCAGCAGGCACGCGCTTCGCACCCTTCTATCTCGCACAGGAGGAGGCCGTGCTCTGGGCCGCGCGCGCCCGGGAGGCGGCCGAGCGGCTGGGCCTCGGCGCGGCACAACTGCCGCGCGCCGTGTGCTTCGCCGACCTGCCGCCCGCACACGGGGTGCTGGCGAGCGTCATCGGCACCTCCGCCGCCGGTGCGGCGGCGATCGACCTCGCCGCCGACGGTCCGCACGCGGTCGTCGGCGGCACGACTGGAAGCGGCAAGAGCGAATTGCTGACCACCTGGCTCCTCGGCATGGCGGCCGCGCGATCGCCCGATGAGCTCTCGCTGCTGCTCGTCGACTTCAAGGGCGGCACCAGTTTCGGAACGCTGCCGAGCCTGCCGCACTGCGTCGGGCTCGTCACCGACCTTGAGCCCGCCGGCGCGACGCGCGCGCTGCGCAGTCTCTCTGCCGAACTGCGCCACCGCGAGCGGGTGATCGCCCAGGCGGGAGCGCGGTCCATCGACGAGGTGTCCGGGCTCGCGCGCCTCGTCATCGCTGTCGACGAGTTCGCGGCAATGGCGGCCGAGCTGCCCGACCTGCACGCGCTCTTCGCCGATGTCGCGGCGCGCGGGCGCTCGCTCGGCGTGCACCTCGTGCTGTGCACGCAGCGGCCCGCCGGGGTCGTGCGCGACGCGGTGCTCGCCAACGCGTCCCTGCGAATCTCGCTACGCGTCAACAACCGCGCGGACAGCACGGCCGTCATCGGCACTGACGCCGCAGCCCTCGGGGCCCCGGCGCCCGGCCGCGCCTGGCTCGCCCGGGGCGGCGAGGAGCCGCTTCCGGTGCAGGTCGCGCGGGCAACCTCCGACGACGTGGCGGGGGTCGTGCTGCGCTGGGGGTCGGGATGGTCACCTCGGCGGCCGTGGCTCGATCCGCTGCCCGCCACCCTCGCCCCGGGCAGCTCGGACGGAGCGATCGGCCTTGTCGACCGTCCGGAGCTGCAGGCGCAGCGGGCGATCGACTGGCATCCGGGTTCTGGCAGTCTGCTCGTCGTCGGTTCGGGCGGCTCCGGCAAGACCGGGGCCCTGAACGCAGTGGCGGCCGTGCACGGCGGTGTGGTTGTGGCGAGCGGGGTCGAGGCCGCGTGGGACGCTCTTGATGATCCGCCGCCCCTGCTTCTACTCGACGATGTCGACGCGGTGCTCGCGCAGCTGCCCCCGGACTACCAGCAGGCCTTCGTCGACCGGCTGGCGGCGGCCCTGCGCCGCCCGCAGGCGTCGGTTGTGCTGACGGCGCAGCGGCTCGGCCCCACTCTGCAGCAGTTGGGCGGCCTCATCGAGCACCGCCTTCTGCTGCGGATGCCAACCCGGCAGGAGCACGTCATCGCCGGCGGAAGCACCGACACCTTCGATCCCGGGCTCGGTGCGGGTGCTGGCTGGTGGCGCGGTGACCGGGTGCAGCTCGTGCTCGCCCCGCGGGCCGCCGTGCCCGTCACCGAGCCCCCCGTCGCGCGCGACTTCGGTCTAGCGGTGTCACCGCGTCCACGAGCGCTCGCGGCGCGCCTGGCCGACCAGGGAGTCGAGGTCACCGACCCGGAGTCCTGGCTCGCCGATTGGGCGAGGTTCAGTGCGCTCGCGCGCGAACGGGCCGTGCTCTTTCACGAGTGCTCGCCGACGGAGTTCCGCCAGCTGTCGCGGCGGCGCACCCTGCCGCCGCCGATCGCCGACCCCGGCACGACGGGCTGGCTTCTGGAGCCCGAGGGCGACGCGGTTCGGGTGCGGCTCTAGACGGCGATTGACTCGAGGCCGTGCGCGGCGGCGACCGGAGCGTTGGTGAGCGAGCCTGCGCGGGTGTTGAGCCCGAGTGCCAGCGCGGGATCCGCCGCGAGGGCCTCCTGCCAGCCGAGGTTCGCGATCGAGCGAATGTAGGGCATCGTCGCGTTCGTCAGGGCATAGGTCGAGGTGTTCGGCACCGCGCCCGGCATGTTGGCAACGCAGTAGAACAGGGAGCCGTGCACCGCGTAGGTGGGATCGGCGTGCGTGGTCGGCCGGGTGTCGGCGAAGCATCCGCCCTGGTCCACCGCGATGTCGACGAGCACACTGCCCGGCTTCATGCGCTCGACGAGCGAGTTGCTGACCAGCTTGGGAGCCTTGGCACCGGGGACCAGAACCGAGCCGATCACCATATCGGCCGAGAGGCAGGCACGCTCGATCTCGAAGCTGTTCGAGGCGATGGTCTTGATCCGCCCTGCGTAGAGCGCGTCAAGCTCGCGCAGGCGCTGCAAGTTGGTGTCGAGCACCGTGACGTCGGCGCCCAGTCCGACCGCGACCGAGACGGCGCTCGTGCCGGCGACGCCTCCGCCGAGCACGACGATCGTCGCGGGGTGGGTTCCGGGAACGCCGGGCACGAGCAGGCCCGGGCCGCCGTTCGGCTTGAGCATGGCGTTCGCACCCACGATGGGCGCGAGGCGGCCGGCAACCTCGCTCATCGGCGCGAGCAGCGGCAGCGCGCGCGTCGGCAGCTGCACGGTCTCGTAGGCGATGGCGGTGATGCCCGAGGCCAGCAATGCGTCGGTGAGCGGCCGGTCGGCGGCGAGGTGCAGGTAGGTGAAGAGCACGAGGTCGTCGCGCAGGTAGCCGTACTCCGAGGCGATCGGCTCCTTGACCTTGAGCAGCAGATCGGCGAAGGCCCAGGTGGTCGCGGCATCGGCGCCAATGATGGCGCCGGCCTCCTCATACTCGGCGTCGGTGATCGACGAACCGAGCCCCGCGCCGGTCTCCACCATCACCTCGTGACCGTGGATCGCGAGCTCGTGCACTCCCGCCGGGGTGATCGCGACGCGGTATTCGTTGTTCTTGATCTCTTTCGGAATCGCGACCTTCATGCCTCCACAGTAGTCGCGGGGCACCATGGATTCCGCACAATTTTCGGGCGTCGACCCTCTGAATTCGTGAAATTCTTGTTACAACCGGGGCGATTTGCTCCTTGAACGCTGTGCTCGCGCCGCACCGTGTGCAAGTATCGACCAACGCGTTCCCACCTGCGAGGAGTACAACAACGATGAGCAAATCCCTCCCCGAAGACCCGCTGATCCGCAGTCTGGTCACCGCAGCGCGCAAGGCACAGATCTCACGGCGGGGAATGCTGCTCGGCACGGCGGGCACCATCGGCGCCGCCTCCGCGGTGAGCCTCACGGCGTGCGCACCGAGCGGCAACAGCATCGTCTGGGCGAACTGGGCGGCCTACATCGACGAGGATGACGAGGGCAACTACCCGACCCTGGACCGCTTCGAAGACGAGTCGGGCATCCGCGTCAGCTACCAGATCGACGTCGACGACAACAACACCTTCTACGCGAAGGTCAAAGACCAGCTGGCACTCGGCCAGGACATTGGCGCCGACACCGTCTGCCTCACCGACTGGATGGTGGGCCGCCTCATCCGCTTTGGCTACGTGCAAGAGCTCGACAAGGCCAACATCCCGAACGCGAAGAACCTGCTGCCATCCCTGCAGGACCCGGGCTTCGACCCCGGCCGCACTTTCTCGCTGCCCTGGCAGGGCGGATTCGCCGGCCTGTGCTGGAACAAGGAGCTCTACCCCCAGGGCCTCAAGAACGTCAGCGACCTGTGGGCCCCAGAGCTCAAGGGCCGCGTCGGAGTGCTCAGCGAGATGCGCGACACCATCGGCCTCATCATGGCGGAGCAGGGTGTCGACATCTCGAGCGACTTCGCCGCCGAGGACTTCGAGAAGGCCATCGACCTGTTCCGCGAGAAGGTCGAGAGTGGCCAGATCCGCAACATCAAGGGCAACAGCTACCTCGAGGACCTCAAGAACGAGGACACCATCGCGGCGATCGTCTGGTCGGGCGACGTCACGGTCATCAACGCCGAGGCCGGCGACAAGTGGGAGTTCGTCATCCCCGAGACCGGCGGCACGCTGTGGAACGACAACTTCGTCATCCCGGTGGGCACGAAGAAGAACGCCGACGTCGAGAAGCTCATCGACTACTACTACGACCCCGCGGTCGCGGCCGAGGTCGCCGCCTGGGTGAACTACATCACTCCGGTCGTCGGCGCCCAGGCCGAGGCCGAGAAGATCGACCCGGCCCTCGCCGAGAATCAGCTGATCTTCCCCAATGAAGAGACGCTGGCGAAAGTCAAGGTCTTCCGTGCGCTGACCGCCGACGAGGAGCAGTCCTTCGGCGACAGCTTCCAGAGCGTCCTCCTGGGCGCCTGAGCATGGCCGGAGGGTTCGCCGAAGCCGGCGCCGACCTCGAGCTCGTCGGGATCACCAAGCGGTTCCCGGGCTTCACCGCGATCGAAGAGCTCAACCTCACGATCCCCGCCGGGTCGTTCTTCGCCCTGCTCGGCCCCTCGGGCTGCGGCAAGACGACGACGCTGCGCCTCGTGGCCGGGCTCGAGGACCCGACCGCGGGCCGCATCCTCATCGGCGGCAAGGACGTCACGACCACCAAGCCCTACCAGCGGCCGGTTAACACCGTCTTCCAGAGCTACGCGCTCTTCCCGCACATGACCGTGCTCGAGAACGTCGCCTTCGGACTGAAGAGACGGCGGATCGCCGACCCGCTCGGCAAGGCCCACGAGGCGCTGCGGCTGGTCGAGCTCGACCACGTCGCGCAGCGCAAGCCGGCGCAGCTCTCGGGCGGTCAGCAGCAGCGCGTCGCCCTGGCCCGCGCCGTGGTCAACCGCCCGGCCCTGCTCCTGCTCGACGAGCCGCTCGGCGCCCTCGACCTCAAGCTGCGCCGCCAGATGCAGATCGAGCTCAAGGACATCCAGTCGGATGTCGGCCTCACCTTCCTGCACGTGACCCACGACCAGGAGGAGGCCATGACCATGGCCGATACCGTCGCGGTCATGAACAAGGGCCAGATCGAGCAGATGGGCGCCCCGGAGGAGCTCTACGAGCTGCCGAAGACCGCTTTCGTCGCCAACTTCCTCGGTCAGTCGAACCTCTTCACCGGCACGGTGACGAACAGCGGCAAGGAATCGATCATCGTCGATGTCGCCGGCACGAAGATCGAGGTTCCGCGCGAGCGCGCCCAGCGGCACGCCGGCGAGGTGACGATCGGGGTGCGGCCGGAGAAGCTCATGCTCCACACGAGCGCACCTAAGCCCACGCCCGGCACGAACGTCATCGGCCCTGGTCGGGTCAACGACGTCTCGTTCAGCGGAGTCTCGACGCAGTACTCGGTCACCGTGCCCAAGCTCGGCAACGTCATCGTCTTCGCGCAGAACATGGTCTTCGGACCCGTCGTCAACGACGGTGCGGAGGTCTGGCTGGCCTGGACCGTCGACCACGGTTTCGGCCTCCTTGACGATCCGGCCGACGGCCCGCGCTTCGAGCCCGACACCGATACCAAGTCCATCGCGGTGCAGCGGCGCGAGAAGCTCGAGGAAGAGCTCGAGGAGGCCTGAGATGGCCTTCGGAGCTTTCGCGACATCCGCCCCGGTTGTTGAATCGGCGCCGCGCCGCCGCAGCAAAGTAGCCCTGCTCCTGCTGCTGCCCGGCATCGCCTATCTCGCGCTGTTCTTCCTGGTGCCGCTCGTCTCGCTCGTGCTCACATCGTTCCAGGCGAAGACTCCGGGCACCGACATCGGCGTCTATGAGTACGCCTTCAAGATCGAGAACTACGGCTTCGTCTTCAGTACCTACAGCGAGCACATGCTGCGATCGCTGCTGTACGCGGTGGTGGCGACGGCGCTCGCCCTGCTGTTCAGCTATCCGCTCGCGTATTTCATCGGGGTGACGCTGCGCAAGTTCCCGCTGCTGCAGGCCCTCTCGCTGACCCTCGTCATCGCCCCCTTCTTCATCAGCTTCCTGCTGCGCACCCTCGCCTGGAAGCAGATCCTCAGCGACGAGGGCCCCGTCATCTCGACACTCAAGGCGCTCTCGCTGCTGGGGTCGGATGCCCACTTCACCGGCACCCCCGGCGCGGTCATCTTCGGCCTGGCCTACAACTTCATCCCCTTCATGACCCTGCCGATCTACACGTCGCTCGAGAAGCTCGACCTGCGCTACGTCGAGGCGGGCAGCGACCTCTACGCGAGCCCGGTGCGCACCTTCCTCAGCGTGACCCTGCCGCTCTCTGCCCCCGGCGTCATCTCTGGCACGCTACTCACCTTCATCCCGATCAGCGGCGACTTCGTCAACGCGAGCAACGCCTTCCTCGGGTCCTCCGAGACGGCCATGGTCGGCAACGTCATCGAGAGCCAGTTCTTCACCTCGCAGAACTATCCGATAGCCGCGGCGCTGTCGATCATCCTCATGGCGGCGATCCTGATCCTCGTGAGCATCTACGTGCGTAAGAGCGGAACGGAGGACCTCGTATGATCGGCCGCTTCTTCTCCCGGTACACGATCTGGATCTACGCGGTTCTGGCGTTCGTGTTCCTGCTCATTCCGATCGCCTACACGATCGTCTTCTCCTTCAACGACTCGCGCCGCACCAACATCTCATGGCGTGGCTTCACGCTCGACAACTGGGTGTACCTCTGCGACGAGCAGGGGGTCTGCCAGTCCTTCCTCAACAGCGTGATCGTCGGGCTCGTCGCCACGCTGCTCGCCACGACCCTCGGCACCATGATCGCGATCGCGCTCGTCCGCTACCGCTTCCGGTTCCGGGCGGCGACCACGCTGCTGCTGTTCCTGCCGATGGCGACGCCCGAGATCGTGCTCGGCACGGGCCTCGCGGCCGAGTTCCTCACTGCAGGCATCCCGAAGGGTGCTCTGACTGTCATCCTCGCGCACACCATGTTCTGCATCAGCTTCGTCGTCGTCACGGTGCGCGCCCGCGTCGCCTCGCTCGATCCGGCGATGGAGGAGGCCGGCCGTGACCTCTACGCGAGCCCCGGGCAGGTCTTCATGCGGGTCACCTTCCCGCTGCTGCTGCCGGGCATCATCGCCGCGGCGCTGCTGAGCTTCGCGCTGAGCTTCGACGACTTCATCATCACCAACTTCAACTCCGGGCCCTTCACCACTTTCCCGAAGTACCTCTACACCGCGGCGGCCAAGGGCATGCCGGCCGAGGCGAACGTTGTCGCATCCGCCGTGTTCTTCATCGCCATCATCGCTGTTGTCGTGTCGCAGCTCAGTGCGGCGGCGCGGCGCAAACGCCTCGCCAAGCAGTAGAGGCAGCAGCGCAGCAATGCCGTACCCGCACCGCGCCCGACTCGCGAACCTCTGGGCAGACGAAGTCGCCCGCTTCGAGGAGACGCACCCGCGTTCGCGCGAGCTCTGGCAGGCGGCCGTGCCGCACATGCCCGATGGCGTGCCGATGCTCTGGATGGCCAAATGGCCCGGCCCGTGGCCGGTGTACGTCGAGAGCGCGGCCGGGGCGCATTTTCGCGACGTCGACGGCGTGGACCATGTCGACCTCTGCCTCGGCGACACGGGCGCGATGTGCGGGCACGCGCCCGCCGCATCGGTCGCGGCGATCTCTGCACAATTGGCCAAGGGGTCGACCTTCATGCTGCCCACCAGCGACGCGGCGGCGGCCGCGGCGCTGCTCGAGCAGCGATTCGGCCTGCCCAGCTGGCAGTTCACGCTCTCGGCGACCGATGCCAACCGCAGCCTCATCCGATATTCCCGCCAGGTGACCGGGCGGCCGAAGGTGCTCGTCATCGACTACTGCTACCACGGCACGGTGGATGAGGCCTATGCCACCCTCGACGACGATCGGGTGGTCGCCCGGCGCGGCAACATCGGCGCCCCCGTTCCACTCGACGAGACCACGGTCGTCGTGCCATTCAACGATGAGCGCGCCCTCGAGCAAGCCCTATGGCGTCTGGACGTGGCCGCCGTGCTCATCGAGCCGGCGATGACCAATATCGGAATCGTGCTCCCCGACGACGGATGGCACGACTACCTGCGCGACCTGTGCACCGAGACGGGCACGATCCTCATCATCGACGAGACGCACACCCTGTGCGCCGGGCCGGGCGGCATGACCCAGCGTGATTCGCTTCAGCCCGACGCGGTCGTCGTCGGCAAGGCGATCGGTGGCGGAATCCCTGCCGGTGCCTTCGGCATGTCGGCGCCGCTCGCGGCCCGGGTGCGCGACTCGCTCGACCTCGAGGACATCGACGTCGGGGGAGTCGGCGGCACCCTCGCCGGCAACGCCGTCTCGATGGCGGGCATTCGGGCGACCCTCGGCGAAGTTCTCACAGCCGAGGCCTACCCCGCGATGATCCAGCGTGCGACCGAGTGGACCGAGGGCGTGCAGGCGGCCCTCGACGAGTTCCGTGTGCCCTGGCAGGTCACCCAGCTCGGCGCCCGCAGCGAGTACAGCTTTCTGCCGCGGGCCCCGCACGACGGCGCAGAGGCCGCCGACGCGGACGACTTCGAGCTGCAGCAGTACCTGCACTTGCACGCGCTCAACCGGGGGATCCTGCTGACGCCCTTCCACAACATGGCCCTCATGTGCCCGGCGACGACCGCCGCCGACGTCGAGCGCCACACGGTGGCGTTTCGAGAGGCCGTCGCGTCGCTGTACTCCTAAAGCGTCGCGAAGGCCTCGTCGATCACGCCGAGCGCCTCGGTGAGCAGCTCGTTCGAGATCGCCAGCGACGGCAGGAAGCGGATGACGTTGCCGTATGTTCCGGCGGTGAGCAGCAGCACCCCGTGCTGGGCCGCATAGGCGGCAACGGACGCCACGGCCGCGGCATTCGGCTCGTGCGACCCGGGCTGCACGAGCTCGATCGCGATCATGGCGCCGATGCCGCGCACGTCGCCGATGACCGGGTACTTCGCCTGCAGCGCGGTGAGCGCCGGCTTCAGCACGCCCTCGATGCGGGCCCCCTCGGCGAGGAGGTTCTTCGACGCGATGGAGTCGAAGACCGAGATGGCCGCTGCGGCCGCGACCGGGTTGCCCGCGAAGGTGCCTCCCAGCCCGCCGGGGTGCGACGCGTCCATGATCTCCGCGCGGCCGGTGACGGCCGCGATCGGAAGCCCGCCGGCGATGCCCTTGGCGGTCAGCACCATGTCGGGCTCGACATCCATGTGCTCGCTCGCGTACCAGCGGCCCGTGCGTGCCATGCCGCTCTGGATCTCGTCGGCAATGAAGACGACGCCGTTGGCGGTGCACCATTCCTGGAGGGCGCGCAGGTAGCCGGGTGCGGGCACGACGAAGCCGCCCTCGCCCTGGATCGGCTCGACGACGATGCAGGCGAGGTCGGTGGCGCCCACCTTCTTCTCGAGGTAGCTGATCGTGCGGGCCGCAGCATCCGCGCCGCTCAGTCCGTCGTGGAAGGGGTAGCTGTTCGGCGCGTGGTGCACATCGGGCGCGAAGGGGCCGAAGCCGAGTTTGTAGGGCATGGCCTTGAAGGTCATCGCCATGGTGAGGTTGGTGCGGCCGTGGTAGGCGTGGTCGATGACACCGACGCCGCTGCGGCCGGTGAACTTGCGGGCGATCTTCACCGCGTTCTCGACGGCCTCCGCGCCGCTGTTGAGCAGCACTGACTTCTTGGCGAAGCTGCCGGGCGTGTGCTCGGCGAGCAGCTCACAGACCCGCACGTACGACTCGTAGGGGGTGATGGTGAACATCGCATGGGTGAGCAGCTCCAGTTGCTGCTGCGCGGCAGCGACGACGCCGTCGTCGGTGTGCCCGATCGTCATGACCCCGATGCCCGAGCCGAGGTCGATGAACTGGTTGCCGTCGACATCGACGACGATGGCGCCGTGCGCGCGCTCGATGAAGACGGGAAGGGCGGAGGCGACGCCGGCCGACACGACGGCCAGGCGGCGTTGCTGCAGGGCGACCGATTTCGGTCCGGGAATGGCGGTTTTTACGAGGCGCTCTTGAGCAACGGCAGTGGTGTTCATGGTGGGATAAGTCTATGAAGTTGGAGCACCATTACGCCCTCGAGATCGAGTGGACGGGCAATCGCGGTTCTGGCACGAGCGACTACCGGTCGTACGGGCGCGACCACGTGGTGCGCGCCGAGGGCAAGCACGAGCTGGAGGGCTCGAGCGACCGCTCGTTCCGCGGTGACAGTGACCGCTGGAATCCCGAGGAGCTCCTGCTCGCGGCGCTCAGCCAGTGCCACATGCTCAGCTACCTGCACGTCGCCGCCAGCCATGGCATCGTCGTCGAGAAATACACGGATGCCGCCACCGGCACCATGGAGCAGACCCACGACGGCGGAGGGCACTTCACTCTCGCCACCCTGCGCCCCCGCGTGACGGTCAGCGCCGGCGATCTGGCGCTCGCAACGGAGCTCCACGCCGAGGCCAGCGCGAAGTGCTTCATCGCCGCGTCTGTGAATTTCCCGGTAATGCACGAACCCGTCACCCAACGCGCCTAGAACCAGACGGTTCTACCCTCCCGCTCTGGCAGGATGGGGGTCATGCGGCGACTGGTGGCGATTGGAGTATTGAGCGCCATTTTTGTCGGAACGGCCGCGGCATCCCCGGCCTTCGCCTGTGGCTGCGGGGTCGTTGTCGCCCCGGACGGCGCGACGGTGGCCGTGTCGAACGAGCGGGCTCTCGTGCACTGGGACGGCACCAAGGAGACGATGGAGCTGCTGCTCGACGTGGAATCCGACGCCCTCGAGCTCGGCATCGTCATTCCGACACCGCTTCCCGCGATCGTCGAGGACGGCGATCCCCGCCTCTTTGAGACCATCGAGAACACTGTCGCGCCGGTGCGTCGTGTCGAGACCGACTGGTGGGGGCTCGGCTACCTGATGCCCGACCCGCCGCCCTCCGAGGTCGAGGTGCTCGACCGTGTGCAGGTCGGACCCCTCGAAGCGACGACGATCGCGGCCGTCGACACCGCGGGCCTCAACACGTGGCTCGCCGCCAATGGCTACAGCTTCAGTGAGACGGTCACGAAGTCCCTCGCCAGCTATGTCGAGCGCGGCTGGAGCTTCACCGTGCTGCGCCTGATGGGCGACGACCCGATGACCGGGCAGCTGGACCCCATTCGCCTCACCTTCGAGACCACCCGGCTCATCTATCCCACGCGCATCAGCCAGGTAGAGACCGCGCCGCAGAGCATGCGGCTGTACGTCTTCGACAAGCAGCGGGTCACCGTGGCCAAGGCAAATTCGCCCACGGTCGAGATCGACGGCGATGTCAGTGTCGCTTGGGCGGGCGAGGTCTCTGATGCCCGCCTGACTGCGATGGGGGCGTACCTCACGGTCTTCGACATCACCTACACCGAGCCCAAGAAGCAGATCACGAGCGACCTGGCCTTCGTGTACTCGGTCTCCGATCGCGATGTGAAGCCGGAGACGGTGCACTACGCCATGGTGACGCTTCTCGGAATCCCTGTCGGAACCCTCGTCGTCGGCTGGGCCGTTATCGGCCTCGCGCTCGTGACAGGGCACGTCGTCGGGCGACGCCGCGCCCGCTGAGGGCCGCCTCATAGCTTTCATGCACCAGACTGGTGACAGCAACGCCTCACAACAGGAAGGTGCGTCGTGCGCACAGCAGTAGCTCTGGCCCTCGCGGGAATCATCGCCGCGTCTCTCACCGCGTGCTCGAGCGCGCCCGACAGCGGCGACTGCACGCCCGCAGCGTCGGGTTCTGTGTCTGACAGTGTCAAGCTCAGTGGCGACTTCGGCTCCGAGCCCACCGTCGAGTTCAGCTCCCCGCTGACCGTCGACACGACACAGCGCACCGTCACGGTGCCTGCCGAGAAGCGCACCGCGTTCGCGGAGCCCGGCGACGAC
>JAAFHU010000037.1 GCA_013297645.1 Actinomycetota bacterium
CTCGTGTGGCTGACTCGTGAGCAGCGCCTCGTCACGGTCGCCGGCGCCCACGGAAAGACGACGTCCACCGGAATGCTGGTCACCGGGCTGCGCGGCTTGCAGCAGAGCCCGAGCTTCGTGAACGGCGGTGTCATCCAGGCGTTGGGCACGAGTTCTTCATCGGGCAGTGGCGAGCTGTTCGTCATCGAGGCCGACGAGTCGGATGGCTCGTTCCAGCTGTACGACACTTCGGTAGCCCTCATCACCAACGTCGACCCCGCGCACCTGGATCACTACGGCAGCGACGAGAAGTTCATCGACGCGTTCGTGGAGTTCTGCCAAAGGGCACGCGAGTTCGTCGTAGCGTCGAGCGATGATGCTCCGACGCAGCGCGTGCTCGAGCGTCTGACCGACAAGAGGATTGTCACCTTCGGCGAAGCCGAGGGAGCGGATGTGCGCATCACCGATATCACGAGCGACGCGAAGGTCGCATTCACGCTGCACTACCGCGGCAAGGAGTATGCCGGGCGCCTGGACGTGCCCGGTCGCCACAATGCGGTAAATGCCGCGGGCGCGTTCGCGACGCTCGTGGAGCTCGGCTTCGACCCGGACGAGACAATCGAGCAACTCGGCACCTTCGGCGGCACAAAGCGCCGATTCGAGCTCAAGGGCGAGGCGCGGGGTGTGCGCGTGTATGACGATTACGCGCACGAGCCCCTCGAGGCCGCAGCCGCGGTCGCGGGTGCGCGCACGGTTGTCGGTGGTGGTCGGGTGATCGCGGTACACCAGCCCCACCTGTACAGCCGCACCAAGCTGCGGTCGCACGAATTTGCCGCCTATTACGAGAAGCTCGCCGACTACACGGTCGTTGTAAAGGTGGATGGTGCGCGCGAGGACCCCGTCGAGGGCGTCACGGGCGAACTCGTCTGGAATGGATTCACCGACAAATCACGCGTCGCGTACAAGCCCGACTGGGACGACGCCGCGCGGGAGGTCGCCCGCGTCGCTCGCGCGGGTGACATCGTCATGACCCTCTCGTGCGGTGACGTCTACAAGCTGGTTCCCCAGCTTCTCGAGGCCCTGCAATCGACCTCCGAGAGCGGCGAGCAGCTGTCGTCGATTCCTGTCTGAGACGAGGTCGCTGCGCGGCGGTGTGACACCCGGGCTAGCGCCCCACGGGCGCGCCAGACGCGGGATGGTGCCGGCGGCGTCCTAAAATTGTCTAGTTCGCGGCGCCGGCAACGGTATGGCTCCGAGACGGATGGAGAAGGGCGGCATCATGAAGCGCCCCCAGGGCTTTGACCCCGCGCCGCCCCCGGTGCCGAAGAACGCCACAGTGACGCCCATCGCGCAGCAGAAGCCGCCGAAGCCACTATCTGCCGCCCCCGCCACGCGTGAGCTGCGTGCCGCGAAGCGCGAGCGCAAGATCTATGAGCGCGGCGAGGTGAAGCGCTTCACGCGCCGCGCCCGCTCGCGCCGCCGCCTCGTGGTCTCCGGTATCGCCCTCGCCTCCGTCTTCGCGACCCTCATCGCCGTCGCGGTGTGGTCGCCCCTGCTGGCCCTCAAGGAGATCACCATCGTCGGCGCCAACCGCGTGGATGCCGCGGCCGTGCACGAGGCAATTGACGGCCAGCTCGGCACCCCGCTCGCGCTCGTCGACCTCGACCGCCTCACCGACGAGCTCGCAGCCTTCCCGCTGATCCGCAGCTACACGACGGAGTCGGTGCCGCCCCACACGCTCGTCGTGACCATCGTCGAGCGTCAGCCGGTGGGGCTCGTCGCCGATGGCAGCCAGTTCGCCGTGGTCGATCCGGCGGGGATCGTCATCGAGCACGTGGCGACGCGCACAGCCGGGCTGCCGGTGATCGCCGCCGGCGACGCCTCGATCGGCAATCCCGCCTTCGCCTCGGCCATCGAGGTGCTGCTCGCGCTGCCGCCCGAACTCCTCGCCCAGGTCGACGTGATCTCGGCCACCACCAAAGACGACGTCACCTTCGTGCTCGCCGGCGACATCCAGGCGGTGACGTGGGGGAGCGTGGACCGGTCGGCGTTCAAGGCGCGCGTGCTGGCAACCCTGCTCACCACCCAGGCGCCAACTACCCGGGTCGAGTTCGACATCAGTGCGCCCGACGCGCCGGTCGTGCGCTCACGCTAGCCGGGAATCCCGACACGCCGCCCTGCAACCGCGATGCGCCGGGCCGCCGACCTACCCTCAAGGCAGGAATTGCATACTGAGCATAACTTTAATCCTCAACTAGAGGTTGAACGTTTCAGTACCGTGGAAGGCTTGTCGTGACATCGAAGCAGAACTACCTCGCCGTGATCAAGGTCGTCGGTATCGGCGGCGGCGGCGTCAACGCCGTTAACCGCATGATCGAGCTCGGCCTGCGCGGCGTGGAGTTCATCGCGATCAACACCGACGCCCAGGCGCTGCTCATGAGCGATGCCGACGTCAAGCTCGACGTCGGCAGGGAGCTGACACGCGGACTGGGCGCCGGCGCCGACCCCGAAGTCGGCCGACGCGCCGCCGAGGACCACGCGGAAGAGATCGAAGAGGCCCTCGCCGGTGCCGACATGGTCTTCGTCACCGCGGGCGAGGGCGGCGGAACCGGAACCGGTGGCGCCCCCGTCGTCGCGCGCATCGCCAAGTCGATCGGCGCCCTGACGATCGGTGTCGTCACCAAGCCCTTCGGCTTCGAGGGCAAGCGCCGTTCGGCGCAGGCCGAGATCGGCGTCGCCCAGCTGAAGAGCGAGGTCGACACCCTCATCGTCGTGCCCAACGACCGCCTTCTCGAGATCAGCGACCGCGGCATCAGCATGCTCGAGGCATTTGCCACCGCCGACCAGGTGCTGCTCGCGGGTGTGCAGGGCATCACCGACCTCATCACCACCCCCGGCCTCATCAACCTCGACTTCGCCGACGTCAAGTCGGTCATGCAGGGCGCGGGTTCCGCGCTGATGGGCATCGGCTCGGCCCGCGGTGCCGACCGCGCGATCAAGGCGGCAGAGCTCGCCGTGGCCAGCCCGCTGCTCGAGGCCTCGATCGACGGTGCGCACGGCGTGCTGCTCAGCATCCAGGGCGGGTCCAACCTCGGCATCTTCGAGATCAACGACGCGGCCCGCCTCGTGCAGGAGGCCGTGCACCCCGAGGCGAACATCATCTTCGGTGCCGTCATCGACGACACCCTCGGCGACGAGGTGCGGGTCACGGTGATCGCCGCAGGCTTTGACGGGGGCGAGCCCAGTCGAACCAAGGAAGCGCGCCGCGAGAACTACGTCTCTCCCGAGACCGGGGCCACGGCGCCGGTACAGCCGGCGTCCGACCCCTATGCGCAGGAGCAGGTGCCGGTCGCCCCCAGCGGCCGCGGCTTCGACGACGATGACGACGACATCGACATCCCCGACTTCTTGAAGTGACGCTCGCAGAGCGATACCAGGCAACGCTCGCGGATGTCGCTGGCGCAGCCCGCGATGCCGGCCGCGATCCAGCCTCGATCACCACGATCGTCGTCACCAAGTTCCATCCGGCGGCGCTCGTGCGCGAGCTGGCCGCACTCGGTGCGCACGACGTGGGCGAGAACCGCCACCAGGAGGCGGCCGCGAAGGCTGCCGAGACGGCGGATCTCGGCCTCACCTGGCACTTCATCGGGCAGTTGCAGAGCAACAAGGCCGCGGCGGCGCTCGAGTACGCCCGGGTGATCCATTCTGTCGACCGTGCGTCGCTCGTCGACGCGCTGGCCAAGACCGGCATCTCTGCGGAGGTCTTCCTGCAGCTCAACCTCACGGACGACCCGCAGCGCGGCGGTGTGCAGCCCGAGGCGCTCGATCAGCTGGCAGAGCGGGTTCTCGCATCCGGCTCGCTGGCACTGCGCGGCATCATGGCGGTCGCACCCGTCGGGGAGGATCCCGCGGCCGCCTTCGAGCGGGTTCGCACCGCATCCGGCCGTCTTCTCCAGCTGGCCCCGCAGGCGACCGACCTCTCGATCGGCATGTCGGGGGACTACCGCGAAGCGATCGCCGCGGGCGCGACACACCTGCGCATCGGGACGGCAATCACCGGAAACCGTCCGCCTCAGGGTTAATCTCGCAGAGAGACATTCTCTGGAGGAAACACTGATGGCCAACCCACTGCGCAAGACGATGGTCTACCTCGGACTCGCCGATGAAGAGTTCGACTACGACGCCGGAGTGCCGTCTGCCCCCGCCCAGCCGGTGGCCCAGCCGCACCGTGAGGCGGTCAACCGCGCTCCGGTGACCCAGCTGCGACGCCCCGCGCCGGTGCGCCAGCACGCGGCGCAGGAGATGAACGAGATCCTCACCGTGCACCCCCGTGCCTACAAGGACGCAAAGGTGATCGCCGAGAACTTCCGCGAGGGCATTCCGGTGATCATCAACCTGTCGCAGATGAGCGAGCCGGAGGCACGCCGCCTGGTTGACTTCGCCAGCGGACTGTCCGAGGGCCTCTACGGCAAGATCGAGAGGGTCACGAGCAAGGTCTTCCTGCTGTCTCCCGCTCACGTCGCCGTCAGCGGTGACCCGGGCGAGGTGGAGAGCGACGTCGAGGCCTCGTTCTTCGCCCAGCAGTAGAACAGTGCCCCGTTTTTCGCTCGGCGAAAAGCCCCGTAGCCTTTAGTACGTGTCAGTACTCTTCTGGGCGGTCTACGCCGCCCTCAGCATCTTCATCCTCATTATGTGGGTGCGTCTCATTCTCGACTTCGTCGTCAATTTCAACCGTGGATGGCGTCCGGCGGGAGCGGGACTCGTGCTGGCCGAGGTGGTTTTCACCATCACCGACCCGCCCATCAAGTTCGTCCGCCGGTTTGTTCCGGCGGTGCGCCTCGGCGCAGTGGCCCTCGACTTCTCGTGGACCATCGTCATGCTCGTGGCGATCGTGCTCAGCTACATCGTCTCCGCGCAGCTGCGCTAGCTGCGTCATGCGGTTCCCAGCGAACCCGATGTACCCTGTTGGGGAGCCGTCGTTGCGCCTTTCGGGCGCACATGAAGTAATCTTGGCGGGCGCTCAACATTAAACAAATGGTTGAAGAAAGTTGTAGAGGTGACGGCAATGGCTTTGACCCCAGAAGACGTAGTCAATAAGCGATTCCAGCCCACGAAGTTTCGTGAGGGCTATGACCAGGACGAGGTCGATGACTTCCTCGACGAGGTTGTAGTCGAGCTCCGCCGTCTCAACCAGGAGAACGAGGAGCTTCGCCAGCGCCTCATGCAGGCCGACGCGCGCATCAACCAGCTGCAGTCCGCTGGTGCCCAGCAGCCCGCTCCGCAGCAGCAGGCACCCCAGATGGCCCCGCCGCCCCAGATGGCACCCCAGCCGCCGCAGGCCGCTCCGGCATTCGCCGCGGCCGGCATGGAAGACCAGGGCAACACCAACAACCTGCTCCAGCTCGCCCGCACCCTGCACGAGCAGCACGTGCGCGAGGGCATCGAGAAGCGCGACGCTCTCATCGCCGAGGGACAGGCAGCAGCCGCCCG
This sequence comes from Actinomycetota bacterium, assembly GCA_013297645.1. Taxonomy (GTDB): domain Bacteria; phylum Actinomycetota; class Actinomycetes; order Actinomycetales; family Microbacteriaceae; genus Conyzicola. The sequence goes on from JAAFHU010000037.1 coordinate 5,470, forward strand.
TGTCGTGCAGGAGGCCGAGGCGCAGCAGCGCGCGGCCAACAACGGCCTCGAGCAGGAGCGCCAGGCGCTCGAAGCCCGCATCGAAGAGCTGCGCAACTTCGAGCGCGACTACCGCCTCAAGCTCAAGGGCTACATCGAGGGCCAGCTGCGCGAGCTCGACGCGACGACCGTCTCGAGCCAGCCGCAGCAGCCCGCCGCGCAGCAGTTCGTGCCCCAGCAGGCTGCCCCGCAGCCCGCCGCGCCGCAGCAGCAGCCCGCGCCGACCGGCTACGAGGCCCCGGCTCCCGCCTATGGTGCTCCCGCCTACGGTGCAGCACCGCAGGCCCCGCAGGGTTACCCCGGCTTTGCCGGACAGTAAGCCCGAGACGCCAGACGAAGGCTCTCGAAGCACGAGCGTGCGAACGCTCGTGCTTCTTGCTGCCATCGCTCTCGTCGTCTTCGCCGCAGATCAGGGAGCCAAGCTCCTCGTCATCCAGAATCTCCAAGAGAACCAGCTGGTGCCGGTGCTCGGAGAGCTGCTGCAGTTCCGTTTCGTCAAGAACTCGGGCGCGGCGTTCTCGCTGCTCAGCGGCAGCACCTGGATCTTCGCGATCGCGGCCTCACTGGTCACCGTCATCATCATCGTGTTCGCCCGCCGCATCCGCTCGCTGGCCTGGGCCGTCGTCTTCGGTCTGCTGCTGGGCGGCACAACTGGCAACCTCTTTGACCGGCTCTTCCGCGAGCCCGGCTTCGGAATCGGCCATGTAATCGACTTCTTGCAGATCTACCTCTTCCCGGCGATCTTCAATGTGGCCGACGTGGCGATCACGTCGGCGATGGCACTGTTCATCATCCTCACCCTCCGCGGCATCGGACTCGACGGCTCGCGCACCCCGCGCAAGCCGGCCGCCGAGCCAGCGGACGCCGCGTGACCACCGAGTCGCGCAGCCTCCCTGTTCCCGACGGGCTCGCCGGCGAGCGTGTCGACGCCGGTCTGGCGAAGCTGCTCGGCTTCTCGCGCACCCTCGCGGCCGAGGTCGCCGAGGCCGGAGGAGTCACCCTCGACGGAGCGACAGTCGGCAAGTCCGACCGGCTGCGCGCCGACGCCTGGCTCGAGGTCACCTGGGAGTCGCGTACCGGTCCCGTCATCGAGCCGGTCATCGTCGCCGACCTCGGCATCATCTACGACGACGACGACATCGTCGTGGTCGACAAGCCGGTCGGCGTTGCGGCGCACCCCTCAGTGGGCTGGGACGGCCCCACCGTTCTCGGCGCCCTCGCGGGCGCGGGTTTTCGCGTGTCGACCTCCGGCGCGGCCGAGCGCGCGGGCATCGTGCACCGACTGGATGCCGGCACGACCGGCCTCATGGTCGTCGCCAAGTCCGAGCACGCCTACACCGAGCTCAAGCGCGCCTTCCACGACCGTGAAGTCGACAAGATCTACCACGCGGTGGTGCAGGGGCACCCCGACCCGCTGACCGGCACGATCGACGCGCCGATCGGACGCCACCCCTCGTCGAGCTGGAAGTTCGCCGTCACCGCGGGCGGCAAGCCCTCAATCACGCACTACGAGACGATCGAGGCCTTCCCCTCGTCCTCGCTCCTCGAGATCCACCTCGAGACCGGGCGCACCCACCAGATCCGCGTGCACATGGCGGCGCAGCGCCACCCGTGCGTCGGCGACACGATGTACGGTGCCGACCCCACGATCAGCGCCCGTCTGGGCCTCGGCAGGCAGTGGCTGCACGCCCACAAGCTCGGCTTCAAGCACCCGGCCACGGGCGAATACGTGCAGTTCGAGAGCCGGTATCCGGCCGATCTTCAGAACGCGCTGGACATCCTCCGGGCCTCCTGAGCCGACACGAATTAGAGTGGGGTTTCGGCTTCAACATTCGGAGATTCTGTGCCCCCCAGCAGCGACTCATTCGTGCACCTGCACGTGCACAGCGAGTACTCCATGCTGGACGGCGCGGCCAGGGTTAAGCCCCTCGTCGCCGAGGCAGCCGCCCAGGGGATGCCGGCCATCGCCATCACCGACCACGGCAACATGTTCGGCGCCTACGACTTCTGGAAGTCGGCGACCGCGGAGGGCATCAAGCCGATCATCGGCACCGAGGCGTACATCACCCCGGGCACAGCCCGCGGCGACAAGACCCGGGTGCGCTGGGGCCACAGCGGCCAGACGCAGGACGACGTCGCCGGATCGGGCGCCTACACCCACATGACCCTGCTGGCGCAGAACAACGAGGGCATGCACAACCTGTTCAAGCTCTCGTCGCTCGCCTCGATCGAGGGCTTCTACTTCAAGCCGCGCATGGACCGCGAGCTGCTCAGCCAGTACTCGAAGGGCGTGATCGCCACGACCGGCTGCGTCGGCGGCGAGGTGCAGACCCGCCTGCGGCTAGGCCAGTACGCCGAGGCGCGCCAGGCCGCGGCCGACTTCCAGGACATCTTCGGCAAAGAGAATTTCTTCGCCGAGATCATGGACCACGGCATCGATATCGAACGCCGCACCATGCAGGACCTCATCCGGCTCGCGAAGGAGCTCGGGATCCCGCTGGTCGCCAGCAATGACCTGCACTACACGCACGCCCACGACGCCACCGCGCACGCGGCCCTGCTCTGCGTGCAGTCCGCCTCGACCCTCGACGACCCGAACCGCTTCAAGTTCGACTCCGACGAGTTCTACCTCAAGAGCGCCGCGCAGATGCGCCAGCTGTTCGCCGACCACCCCGAGGCCTGCGACAACACGCTGCTCATCGCCGAGCGCTGCGAGGTCAATTTCGAGCACCGCGACCTCATGCCGCGCTTCCCGGTGCCGGAGGGCGAAACCGAGGCCACCTGGTTTGAGAAGGAGGTCGCCGCCGGCATGCAGCGGCGCTTCAAGAACGCGCCGAGCGACGAGCACCTCGCGCAGGCCAAGTACGAGGTCGACGTCATCAAGCAGATGGGCTTTCCGGGCTACTTTCTCGTGGTCGCCGACTTCATCGCCTGGGCCAAGAGCCAGGGCATCCGGGTGGGGCCGGGCCGCGGGTCAGCGGCCGGGTCGATGGCCTCGTACGCGATGGGCATCACCGAGCTCGACCCGATCCACCACGGTCTGATCTTCGAGCGCTTCCTCAATCCGGAGCGCGTCTCGATGCCCGACGTCGACGTCGACTTCGACGACCGCCGCCGCCCCGAGGTCATCCGCTATGTCACCGAGAAGTACGGTGACGACCGCGTCGCGCAGATCGTCACCTACGGCACGATCAAGGCGAAACAGGCGCTGAAGGACTCGGCCCGCGTGCTCGGTATGCCCTACTCGGTGGGCGAGAAGCTCACCAAGGCGATGCCGCCGGCGATCATGGGCAAGGACATCCCGCTCACCGACATCATGGACAAGACCGCGGAGCGCTACAAAGAGGCCGCCGACTTCCGCGCCATCGTCGAGACCGATGGCGAGGCCAGCCGCGTCTTCGACACTGCCCTCGGCATCGAGAACCTCAAGCGCCAGTGGGGGGTGCACGCGGCCGGCGTGATCATGTCGGCCGAGCCGCTGCTCGACGTGCTGCCGATCATGAAGCGCGAGGACGACGGCGCGATCATCACGCAGTTCGACCAGCCCCCGCTGGAGTCGCTCGGCCTCATCAAGATGGACTTCCTGGGGCTGCGCAACCTCACCATCATCGAAGACGCGCTGCGCATGATCGAGGAGAACACCGGCACCCGGCTCGTCATCGAGGACCTTGACCTCGACGCCGACCAGAAGACCTACGACCTGCTCGCCCGGGGCGACACGCTCGGTGTCTTCCAACTGGACGGCGGGCCGATGCGCTCCCTCCTTCGCCAGCTCAAGCCGACCAACTTCGAGGACATCTCGGCCGTTATCGCGCTCTACCGGCCCGGTCCCATGGGCATGAACTCGCACACGAACTACGCGCTGCGCAAGAACGGCCTGCAGACGATCGAGGCGATCCACCCCGAGCTCGAGGACGCGCTCAAGGAGATCCTCGACACGACCTACGGACTCATCGTCTACCAGGAGCAGGTGATGTCGGTCGCCCAGAAGGTGGCAGGCTTCACCCTCGGCCAAGCCGACGTGCTGCGCCGCGCAATGGGTAAGAAGAAGAAAGAGGAGCTCGACAAGCAGTTCGCCGACTTCGAGGCCGGCATGGTCGCCAACGGCTACTCCAGCGGCGCCGTGAAGACGCTGTGGGACACCCTCATGCCCTTCGCCGACTACGCCTTCAACAAGGCGCACAGCGCCGGGTACGGCGTGCTCAGCTATTGGACCGCTTACCTCAAGGCCAACTACCCGGCCGAGTACATGGCCGCCCTTCTCACTAGCGTCGGCGACTCCAAGGACAAGCTCGGCATGTACCTCAGCGAGTGCCGCCGCATGGGGATCAAGGTGCTCGCGCCTGATGTGAATGAGAGCCGTGTGGACTTCACCGCGGTGCCTTCTGAGTCGGGTGTCGGTGACATCCGCTTCGGCCTCGGTGCGGTGCGCAACGTCGGCCACAACGTCGTCGAGGCGATCTCACGCTCGCGTGAGGAGAAGGGCCGCTTCACGAGCTTCCACGACTTCTTGCAGAAGGTGCCGATCCAGGTTGCCAACAAGCGTACCGTCGAGTCCCTCATCAAATCGGGGGCTTTCGACTCGCTCGGCCACCCCCGGCGCGCCCTCATGGAGATCCACGAGGATGCCGTCGACAGCGTCGTCACCGACAAGCGCAACGAGGCCAACGGCCAGTTCGGCTTCGACTTCGACAGCCTCTGGGACGAGCCGGCGCACGCCGAGCGCCAGGTGCCCGATCGCCCCGAGTGGTCGAAGCGCGACAAGCTCGCCTTCGAGCGCGAGATGCTCGGCCTCTATGTCAGCGACCACCCGCTCGCCGGCCTTGAGACGCACCTCGCCAAGCTCGCCTCGTCAACCATCACCGAGTTGCTCGGGGGAGAGGTCGCGGCCGAGGGCGAGCGCGTCACCGTTGCGGGTCTCATCACGAGCGTTCAGCACCGGGTCGCGCGCAACTCGGGCAACCAGTACGGCATCATCCAGATCGAGGACTTCGGCGGCACCATCGACGTGATGTTCCTCGGCAAGACCTACCAGGAGTTCTCCCCGGCCCTGCTCAATGACGCGATCGTCGCAGTGACCGGCCGGGTGAGCATGCGCGACGACGGCATGAACCTCCATGCCGTCAGCCTCTCGACCCCCGATATCGGACCGAGCCTCGGCTCCGGCCCGCTCGTGCTGTCGGTCGCCGAGAGCCGGGCGACGACCACCGTGATCGCGCAGCTCAGCGACGTGCTCATCCGACACGCGGGCGAGAACGAGGTGCGCCTCAAGCTGCTCACCGCGACGTCGGCGCGGGTCTTCGAGCTGCCCTACCCGGTGACGGTGTCGGCCGACCTGTACGGAGAGCTCAAGACGCTGCTTGGCCCAAACTGTCTGGGCTAAAGCCCAGACTCGGGCCCGCGAAGCGATGCTTCGCGCCCAACTGCCTGGGCTAGAGGCCCGACGGCCTCATGTAGGCGCGTTCGTGGTACAGCAGGGCGTCGTCGGGCTCGCCGAGCGCGCCATCCTCTATCTGCACGACGACCACGGCGTTGCCGTGAACGGGGTGGACTTCGATTATGGTGCCCAGCATCCACGCCGTTGCATCGTCGAGAACGGGGATGCCGTGCGGCCCGTCCGTGAAGTGATCGCCCGCGAAGCGCAGGTCGCGATCGGCGGCCATGCGCTCGGCGTGGTGCCGGCTGCGCGGCCCGAGGGTGTGGATCACCACCCGGTTGCCCGGCGTCATCGCCGGCCACGCACTCGACACCTGAGCCATGTTGAAGGTTGCCAGCGGGGGCACGGCTGCGAGGGAGGCGAGCGAGGTCGCCGTGAATCCGGCGGGGGAGCCGTCGGGCAGCAGGGTCGTCACGATCGCGACCCCGGCCGCGTGCCGCCGGAAGGTCTGTTTGAAGGCGTCGATGTCGTGTGTCGGATCGTGGTGCACGTCAGCTTCAATCACTTTGAGCGGGCGCCTATTCCGCGGCAACTAGCATGGGGAGGCAATGATCAAGACTATTGACCTCCGCGACACCCAACCGACCCGCATCGAACTCGCCCGACTGATCCCGCGTGGCCTGATGGATGTCGCCGCCGCGACGGACGCAGCAGCAGCCCTCATCGCCGACGTGCGCGAGCGGGGCGAGGCCGCCCTCCTCGACCAGGCGGAGCGCTTCGACGGCTTCCGCCCCGACCGGGTGCGAATTCACGCCGACGAGATCAGCGCCGCCGTGCGCTCGCTCGACCCCGCGGTGCGCGCGGCCCTCGAGGCCTCCATCGAGCGGCTGACGAAGGCATCGCAGGCGCAGCTTCCCAGCCCGACCGTGACCGAGTTGGCGCCCGGGGCACGGGTAATCCAGCGCTGGCAGCCGGTCGACCGCGCGGGGCTCTACGTGCCCGGCGGCAAGGCGGTCTACCCGTCCAGCGTGCTGATGAATGTCGTCCCGGCCCACGTGGCCGGCGTGGGCTCGATCGCCCTCGCCTCGCCCGCCCAGCGGGCATTCAACGGCTCGGTGCACCCGACGATCCTCGGCGCCGCCGGGCTCCTCGGCGTCGACGAGGTCTATGCGATGGGCGGAGCCGGCGCGATCGGCGCCCTCGCGTACGGTGTCGCAGAAATCGACCTCGACCCGGTGCAGATGATTACCGGGCCCGGCAATATCTTCGTCGCTGCGGCCAAGCGCCTGGTGACCAGTGTCGCGGGCATCGATTCCGAGGCCGGCCCGACCGAGATCCTCATCATCGCCGACGAGACCGCCGATGCTCACCTTGTCGCCGCCGACCTGGTCAGTCAGGCCGAGCACGACGAACTCGCCTCGGCGATCCTCGTCACCGACTCGGCCGACCTCGCCACGAGGGTGCGTGCCGAGCTGGCCGTTCTCGCGGCCGCGACACCGCACGCCGCTCGGGTGGCGGAGGCACTCGACGGGCAGCAGTCCGCGATCGTGCTGGTCGCCGACCTCATTGCCGCCGCCGCCTTCAGCAACGCCTATGGGCCCGAGCACCTTGAGGTGCAGACTGCCGAGCCCGGGTTGGTGCTCGACCTCCTGACGAACGCCGGAGCCATCTTCCTCGGGGCCAACGCCCCGGTCAGCCTCGGCGACTACCTCGCCGGATCGAACCACGTGCTGCCCACGGGCGGACAGGCGCTCTTCTCCTCGGGCCTCGGCAGCTACAGCTTCGTGCGGCCGCAGCAGGTCATCAGCTACGACCGCGACGCGCTGCGCGAGGTCGAGCAGGCGGTGCTCGCGCTCAGCGACGCCGAGGACCTGCCCGCCCATGGGGCTGCCGTCTCAGCGCGCTTCCGCGCCGAGTAGGTATTCTGTAGCCCATGTTCTGCCCCTTCTGCCGCTACCCGGACAGCCGGGTCATTGACTCGCGCACGAGCGACGATGGCCTGTCGATCCGTCGCCGCCGGCAGTGCCCCGACTGCGGCCGCCGCTTCAGCACGACCGAGACGGCCTCGCTCATGGTCATCAAGCGCAACGGCGTCGTCGAGCCCTTCAGCCGCGACAAGATCGTCAGCGGCGTGCGCAAGGCCTGCCAGGGGCGTCCGGTGACTGATGCCGACCTCGCCGTGCTGGCACAGAAGGTGGAGGAGTCGATTCGCGCGACCGGCGCCGCCCAGATCGATGCCAACGACATCGGCCTGGCAATCCTCCCGCCGCTGCGCGAGCTGGACGAGGTGGCCTACCTGCGCTTCGCGAGCGTCTACCAGAGCTTCGAGTCGCTGGAGGACTTCGAGTCGGCCATCACCCTGCTGCGCGTCGACCACCAGAACGCCCCGGTCGAGCCCTAGGGATGTACCGCCTCTTCTTCTCGCTGGTGCTCTCCAAGCTCGACCCGGAGTTCGCCCACACCCTCGCTTTTCTCGTCATCAAGTACCTGCCCTTCGGGCCGCTGGTGCGGGCCTACACGAAGCCTGATCCGGCGTTGGCCGTCGAGGCCCTCGGGCTGCGATTCGACTCGCCCTTCGGGTTGGCGGCGGGTTTCGACAAGTACGGCAGCGGCATCCGGGGCCTTGGGCAGTTGGGTTTCGGCCACGTCGAGGTCGGAACGGTCACGGCCGTCGCACAGCCCGGCAACCCGAAGCCGCGTCTGTTCCGCCTCGTCAAGGACCGCGCCGTCATCAACCGCATGGGCTTCAACAACGACGGCTCGGCGGCCCTCGTGCCGCGGCTGGAGAAGGCGCTCCGCCGTCGCCAGCGACCGGTCATCGGCGCCAACATCGGCAAGTCGCGCGTGACCGAGGTCGACGACGCGATCGGCGACTACCTCGCGAGCGCGCGCCTGCTCGCGCCGCTGGCTGACTATCTCGCCGTCAACGTCAGCTCGCCGAACACCCCGGGCCTGCGCGGCCTGCAGGAGCTCGAGAAACTACGGCCGCTGCTGACGGCCGTCAAGGACGCCGCGGGCGAGAAGCCGGTGCTCGTCAAGATCGCCCCAGACCTCTCGGATGCCGAAGCGGTCGCGATCGCCCGCCTCGCTGTCGACCTCGGGCTCGCCGGCATCATCGCCACCAACACCACGCTCTCGCGCGAGAACCTCGTCACCGACCCCGCTGTTGTCGAGGCAGCGGGCGCCGGCGGCTTGAGCGGCGCGCCGCTCGCCGCGCGGTCCGTCGCCATGCTGCGACTCATCCGCTCCGCGGTGCCGGCGCACTTCTGCGTCATCTCGGTCGGTGGCGTCGACACGGCGGCCGACGTGCGGCAGCGACTGGATGCCGGCGCCACCCTGGTGCAGGGCTACACGGCCTTCTTGTACCGCGGCCCCTTCTGGGCTGCCGGTATCAACCGGGGCCTCAGGACGGGAAGTCCCCGCGCTTGACCTGGGCCTTGGGCAGCCGCATCTGGCGGAAGTAGACCATGCGCATTGCCGCGTAGAAGCGCGAGCCCTTGTCCATCGAGCCGAACTTCTCGGTGAGCTTCTTCTTGAGGATGTTGCCGACGATGACCGCATCGACGACCGACACGAGCAGCACGAACCACATGATCGCGAAGCCCACGAGCTGGATGACCGAATCGGAGGGGAAGAAGCTGGTGATGAAGAAGAGCACGATCGTCGGTAGCAGCAACTCGCCGACGCTCCACCGGGCGTCGACATAGTCGCGCACGAACTTGCGCTGCGGACCGCGGTCGCGCACCGGGAGGTACTTCTGCTCTCCGTTGGCCATGCCGACGCGGGCGCGCTCGCGCTCCGCTGTAGCGGCCTCTCGTTCGCGGCGGCGGCGCTCGGCCCGGTCGTTGGCGACGAGCGGGCGCTTGCGGGCAGCTTCTTTCTCCTTGCGGGTCGGGGTCGCGTGACCCTTGCCGGTGGAGATGCTGTCCTGGTTGAGCTCCGTGCCCGGCGAGGTGCCGGCGGGAGACTGCGTGCTGCGAGCCACGGTGAGATCCTTCTCGAGGGGGAGAGCTTAAGATTACCCGCATGAGCCATGAACAAACCGTGCCCAGCGAAGTCGTGCCCGGCGAATCCCTGCCCGGCCTGCGAGACGCGGTCGACGCGGGCCTGCCGACGGCGATCGCCGACCTCTCGAACCTCGTGCGCATCCCCTCGGTCGCGTGGGACGGCTTCGACTTGGCCCATGTGGACACCAGCGCTGAGGCGGTGCGGACCCTGTTCGACGCAACGGGCGTATTCGACCTCGTCGAGATCCGCCGCGCCCCGCAGGAGGGCACTGGCGAGCTTGGCCGCCCTGCGGTCATCGCGACGCGCGCGGCCCGCAACGGCAAGCCGACCATCCTGCTCTACGCGCACCATGACGTGCAGCCCCCCGGTGACGACGCCGGATGGGACTCCGCGCCCTACGAGCCGACTGTGCGGGGCGACCGCCTCTACGGTCGCGGCGCCGCCGACGACAAGGCGGGGGTCGTCTCCCATGTCGCCGCAATTCGGGCGCTCGTCGAGACGGTCGGAACCGACAGCCTCGATCTCGGACTCGCGGTATTCATCGAGGGGGAGGAGGAGTTCGGCTCGCGCTCCTTCAAGAACTTCCTGCTCGAGAACAAGTCGGATCTCGCGGCGGACGTTATGGTCGTCGCCGATTCCGGCAACTGGGACACCGAGACCCCGGCCCTTACCGTCGCCCTCCGCGGCAACGTGACCTTCAAGATGCGAGTGACGACGCTCGCGCACGCGTCGCACTCCGGCATGCTCGGCGGTGCCGTGCCCGACGCGATGCTCGCCGCGATCCGCCTGCTGGCCACGCTGCACGACGATAACGGATCAGTCGCGGTCGCCGGACTCGTCAGCCACACGGCCGAGACTCCCGAGTACACCGAGCAGACGCTGCGCGCCGAGTCGGGCCTGCTCGACGGCGTGTCGACGATCGGCACCGGCACGATCCTCGACCGGCTCTGGTACAAGCCGGCGCTGACGATCACCGGTATCGACGCGCCGACCGTGCAGAACGCCTCGAACACGCTCGTGCCCAGTGTGCTCGTCAAGGTGAGCATGCGCCTCGCTCCGGGGCAGGATCCGACGGCCGCCTTCGATGCGCTGTCGACCCACCTGCACGACAATGCCCCCTTCGGCGCCCAGCTCGAGATCAGCGACGTCGACAAGGGCAGCCCCTTCCTCGTCGACACGAGCGGATGGGCGGTCGCCGAGGCCACGGATGCGATGCTCGAGGCCTGGGAGCGGCCCGCGGTGCATGTCGGTGCGGGCGGGTCCATCCCCTTCATCGCCGACCTCGCCGAGATATTCCCCGAGGCGCAGGTGCTCGTCACGGGAGTGGAGGACCCGGATTCCCGAGCCCACAGCCCCAACGAGTCGCTGCACCTCGGCGTTTTCCGACGCGGGATCCTCAGCGAGGCCATCCTGCTGGCAAAGCTCAATTCACGCACGTAAGCTGGAGACATGACCGACACGATTACCCCCGAACTCACCCACGGCGTTGGACTGTCTGACGCTGCCGCCGACAAGGTGCGCAGCCTCATGAGCCAGGAGGGTCGCGACGACCTTCGCCTGCGTCTCGCCGTGCAGCCCGGTGGGTGCTCCGGTCTCATCTACCAGCTCTACTTCGACGAGCGCATGCTCGAGGGTGACGCGGTTCGCAGCTTCGGCGACAACGTGGAGGTCATCGTCGACAAGATGAGCGTTCCCTACCTCGAGGGAGCCTCGATCGACTTCGAGGACACCATTCAGAAGCAGGGCTTCACCATCGACAACCCCAACGCCGCGGGCAGCTGCGCGTGCGGGGACTCGTTCCACTAGGGATTCCCGACGAGAGGGCGGCCCGGTTTCGGGCCGCCCTCTCGTCTGTTAAGGGCCGTAGTTGGCGACGGGCGCGCTGAGGATGCTGACCGTGCCATCCGCGGCGGTCATGGCCGCGTTAACGAAGATGCGGGGGCCGCCGTCCCAATCCGCCCACTCGGGATCGGTGCCCGCCACCGCGTCGAGCTGGTACCAGGTCGCCGAGGTGCCCTCGTAGTCGAAGCCCTGAACGATTCCGCCCGCTGCCGCAACGGCCGCCGCACTGGCCCCCACGGTGATGTCGCCCACAGTCTCGACAGTGAGCCCACGGACGACGGCGGCATTCGTCGCGACGCCGAAATCCTCGCCGTAGGCGATAGCCGGACCGTCATAGTCGATCAGCGTGAAGCCGTCCCAGGCGTAGTAGCTGCCCGGCCACTGGTGGGTGTGTCCCTCGAAGGCCGTGACGGTCGGCGCGCCCCCGAAGGCAGCGGTGAGCGCGGAGATGGCCTCGGCGGGCGGGTCAAAGTAGTCGAACTGCTGCAGTGCCACGTCATCCTCGCCGAGGATCGCGAAGGACGCGGTGCGAAGCAGGATGGTGGCGGCCGCGGGCGCCGGCGCGGCCGTCTCGGCGGGCGCAGCGAGCGTCGCGCTGTCAGCGGGCTCGGACGGCGGCGGGGGAGTCGGATCGGACCCGCTCGGATCGCAGGCGGTGAGCAACAGTACGAGGGATACCGCGATCGCGGGGGCAATGAGGCGCATACCTGTGCGACGGTTCACGATCGGAAACCGGTTGACAGGGCGTTTCAGCGGGTGTCAACGAAAGGAGCGGCCCTCCGCTGGTAATAGGATGGATGCAACACGTCCGCGTCATCCGAGAGGTCACAGGTGCGCTCTAACCGCCGGTCCACATGGGCCAAATGGTCTGCAATCCCCATGGGGTTGGCAGTCGCCGTTGTTCTTGCGGGATGCACCCAGGAGCAGCTGCAAGGCTGGCTCCCCGGTGACGCAGAAACGACCAACCACACCAGCCGCATCATCGGCCTCTGGACGACGTCCTGGATCGTCCTGCTCGCCGTCGGCGTCGTCACCTGGGGCCTCGTCATCTGGGCCGCAGTGGTCTACCGCCGCCGCAAGGGGCAGACGGGTCTGCCCGTTCAGCTGCGCTACAACCTCCCGGTCGAGATCTTCTACACGATCGTGCCCTTCATCCTGGTTCTGGGCTTCTTCGCCTTCACCGCTCGCGACCAGGCGGCCATCGAGGCCGACCCCGGCAACCCCGACGTGCAGATCCAGGTCTACGGCAAGCGCTGGGGCTGGGACTTCAACTACCTGTCGGAAGACGTGTACTACCAGGGCATTCAGGCCCAGGTGCTCGAGACCGGCGAGGCCGAGTCCGGGTCGATCGACGAGTCGCAGCTTCCGGTGCTCTACCTTCCGGTCGACCAGAAGGTCGAGATCGACATCAACTCGCGTGACGTCATCCACTCCTTCTGGATCATCGACTTCCTCTACAAGAAGGACATGATCCCGGGCAAGACCAACCACATGTACTTCACGCCGACCAAGATCGGCGAGTACCAGGGCAAGTGCGCCGAGCTCTGCGGCGAGTACCACTCGCTCATGCTCTTCACCGTCAAGGTCGTCAGCCAGGAAGACTATGACGCCTACATTCAGACCCTCAAGGATGCCGGCAACACGGGCGCTGTGGGCGACGAGTACAACACCAACAGCAACCTTCCCGGCACGGCCGGGCGGGGCGAAGAGGAAGTAAGCGAATGACCGCGACAACCGTCGGCTACGGCTCCAGCCGCGTCGAGCGCAAGGGCAACGTCGTCGTCAAGTGGATCACCTCCACCGACCACAAGGTGATCGGCAACCTCTACCTGATCACGTCGTTCATCTACTTCTGCATCGGCGGCGTCATGGCGCTGCTCATCCGCGCGCAGCTGTTCGCTCCGGGGCTCGAGGTGATCGCGACCCGCGAGCAGTACAACCAGCTCTTCACCATGCACGGCACGATCATGCTGCTCATGTTCGCGACGCCGCTGTTCTTCGGCTTCGCGAACGCGCTGATGCCCCTGCAGATCGGTGCGCCCGACGTCGCTTTTCCGCGACTGAACGCCTTCTCGTTCTGGCTCTTCTTCTTCGGCTCGGCAACGGCGGTATCCGGCTTCCTCACCCCGCAGGGTGCGGCGGCCTTCGGCTGGTTCGCCTACGCGCCGCTCTCGAGCACCACCTTCTCGCCCGGGCTCGGCGGCAACCTCTGGGTCTTCGGCCTCGCACTGAGCGGTTTCGGCACGATCCTCGGTGCCGTCAACTTCATCACCACGATCATCACCAT
>JAAFHU010000038.1 GCA_013297645.1 Actinomycetota bacterium
TTCTTGTTCTTGTTGCCCTTGGTGATCTGCGCAGCATTCCTAGTGGCAATAGTAATGTACGGGTAATTGCCGTACATTAGAAAGATGGCTACCCCGACTAAGAGCGATCGTCTTGAGCTGCGTCTCACTAGTGATCAGAAACAAGAGATTGAGCAGGCAGCTGCGATATCTGGCCGCTCGGTGACTGATTTTTCTGTTCCGCTTCTTGTTGAACAAGCGAGCGTAGTCATTCGGCAAGAGCGAGAGCTGAGGATGTCCAAGCAAGCCTGGGATGCATTCAATGCGATTCTCGACCAGCCTGCGAAGCCGCTGGCGGGTCTGGCCGATCTTCTTCGCCGCCCGTCGGTATTTACTGATTGACCGAGTTCGCGCGACCCAGGCCCATCACCGAGGCTGATGATTGCTCTGAGTTTCGGTGCGGCGAGCTGCCGCTGGACAACTGGATACGGCTCCGCGCAATAAAGAACGAGAAGAGCGGGGTATCGCGAACTTTCATCTCGATCGAGCGGGAGTCCGGCCGGGTCGCTGGTTACTACTGCCTGTCAGCGAGCTCGCTAGGACATGAAGACGCTACGCCGTCACTGAGGAAGAACTCGCCAGACCCTATTCCAGTGATCTTGATCGGTCGCCTCGCCGTGGATGAGCGTTTTCAGGGCCGGGGAGTCGGGGCATCGCTTCTCCAAGACGCGCTGAAAAAGGGGGTCGAAGCTTCGCGCACAGTGGGCGCGCGGGCATTTATTGTGCACGCGCTGAACGACGACGCGGAGTCCTTCTATCGGAAGTTCGGATTCACGCTTGTTCCTGAAAGTGCGAGGGTCATGTACATCCTGGTCCAAGACGCTGAGCTCACCATCGCGAGCTTGGGCTGAACCCGGGCGGTTCCAACCGCGACGTTCGCAAGCAGCATCGTTTGGCCTTCTCAACGCTCGCGGCATGAAGCGTATGGCGGCGACACCCGCCTCGAACCTTCCCATCGACACGACCCACAAATCGCGGTTGAACGAGAAGGTTGGATTGAAGCGCTGATTCGTGGGTATTTCTGCTGCATATGAATCCTGGGCCTGAACTGCGCAGGCAACCCCCTGAGAGTGGAGCAGTTACGGGTGCGTTGACGGATGAAAGGGCAAATGGCTGAGCTGCGCTTGACGCCATCCCGGTCGGCTTCCGCAAACCTAGAACTCGATCTCGACGAACTTGGGGCCGCGGTCCCGATTGACAACTGCTGTTCTAAGCCGAGTGGCGGGTCAGTTAAGGTTCTCCCATGACAGCAGCCAAAGAAATGGCCAAGGTCAAGATCGCGAAGCGTGCTCGCACGGCGAGTAAGTTCGCGATCGCTTTCGACGGCTTTCGAGAGGAACAGGTTCGCAGTGATTGACCTTTCTCCCGACGATCAGGTCTCGCTCGCTATCGGCCGGGCCGCCCGCCAAGCGGTGGAGCTCGAGCTGGCGCTCCAACGCAGCCACAAGGAGCTGACTTCAACGCCCTACGAGCAGCGAGGGCTGGCAGGGGTGAACGACCTTGTGGAGGCGTGTGTCTCCGCACTCCATTCTTCGCCCCTTCCGGCTGAGCTCCGAGAGCATGCCGTCGACGCCCTAAGTGCGGCGCTCACCGCAAATAGGCGTCGGAATCGTGCCGTGCACGACTTATGGAGACCTACCTCGGACCCCGACGTCTACGAGGCGATCAAGTTCGACGGCGGCGATGGCGAGCTCAAGATCGCGCAACTCGCAGTCACCGACTTCGCAGAGATCGTCAAGGATCTCAAGATCGCGCGGGAGCGGGTGGTGGCGATCTACTTCCTCATCGCCGCCGACCGGTCTTCCGCGACTTGGGGAAACCCCATGCGCGAGACCCAGGAGAGGCTCATTCGGGGCGATTTCAGGATCAATCCCGAGGGAAATCCGGAGTGGAACTTGTGACCGGAATCTTGGTGGCTGCTAGGAGGTTCTTGGGCGAGAGCCCTGCAAGGGCAACCAGGGTACCGGTAGGACGGGAATCTGGGTGATTCGATAAACGTGGGCCCGGTGGGGCTCGAACCCACGACCCGCGGATTAAAAGTCCGATGCTCTGCCAGCTGAGCTACAGGCCCTACCCATCAAGCGTACCGTTGAGCTGTGACCGACGAGTTCCACAAGCCGACCCAGTACTCGAACGAGAAGTTCGACGAGTTCGTCGGCGGTGAGGACCCGGCGCAGATCATGCGCCTCGCCCACGACACGGCCGCGGCCCTCGTCAATCGCGCGAGAGGCACGGATGACGAGGCCGTCATCGACCGCCTGGTCGCCTACACCGATGAGCACGGCCTCGATGCCGTCGCCGAGCTCTGGGGCCGCTCCAGCCCGCGCAGCCTGCCAGGAGCACTCTGGCGCATCTATCTCGTGCGCCTACTGATCAGGCAGGATCCCGCGGGCACGAGCTACCTCTTCCAGCGCGGCGCCGATGTGCTGACCACGATCGACACCCTCGTCGCGGGCGCGCCGCTGCCGACCGGGCCCGACGAGATCACCGCGCTCGCCGACGAGATACTGCGCGGCCTCTTCCGCGGCGACTTCGCGGTCGCGCTGGACCGCGCCGCGGCATTCTCGCGGGTGGTCGCCGCCGGCTGCTCCAGCATCGCCGACGACGCGGATGTCACCAACAGCGAGCGCGGCAGCGAGCTGACGACGCGCGCCCTGCGATTCACCCAACTGGCGGAGGAGTTCACGGCCTGCGCCCGGATGTACCGGGCCGGAACCCTCGAGTGACCTGAGGGCTGTGCCAGCATTGGGCACATGAGATTTGCTCTGGGCACGTCCGTCGTCTCGGCCGTCGCACTGGCGCTTCTGTTGGGCGGATGCACGGATCCCTCCGAGGGCTACGCTCGGGATCTTGCCGACCGGGTGGTCGTCGGCATCGGCGATGACATCACTCCTGCGTATCCGCGCCCCCTCGAGGCCGACTACCTCGCGGCTTGGGCAATACGAGATCCGCGCCTTCCCCACTCCGAGACGCAGGTGGACTACAACGTTGACGCCCTGAGTTGGAAGGGCAATTCCGGTGACGCGGCCGGGGCGGAGATAGACCTGCGTGTGCGGGTGCACGTGCACGCGAAAGCCGCGACTTTCAGCAGTGCCGGTTTCGATGAAGCCACGGTGGTGCGCTGCTGGCGTCTCACTGTCTTCGGCTTGCACGACTACGACAGTCTGAAGCTCGACGAGATCGACTGCGGTGACCGGCCGGCGGCAGTGCCCTCGCCGACACCCCTGCCCGACTTTCCCGAAGATGTGGAGGCGCGCCTCACGGAAGCTCTCTCCGGCGCTAGCGCTGCGAATGTCGACGAGCGAGTTCGAGCCGCATTCCCCGAGGACTACTACGCCATCGAGTCCGACGAGCAGCAGGGCGAGCTCGTTGTCGCCATCGGCATCCCCTCCGAACTCCTCTGTGCTGTCGCGGTGCAGCACCCTGACGGCTCGGTGAGGTCCTACGGAGTAGAGACCCTCCAGGCCGGCGAGAGCAGCTGTTCGCCCGATCTCTACTTCCATCCGGTGGTCACGCACTGACCAAGGAATTCTCCGAGGGCGGCATGGTTAAACTAGTTGTGCCGGGCCGCAGTAACCCCGGGCTCCACTATTAGCCGCCTAGAGCGGCCATGCGCCGAGAGGCGTTCTGCGGCCCGGCACTAAAACTGCCAGCCTGATTCGGGCCAGTTGTCAATAGGGCAAGCGATTTGGGCCTCAGCGCCGAAGTACTGGCATGCTGAATCTCATGTCCACTTCGGAGCAGAGCCAGCAGTCTGACTCGGCCAACGTAGAGACTCTCGACGATTTGCTCGCTCTTGTCGCTGACGGCGACCAGCGCGCGTTCGCGCGACTCTACGACGCAATGGCGCCCCGCGTTCTCGGGCTCGTGCGCCGCGTACTGCGCGATCCCGCCCAGTCGGAGGAGGTCACGCAAGAGATCTTCCTCGAGATCTGGCAGAGCGCGACCAAGTTCGACCAGGTGCGGGGATCCGCGACGACGTGGATCATGACCATGACCCACCGCCGCGCGGTCGACCGGGTGCGCTCAGCGCAGTCGTCGCGCGACCGCGACACGAAGGTGGGAATCCGCGACTTCACGCCCGACTACGACAACGTGGCCGAGAGTGTCGAGGTGACCATCGAGCACGAGCGGGTCAAGGTCGCGATGAGCAGGCTGACCGACCTGCAGCGCCAGGCCGTGACACTCGCCTACTACGGGGGCTACAGTCACACCGAGGTAGCAGAGATGTTGCACATACCGGTCGGCACTATCAAGACGCGGCTGCGTGACGGCATGATCAGACTGAGAGACGAATTGGGGGTGGCATCATGATGAAGGGCGACAACCTCTCGGGCGCCTACTCCCTCAACGCCCTCAGCGCCGCGGAGCGCGAGGCCCACGAAGCAGCCCTGCGCGGCTCGGACGAGGCCCGCAACGAGGCCACCGAACTGCAGGACACCGCAGTACTGCTCGGCCTGGCCGTCGCGCCGGTCACCCCGAGCGCCGACCTGCGCGCCCGCCTGCTCGCGCAGGTCGCCGTGACCCCGCAGCTGCGCGCGATGGAAAACCGCGCGGATGCTGTCGCCGGCCCCGCAGAGACCAAGGCCCGCCTGCGCTGGTCGCGCCCGGCCACGGCCATCGTCTCGGCCGCCGCGGCCGTCGCGCTCATCGTCGGCGGCATCGCCGTGGGAACGACCACCCTGCGCCCCGAGCCCTCGTACCAGGCCTCGCAGATGGCGGCCATCACGGCGGCCGACGACGTGCAGGAACTCGATACGACCCTGGCGGGCGGCGAGAAGATCACGCTGCGCTGGTCGCCCGAGCTGGCCAGCTCGGTGATCATCGTCGACGGCATGGCGCCGGCACCCGATGACCGCGTCTACCAGCTGTGGTACATCGGCGAGTCGGGCCCGCGCGCAGCCGGCTTCCTGCCGGTGACCGAGGGTGTCGAGGCGTGGCAGGTGCTCGAGGGCGACATGCACACGGGCGACCAGATCGGTGTGACCGTTGAGCCGGCAGGCGGTTCGAAGAAGCCGTCGACCGACCCGGTCATGGTGATCGACCCGGCCTGACCCCTACGGGTCGAGCCAGTCGAGGCCTATCCGAACTTTCCGGAGACGTAGTCCTCGGTCGCCTGAACGCTGGGCTTCGAGAAGATCGTGTTCGTGTCGTTGTACTCGATGAGCTTGCCAGGCTTGCCGGTGCCCGCGATGTTGAAGAAGGCCGTCTTGTCGCTCACGCGCGAGGCCTGCTGCATGTTGTGGGTCACGATGACGATCGTGTAGTCCTGCTTGAGCTCCTCGATGAGGTCCTCGATGGCCAGGGTCGAGATGGGGTCGAGGGCCGAGCAGGGCTCGTCCATGAGGATCACCTCGGGGCTAACGGCGATGGCGCGAGCGATGCAGAGGCGCTGCTGCTGGCCGCCCGAGAGGCCGGATCCGGGCAGGGCCAGGCGGTCCTTGACCTCGTTCCAGAGGTTGGCGCCCTGCAGCGACTTCTCGACGAGCTCGTCGCCCTCGGTCTTCGTCATGCGGCGGTTGTTGAGCTTGACGCCCGCGAGCACATTGTCGCGGATCGACATCGTCGGGAAGGGGTTGGGGCGCTGGAACACCATGCCCACCTGGCGGCGCACGAGCACGGGGTCGACCCCGGGGCCGTAGAGGTTGTTGCCGTCGATGAGCACCTCGCCCTCGACGCGGGCGCCGGGGATGACCTCGTGCATGCGGTTGAGCGTGCGCAGGAAGGTCGACTTGCCGCATCCCGAGGGGCCGATGAAGGCCGTCACGGTGCGGGGTTCGATGCTGAGGGTGACGTCTTCGACGGCCTTGAACTTGCCGTAGTAGACGTTGAGGTCGTTGACTTCAATGCGCTTGGACACAGGGTTCCTTAGGTAGAGGGTCTAGCGACCGAGCTTGGGAGAGAAGATCTTGGCGATGAGGCGAGCGATGAGGTTGAGGGCCATGACGATGAGGATCAGCGTCAGGGAGCCGGTCCACGCGCGCTCGAGGTTGTTGATGTCCGTGCCGTTGCTCTGGTACTGCGTGTAGACGAAGACGGGCAGCGAGGCCATGCGGTCGTTGAACAGGTCGTAGTTCATGCTCGTGCTGAGTCCGGCGATGATGAGCAGCGGCGCGGTCTCGCCGATGACGCGCGAGATGGCGAGGGTGACACCCGTTGCGATGCCGGCGATCGCCGTCGGAATGACGACCTTGAGAATGGTCAGCCACTTGGGCACGCCCAGGGCGTAGGCGGCCTCGCGCAGCTCGTTCGGCACGATCTTGAGCATCTCCTCGCTCGAGCGCACGACGACGGGGATCATCAGCAGCGAGAGCGCGACCGAGCCGCCGAAGCCGAAGCGGATGCCCGGGTCGTCGAAGAGCAGTGCGAACAGTGCGAAGGCGAAGAGTCCGGCGACGATCGACGGGATGCCCGTCATGACGTCGACGAAGAAGGTGATCGCCCGGGCCAGGGCGCCGCGCCCGTACTCGACGAGGTAGATGGCGGTGAGCAGCCCGATCGGCACGGAGATGAGGGTTGCCATGCCGGTGATGAGCAGGGTGCCCGTGATGGCGTGCAGTCCGCCGCCGCCCTCGCCCACGACGTTGCGCATGGAGTTGGTGAAGAACGCGAGGTCGAATCGGGCAAGTCCGTTGCTGACGACGGTGAAGAGCAGGGAGACGAGGGGCAGCAGCGCGATGATGAAGGCCGTGGCCACCAGGGAGGTCACCAGGCGGTCCCGTGCCTGCCGGGCGCCCTCGACGAGGTAGGCGACGATGGTGAGCAGGATGTCGAAGAGGATCGTGCCGAAGAACAGCGCGGCGGCGATATTGTAGTCGGCATCCTCGTTCGCCGCCTTCACGAACATGAAGACGAGCAGCATCACCGCCCAGCTGCCGCCGAGAATGAGCCACGGCGCGCCCTTGGGCAGGCGGCCGGTGGTCAGCGAGTTGGTGATCCCGGCCGGTGCGGCCGTCGTGGTCGTCATCAGTTGGCTCCAGAGAAGGCCTTGCGGCGGTTGACTATCGCGCGGGCGATGGAGTTGATGAGCAGGGTGATACCGAAGAGGATGAGGCCCGTGGCGATGAGGGCGTTGACGTTGACGCCGAAGGCCTCGGGGAAGTTGAGGGCGATGTTGCCGGCGATGGTCGGCGAGTTCTGGCCGCTGGTGAGCACGAAGGTGATGAGGAAGGCGGGCGAGAGCACCATGGCGACCACCATGGTCTCGCCGAGTGCGCGACCGAGGCCGAGCATGGCAGCCGAGACGATTCCGGGGCGCCCGAAGGGGAGCACCGCCATCTGGATCATCTCCCAGCGGGTGGCGCCGAGGGCCAGCGCGGCTTCTTCGTGCAGCACGGGAGTCTGCAGGAACACCTCGCGGCAGAGGGCGGTGATGATCGGGATGATCATCACCGCGAGCACGATGGCGACGGTGAGCACGGTCTTGCCCGTACCGGATGCGGGAGGCGCGAAGAGCGGGATCCAGCCGAGGTTCTCCGTCAGCCAGATGTAGAGCGGCCCGACGGCCGGGGCGAGCACCTTGATGCCCCACAGGCCGAAGACGACGGAGGGAACGGCGGCCAGCAGGTCGATGATGTAGCCGAGCCCCTGGGCGACGCGGCGCGGGGCGTAGTGCGAGATGAAGAGCGCGATGCCGAGGGACAGCGGCAGTGCCATCAGCAGGGCGAGGAAGGCCGCCCAGATGGTGCCGAAGACGAGCGGCGCGACGTAGGCGAGGAAGCTGTCGGGCTCGCCCTTGAGCTCCTTCGGGTCAGCGACGAAGGCCGGGAGGCTCTGGGCGACGAGGAAGACGGCCACGGCGGCGAGGGCGAGAAGGATGATGATGCCCGCGACGAGGGACGCGCCAGCGAAGACACGGTCGGCGGGCCGCTGGCGGGCCTTAATCGGGGCCGGCTCAGTCGCTGTCGTCATTAGTGGAGCTCCTGGTGCCCTCGAGAAGATGTGGGTAGATGCTGCAGGGGGTCGTGACCCCAGTCTGACGGGCTGCGACCTCGCGTGCAATGCACGCGGATCGCAGCCCGCCAGGGTCTAGCTGGAGTTACTTGATGGTTGCGATCGCGGTCGCGACCTTGGCCGAGAGGTCGGCCGAGAGCGGCGCAGCGCCGGCAGCCGAAGCAGCCTCCGCCTGGCCCTCTTCGCTGGCGAGGTAGCCGACGTACGCCTTGACGACAGCAGCCGTGTCAGCGTCCTCGTACTCGCCGCAGGCGATGATGTAGCTCACCAGAACGAGCGGGTAGTGGCTCGGGTCGGTGGTGGTGCGGTCCAGCTTGATCGCCAGGTCGGTCTCGGCGCGGCCCTCAACGAAGGGGGACTCGGCGACAACCGCAGCAGCGGCCTCAGCGGTGTAGCCAACGAACTCGTCGCCGACCTTGATCTTTGCAACACCGAGGTCGCCGGCCTTGGAGGC
Organism: Actinomycetota bacterium; assembly: GCA_013297645.1. GTDB lineage: Bacteria > Actinomycetota > Actinomycetes > Actinomycetales > Microbacteriaceae > Conyzicola. Next base: position 8,426 of record JAAFHU010000038.1, read on the forward strand.
GTCCGCGTAGCCGATGGTGTTGGTGCCGTTGGTGACAGCGTCGACAACACCCGAGGTGCCCTGGGCGCCCTCACCGGTGGCGTAGGGGAACGGGTCGGCCGGAGCGGCGTCCCAGACCTCGGGGGCGACCTTGTTCAGGTAGTCCGCGAAGTTCTTGGTCGTGCCCGAGTCGTCCGAGCGGTGCACGGCGGTGATCGGGGCGGAGGGCAGGGTGGCGTCCTTGTTGAGGGCGACGATTGCGGCGTCGTCCCACGTGGTGATGGTGCCCTTGAAGATGCCGGCGAGGGTCGCGGCGTCGAGGTTGAGCTCGTCAACACCCTCCACGTTGAAGATCACGGCGATCGGCGAGATGTAGACGGGCACCTCGATGTAGCCGGAGTCGGCGACGCAGCCGGCGAAGCCGCCCGCGATCTCCTCGTCCTTGAGCGACGAGTCGGTGCCGGCGAACGAGACGCCGCCAGCGATGAATGCCTCGCGGCCCGCGCCGGAGCCGGCGGGGTCGTACGTGATGGTGACGTCGGGGTTGGCGATCTGGAAGGCGGCGATCCACGCTTCCTGTGCCGAGCCCTGCGACGACGCGCCGGAGCCGTCGATGGTGCCGGCAAGGGTGCTCTCGGGAGCGTCGCCGGCCGGAGCCTCTTCGTTTGCTGCGCACGACGACAGAACGATGCTGCCGACGATGGCCAGGGCAGCGATGCTGCCGAGGCGCATGAACTTGTTGTTCACAGTTTTCCCTTCGGGAATGTGGTTACAGGATGCGGGCCGGTGCGACCCAAGAAGCGAAGCTACGTCCTGTGGTTAACCACGTTCGCCCCCGTGGGTAAACGGAAGGTAAACGACCAGCGAAGTATGCGCGTGGCGCCCCGTGTTTACGCGGAAGCGGGGCCGTGCGTCTCGATGGCGACGATGCCGCCGGTCGGGTTCTCGATCGAGAGGTGCAGCACGGTGTACTCGCCCGTCGACAGCGCGGCGGCGCCGCGCAGGGCGGGCTGCTGCGTCGCGCCCGACAGCCGCGCGACCTCGGCGATGATCTCGGGCAGCACCGGGCCGTGGCTGCAGAGCACGGCCGTCTTCTTGCTCGCGAGGCGTTTGAGCAGAACAGAGCCGACATCCGACTGGTTGTACTCGTGGGCCTCCTGGCTGATCGCCGCCGTGGCGGTGACTTTTCTGTCGAGTAGCTGCGCGAGAGGTTCGATGGTGGCGAGGCAGCGGGCCGCCGTACTGCTGATGAGCTTGCGCGGGCCGTAGGCGGCGATGCCCGGTGCGAGGGCGACCGCCTGGTCGTGCCCGCGCTGCATGAGCGGGCGGGTGGCGTCGGGGCCGTCCCACATTTCGGGTGGCACTGCCTTACCGTGCCGCAGCGCGATGATCGCGAAGGTGCGCGCGTTGCCCTCGTCGAGGCGCTGCTCGAAGCGGTCGAGAACCGCGAGGTCGTGGGGGTAGCTGAGGGTTGCCCGCGCCTTCTTCATCGACACCCAGGCGAGGGATGCGACCTCGGCGTTGCCCACGAAGGTCGAGTTGGCGATCGCCTCGTCGCTCACCTCCGCCGCCCAGTAGTACACGACCTTGTCGCGGCCGTTGGGCAGCGTGTAGTCGACGGTGCCGAGCGGCGCTCCGAGAACGATGGAGAGGCCGGTCTCCTCCGCGATCTCGCGCACGGCGGTCTGCGGTAGCGACTCGCCGGGGTCGACCTTGCCCTTGGGCAGCGAGGTGTCGGCGCGGTCGCCGCGGTAGATGACGAGCACGCGCAGCTTGCCGTCGACGATGCGCCAGCATAGCGCGCCTGCGGCGAGCACCGGCGGAGTGGCTGCGGTCACCGCTTGACGCTCCTCTTGCGCCCGGTGATGTTCTTCATGAGCACGGTCTGCAGGTCGTCGAGCAGGGCGCCCTCCGCGTTGCGGGCGGCGCGGGTCCAGGTGCCGGACTCGTCGAGGTGCCACGAGGTGGTGGTGTCGGCGAGGGCGAGGTCGAAGATCTCGTCGATCTGCTCGAGGTGCGATGGGGCCACGAGTCGCACGAGCGCCTCGACGCGGCGGTCGAGGTTGCGGTGCATCATGTCGGCGCTGCCGATGAAGTACTGCGGGTCGCCGGCGTTGACGAAGGCGAAGACGCGCGCGTGCTCGAGGTAGCGCCCGAGGATGGAGCGCACGCGGATGTTCTCGCTCAGCCCGGGAACCCCCGGCTTGATCGAGCAGATGCCGCGCACGACGAGGTCGACCGGCACGCCGGCCTGGCTCGCCCGGTAGAGCGCATCGATGATCGCCTCGTCGACGATCGAGTTGACCTTGATGCGGATGCCGCTGGGCAGGCCCGCCTTCGCGTTCTCGGTCTCGGTGTCGATCCGCTTGAGCAGGCCCTTGCGCAGGTGCAGCGGGGCGACCAGCAGGCGCTTGAACTTCTTCTCGATCGCGTAGCCCGACAGCTCGTTGAAGAGGCGGGTGAGGTCTTTGCCGACCACGGGGTCCGCGGTGAGCAGGCCGAGGTCTTCATAGATGCGGCTGGTCTTCGGGTTGTAGTTGCCGGTTCCGATGTGGCTGTAGTGCTTGAGCACGCCGCGTTCCTGGCGAATCACCAGGGCGAGCTTGCAGTGCGTCTTGAGGCCGACGAGCCCGTAGACGACGTGCACGCCGGCCTTCTCGAGCTTGCGGGCCCACGAGATGTTTGCGGTCTCGTCGAAGCGGGCCTTGATCTCGACGAGAGCGAGCACGGCCTTGCCGGCCTGCGCCGCGGCGATGAGGGCCTCGACGATCGGACTGTCGCCGCTCGTGCGGTACAGGGTCTGCTTGATGGCGAGCACGTTGGGGTCGGCCGCGGCCTGCTCGAGAAAAGTCTGCACGCTCGTCGAGAAGGACTCGTAGGGGTGGTGCAGCAGAACGTCTTGCCGGGCGACCGACGCGAAGATGTTCGGCGTCGCATTCGGCTCGCTGGGCAGCAGCTCGCGCGCGGTCGTCGGCACCCGCTTCGGGTATTTGAGCGAGGCGCGGTCGATGCGCATGAGCTGGAACAGGCCGCCGAGGTCGAGCGGGGCCGGCAGGCGGTAGACCTCCTGCTCGGTGATGTCGAGCTCGCGCACCAGCAGGCCGAGGGTGACGTCATCCATGTCGTCGGTGATCTCGAGGCGGATCGGCGGGCCGAAGCGGCGGCTGAGCAGCTGCTTCTCGAGGGCCTGGATGAGGTTCTCGGTCTCGTCCTCGTCGACCTCGACATCCTCGTTGCGGGTGACGCGGAACTCGTGGTGCTCGAGGATCTCCATGCCCGGGAACAGCTCGCCCAGGTGGTTGCTGATGAGGTCTTCGATCGGGATGAAGCGCAGGCGGCCCGAGCCGTCATCCGGCAGCTGCACGAAGCGGGGGAGCACGGTCGGCACCTTGAGGCGGGCGAACTCCACCTTGTCGGTCTTCGGGTTGCGCACGCGGATCGACAGGTTGAGCGAGAGACCCGAGATGTAGGGGAAGGGGTGCGCGGGGTCGACCGCGAGCGGCATGAGCACCGGGAAGATCTGGTCGCTGAAGATCTCGTCGACCTTGACGCGGTCGCTCTCTTCGAGGTCGTTCCATGTCTCGATATGGATGCCTGCCTCGTCGAGCGCGGGCTTCACCAGCTCTGTGAAGGCGAGCGAGTGGCGCGCCTGCAGCTCGTGCGCCTTGGCGCTCACCGCGGCGAGCACGTCGCCGGGCAGGGTGCCGATGTTGGTGGGCACGGCGAGGCCGGTGGCGATGCGGCGCTTGAGGCCGGCGACGCGCACCATGAAGAACTCGTCGAGGTTGCTCGAGAAGATAGCGAGGAAGTTCGCCCGCTCGAGCAGGGGCAGGTCGGGGTCTTCGGCGAGCTCGAGCACCCGCTGGTTGAAGGCCAGCCAGCTGAGCTCGCGGTCGAGATAGCGGCCCTCGGGCAGGGTTCCGTCGTCGACGCTCGACGAGAGGTCTTCGTCGTACTCGTCGAGCGAGTCGGTCACGTCGATCTGTGCTGCGGCGGGGGTGTCGCTGTCCATTCCCATATCCTGCCACCCACAGTTGAACCGCTGGTGTACGGAGTCGGCGGGCGGCTACGACCCGATCTCGCGCAGTCCGTCGAGCATGACGTCGAACTGTGCGGCACCGAGCTTCTCGCGCCAGGCGCGGGCGAGCGCGGTCGAGACGGCAACGGCGTCGTCGCAGAAGGTCGCACCGAGCTCGGTGAGCTCGACCGTGAGGGCGCGTCGGTCGGCCGGATCGGCGTGTGTTCGCACGTAGCCGGCCGCCTCGACGTCGCGCACCAGACCGCTCATGGCCTGACGGCTGATGCCGGCGCGGGCGGCGAGGGTGCTGATGTTCGTGCCCTCCGGGTCGAGGCCGGCGAAGACGGGCACGTGCGCGGGGCGAACCCTGTAGCCCCGCCCGGCCAGCTCGGCGAAGAGGGCCGCGCCAACCGCGGCTGACGCCTGGGAGGCGAGGCGCAACAGGTCGTTCTCACCCGCCTCAGCGAAACGTCGGAGAGCGTCGCCGTGACTCATGCGCAACCTCCTTGACAAAACTATGCAATCATGTTGACAATATACGCAACCCGGTTGTCAATCGGGCACACCATTGAGAAGGAGACCCATGGACACCACCATCGACTCGCCCGCCGTCGGCACCATCATGCCCGACATCACTGTGATTGACTCGACCGGATCGCAACGGAGCCTACGAGAGCTCGTCGCCGGTCGTCGTGCACTCGTCTACTTCATGCGCTCGGCATCGTGCCCGGTGTGCAACGCCCACCTGCGCACCATTGCCGGGATGGAGCTGCCGGGCGCCGCCGTGGTCATTGTGACACCGGGCGGCGCGGCGGAAGCCGCGGCGGTGGCCTCGCGCGTGGCGCTCGACGTCGTCGCCTCGGGGGAGTCGGGGCACGCGGCGGTCGGTCTGGGGCGCTTCCTCGGCCTGCAGCACAGCGGCAGCTTCGTGCTCGACGCCGGCGCGCGCATTCTCAGCGCACGAACCGCGACGCTGCCGACGGGGAGCTTCGATAAGAGCGAGGTCGCTGCCCTGCTGGGCTAGAGCGCGGGCGCGGGCAGCCGCTCGGCGTCGTCCTCGTAGACGTTGAAGCGGTAGCCCACGTTGCGCACCGTGCCGATGAGCGACTCCAGGTCGCCGAGCTTGGCGCGCAGGCGTCGCACGTGCACGTCGACCGTTCGGGTTCCGCCGAAGTAGTCGTAGCCCCAGACCTCGCTGAGCAGCTGCTCGCGGGTGAAGACGCGCGACGGGTGGGTGGCCAGGAAGCGCAGCAGCTCGAACTCCTTGAAGGTCAGGTCGAGCGGGCGACCGTGCACCTTCGCGCTGTACGAGGCCTCGTCGATGACCACGCCGGAGGCCTGGATCTTTGAGCTCGACTTGTTCTGCGCCTGGCGGCCGATCGCGAGACGGATGCGGGCATCGGCCTCGGCCGGACCAGCCCCCTCGAGGATCACGTCGTCAACGCCCCAGTCGGCCGAGACCGCCGTGAGGCCGCCCTCGGTGAGGATGAGGATGAGCGGCACGTTCACGCCCGTGGTGTTGAGGATCTTGCAGAGCGACTTGGCGCTGGCCAGGTCGAAGCGGGCGTCGACGAGAATGAGGTCGCACGTGGGCGCGGTGATCAGCGACGCCGGCTCCGCGGGAATCTGCCGGGTTTTGTGGCTGAGTAGCCCCAATGCGGGAAGGACCTCAGTGTCGCCCGCAGAGGTCAGGATGAGCAACTGCGCCAACGGGTCCTCCAAAGTGCCTACCCACAGTCTATAAGCGCCTTAAGATTGGCAGGTGCCCCTGAAAATCGCGAGCGTTGTTCCGGTCTGGATCCTCGTGGCCGTGGCGACCGTCATCGTCGGCCTGGTCAGCCCCGGGTTCGAGTTCTTCACCTGGCTGTCGATCGTGCTCGCCGGGGCGATCATCCTCACGTTCTGCGTGCAGTTGGCGATCCGCCGCAAAGAGGGATTCAACGGCCGGCTCAACCTCAGCGCGGGCGGCTCCTTTGTCATCGTCGTGGTGGCGGCGCTGATCCTGTGGTCGCAGCGCTGAGCGATTAGGGTTGAGTCATGTCCCTCCTCGCGCTTGAGCTCTTCTTCGTCGGACTCCTGGTGCTTGCCAGCCTGGCGATCGGGTTCATCTCTGTTGTCGTGCTCTACAACCTCTTCCGCGGGCAGCGCTAACCACCCGTGATCGAACTTGACGGCAGCGTTCCCTCTGAGCTCGCGCCGCTCTCCTGGCTGATCGGCCTGTGGGAGGGCACCGGCGTCGTGCACTACGCCGTGGGTGACGATGTGCGCGAGGTGTCGTTCGGCCAGCGCCTCACCTTCACGCACGACGGGCTGCCCTATCTCAACTACGCGTCGTACACCTGGCTGCTCGACGGCGACAACACGCCACATGTCTCTGAGACCGGCTACTGGCGCCTCAGCCGGCCGTCGGAGCCCGGTGATGTCGGCCCGGGCATGCTGCCCGGCGTCGGCCCCCGTCCCTTCACCACGGCCGAGCAGGTCGAGACGCTGCGCAACACCTCAGACGGCTTCGACATCGAGGTGAACCTGGTGCACCCGAGCGGCGTCACCGAGCTCTACCTCGGCCAGGTGAAGGGCCCCCGCATCGACCTGGCAACCGACGCGGTCGTGCGCACGGCGGCCGCGAAGGACTACAGCGCGGCCACCCGCCTCTACGGCCTCGTCGAGAACCGCCTGCTCTGGGCGTGGGACATCGCGGCGCTCGGCCAAGACCTGCGCACGCACAGCTCAGGGAGCCTTGATCGTGTCGAATAGCTTTGAGAGCCTTCCCGGCGCCGTCGGCTCCCCGCCGGAGCACTACGGCAACCCGCTGGGCGAGCAGAAGGCCCTGGCCGCTGGCGAGGCCGTCGTCTCGCTCGCCGACCGCGGGGTGATCACCGTCACCGGACCCGACCGGCTGCGCTGGCTCGACTCGCTGACGTCGCAGTCGCTCACCGGGCTGCGGCCGGGGGAGAGTGCGGAGACCCTGCAGCTCGACCCGACCGGGCGGGTGGAGTTCGCCATCCGGGTGGTGGACGACGCAGAGACCGCGTGGCTTCTCGTCGACGGGTCGGAGGCGGCTCCGCTGCTCGCCTGGCTGACGAAGATGCGCTTCATGCTGCAGGTCGAGATCGAGGATGTCTCCGACCGCTACACGACGGTCGGATCGCTCGGTCTGCCGGTCGCCAATGCGGCGGTGACCTGGACCGACCCCTGGACGTCGGTGCAGCGCGGGGGCCACCAGTACTCGGGCCGCGGCGACTACGACTGGAACTACACCGAGTCCCTCGTGCCGGTCGAGCGTGTCGAGACCCAGCCGGCCGCCGGCACCCTCGCCCTCGAGGCGCTGCGCATCGCCGCCTGGCGGCCGCGTTTCGCGACCGAGGTCGACGAGCGCTCCATTCCCCACGAGCTCGACTGGCTGCGCAGCGCCGTGCACCTGTCGAAGGGCTGCTACCGCGGGCAGGAGACCGTGGCCAAGGTGCACAACCTCGGCCACCCGCCCCGCCGCCTCGTCATGCTGCACCTCGACGGAGTAACCCCCTCAGCCGGAACACCAGTAACAATGGCGGATGCCGAGGTCGGCTTTGTCACGTCGGCCGCCATGCACTATGAGCTGGGCCCGATCGCGCTCGCGGTCGTGAAGCGCTCTGTCGATCCCGCCGCCGACCTCGTGGTCGACGTGGACGGCGAGGCCGTCGCCGCCGCACAGGAGCTCATCGTGCCCCCGTCCGCGGGCGCAGAAGCCAACGTTCCGCGCCTCCCGCGGCTCGGAGCCGTGCAGCGGTGAACCGACTGTCGGCGTCGCTGTCGCGACTCGTCGACTCGCTGCTGCCGATCATCCAGATCGTGGCGGCCGCTACCGGTGCGTACGCGATCGCCTACTTCGGCTTCGGCCACACCACCCCGCTGCTCGCCGCGACCGTGACCATCTCGGCTCTGGGCTTCGTTCGCGACGCCCGACCGGTGCGGGTGCTCGAGTCGGCCATCGGCATCATCGTCGGCATCGCGGTCAGCGAGATGCTCTACCTGCTCGTCGGTCGCGGAGTGTGGCAGGTCGCCGCCGTGCTGGCGATCACCCTGCTCGCCGCCCGCTTTCTGTCGTCGAGCAACGCTTTCGCCGTCGCGGCCGGGGTGCAGGCGATGATCGTGCTCATTCTGCCGGTGCCCGAGGGCGGGCCGTTCCAGCGCAGTATCGACGGCCTCATCGGCGGGGTCGTCGCCCTGCTCGTGACCGCGCTGCTGCCGCGCGACCCCCGGCGCCTCGCCCGGCGCGACGCGAAGCGGGTCTTCACCGTCTTCACCGAGTCGCTCACCGCGCTCGCCGCGGCCCTCGACACGGCAGACGAGCCGGCGGCCGAGCGCGCCCTCGAACGCCTGCGGGCGACCCAGCCCATGATCGACGCGTGGGGGGAGTCGCTCGACTCCGCCCGTGCGATCGCGCGTATCTCGCCGTTCCGGCTGCGGCACACCCCCGAGCTCGAGGCGCAGGCTCGGGTGCTGCGCGGAATGGACCTCGCGACCCGCAACCTGCGGGTGATCGCCCGCCGGATCGACTTTCTCGTGCGCGACGGGGTCCCCCGCCCCGCGCTCGCATCGGTGATCGCCACCACGGCGACGTCGGCAACGCTGCTCGGGCAGTCGCTCGACGACCCGCTGCTCGCCGACACGGCTCGCGTCGGGCTGAGCGGCATCGCGAGCCACCTGCACCCGCAGACGGTCGTCGGCGACGCCGAGGTGACCGACTCCATCGTCGTGCTCATGCTGCGGCCGCTGCTCGTCGACCTGCTCAGCGCCGCAGGGCTGGATGAGGCGAAGGCGCGGTCGGTGCTGCCAGAGGTTTAGCTCCAGCGAAAGCCGCGCGGCTGCACGGCGGCCCAGTCGACCGTGAGCTCGCCGAGCTTCCAGCGCGATTGCGGGCCGTGCACCGGCCAGCCGTCGGCCTTCATGCCGTTGGCGACGGCGATCCACCGTTGCGACGGCCCGAACGCGCCGAGCGCCGCGTTGTACTGCCAGTGGCGGTCGAGGGCCTCGACGAAATCGTGCACCGGCTCACCGTCGACGTTGCGGTGGATGAGCGCCTTGGGCAGGCGCTCGGCGACGATGCTCGGGCGCTCCAGGTCGGCGAGACGCAGGCTCACCGTGAGCGATTGGGGGCCGCTCTCTGTCACGGCGACCCAGGAGCACACGCGGCCGATCTCGTTGCAGGTTCCCTCGACGAGGGTGCCGCCGGGCTGGAGGCGCGCGGTCATCCGCTTCCAGTTCTCGAGCACCTCGGATTCGTCGTACTGGCGGAGAACGTTGAGCGCCCGAATGATCACCGGCTCGCGCCCGGGGATCTCGAAACCCCCGAGTCGAAAACTCACGCCCGGCTTGGCTCGCTCGCTCGCTTTCTTCACCCGCTCGGGCTCGATCTCGATGCCGACGACCTCGAGGTCGGGCCTGATCTGGGCGAGTCGGTCGTAGAGCTCGAGACTGGTCGTCGCGCTCGCGCCGTAGCCGAGGTCGACCACGAGGGGATCGACGGCGGTCCGCAGCGAGGGGAGGGTGGCGATCCAGCGGTCGACGCGCCGCAGGCGGTTGGTGCCCGTCGTGCCCCTCGTGACGCGGCCTTCAACCATTCCCCTATTGTGCCGCTCCTCTGATTGGACTACATTCAACCAATTAGTTGAATGAAATTGGATGAGATGCCCACTGACCAGCTGAGCCGCACCTTCGCGGCCCTCGCCGATCCCACGCGGCGCGCCATGCTCGCGCGCCTCGCGGCCGGCGAGGCGACGGTCGGGCAGCTCGCCGAGCCCTTCGCGCTCACCTTCGCCGCGATCTCGAAGCACCTCGCCGTGCTCGAGGCCGCGGGGCTGGTGAGCCGCGGGCGCGACGCCAAGTACCGCCCGGCCCGGCTCGATGCCGCGCCGCTGGCCGCCGCATCCGTGTGGATCGGCGACTACGAGCAGTTCTGGAAGGACAGCCTCGGCGCGCTCGACAGCTACCTGACCCGACTACAACAAGGAGAGAGATCATGAACGACGGCTTCACCGTCACCCGCGTTATCGCTGCGCCCCGCGAGCTTGTCTGGGCAGCCTGGACTACACCGCAGCACTTCGCACGCTGGTGGGGCACCGAGGCGATCGAGGTTCCGCTCGACACCGTCGTCATGGATGTGCGACCCGGCGGCCAGATCGCCGCGACCATGGTCTTCCCCGACGGCAACCGCATGGACTGGAACGGGGAGTACAAACGAGTCGACCGCCCCTCGCGCCTCGAGTACTGGCTCTCTGACGGAGCGC
>JAAFHU010000039.1 GCA_013297645.1 Actinomycetota bacterium
ACGACGAGCAGAACGAGGTCCGCCGTGCGGGCGAAGCCCGGTCCGCTGACGGTGAGACCGCGCGACGCCTTCTCGATGCGCGTCACCGTCGCGGTGACGAGCACCTCGACGCCGTGGGCATCGAGCTCGGCGTGCACCAGGGCGCCGAGCTCTGCGTCGAGGGTCGAGAGCACCTCGGGGCCGCGCTGCAGCTGGGTCACGGTCAGGCCGCGAGCGGTGAAGGCCTCGGCCATCTCGAGGCCGACGTAGCCGGCGCCGATGATGATCGCCGTCTTCGGGTCGCGCTCGCTGAGGTGCGCATCGAGCGCGAAGGTGTCGCCCATCGAGTGGATGACGTGCAGCCCGTCCTCGGCCGTCAGCGCGTCGACGCCCGCGATGCCGGCGTCGGAGGGCAGGGCGCCGGTACCGACCACCAGCTCGTCATAGTCGATGAGCTCGGTGCTGCCGTCGGCTCCGCGCACCGAGAGGCGACGGCCGGCCACGTCGATGTCGGTGGCGAAGGTGTCGAGGCGCAGCCGCATCCCGGTGGCCTCCAGATCAGCCGCGGTGCGGTGTGCGAGCGACTGCCAGGGCTGCACCTCACCGGAGAAGAAGTAGGGGATGCCGCAAATCGAGAAGTTCGGGTAGCGGTCGGCGACAACGACGGTGACGTCGACCGAGGGATCAAGCTCGCGGGCGCGCAGTGCGGCAGAGATGCCGGCGTCACTGCCGCCGATGGCGACGAGGTGGTTCATGGAGTGCCTTTCGACGGTCGGGGGAAGAGTCCGGCCACGAGTCCCACGCCGATAGCCGCGCCGACCAGCTGCGCCGCGAGAAAGGGCAGCACTGAGGTGGGGGCGATGCCGGCGAAACTGTCGGTGAACACGCGGCCCACGGTGACCGCCGGGTTGGCGAACGACGTGGATGACGTGAACCAGTAGGCGGCCCCGATGTACGCACCGACAGCCGGCGCCACAATCGCGGTGCGCCCGGTGCGCACCAGCGAGAAGATGAGCAGCACCAGGATCGCTGTGGCTACCACCTCGCCGAGAAGGTGTCCCGGGGTCGCCCGGTCGGTGGATGCGATGGCGGGCGGCAGCCCGAACATGGCGTTGGCGAGCAGGGCGCCCGCGATCGCGCCCACCGTCTGGGCGACCAGGTAGCCGCCCGCCTGAGCCCAGCTGCCCGCGCCCAGCACGCGGTCCGCGATCGACACGACGGGGTTGAAGTGGGCGCCGCTGACCGGCGCGAGCATGACGATCAGCACGGCCAGGCCGAGCATGGTGGCGATGCTGTTCTCGAGCAACTGCAGGCCGGTGTCGCTCGGCGACAGCGTGTGGGCGGCGATACCGGAGCCCACGACGATAGCAACGAGCAGGCCGGTGCCGAGAAACTCGGCCATCAGGCGCCGCCAGAGCGCGGGGTGGATTTCATTCACGGGCACAGCTTGACGGATTCCTTTCACTCAGTCAAACTTGCCTCAATGACGATTGAGGTAAATAGCTCCCTCGAAGCGCGTGCGCTCAAGCACGCGGCGCTGGCCGATGCGGGGCGCCTGCGCATCGTCGACCTCCTCGCGCTGGGCGATCTGTCGTCGGGCGAGTTGCAGCACGAGCTGGGTATGGCATCCAACCTGCTCGCCCACCACCTGCGCGTGCTCGACGAGGCGGGCGTCATCGGCCGCCACCGCTCCGAGGGCGACCGGCGTCGCAGCTATGTGACCCTGCGCCCGGGGGCTCTCGATGGCCTCGTGTCGGGGTCCGGGGTGGCGGCCCGCCGGGTCGTGTTCGTCTGCACCGCGAACAGCGCCCGGTCGCAGCTGGCCGCCGCGCTGTGGAACACGGTCAGCAGCATCCCGTCGGTGTCGGCCGGCACCCACCCGGCCGAGCGGATCGCCGACGGAGCTTTCGACGTCGCGCGCGCCAACGACCTCGAGCTTGCTGACATCGCCCCCCGACGCCTCGATGGCGTCAGCGACGGCGACTTCCTCATCACCGTGTGCGATAGCGCCCGCGAAGAGCTGGGAAATGCCGCCAGCGCCCACTGGTCGGTACCCGATCCGGTGCGCGTCGACGACCAGGCCGCCTTCGAGCTGGCCTTCGCCGACCTGCGGCGCCGCGTGAGGGAGCTCGCGCCGCGGCTCAGCGCCGTCTAGGCCCTAGGGCCCGCCGCGCCAGTGGTCGATGCGGTGGAAGTCGGGGGTGAACCCGTTGGCGACACCCCAGAGCACTGCCTGCGTGCGGCTCTGCGCGCCGATCTTTCCGTAGACCGAGCGGATGTACGACTTGACCGTGTTCGGGCTGAGGTAGGTGAGCGATGCCACCTCGGCGTTGCTCTTGCCCTGGGTGATGAGCGCGAGGATCTCGGACTCCCGGTCGGTGATGCCGTCGAGCCGGCCGGGCCAGTCGAGACCGGGGGCGCTGGGCGCCCGGCGGCGCTGCTGGCTGACGACGGTCTCGCCGCGATTGACCGCCTCGATCGCCTCGACCAGGTCGCGGGCGTTGAGTGTCTTCGACAGGTAGCCGCTCACTCCCTGTCGCAGCGCGGACTCCACGAGCTCAGGCTGGAAGTTCCACGTGTAGACGACAACGTGGCGGGCGCGCGGGTTGCGCACGAGCTCGGCGATCTCAACGTGGTCGGACTCCGGCTGCGCGAAGGAGTCGTAGAGCACGATGTCGATGGAGTCCTTGAGCGGGGCGTTCGCGTTGATCTCGGAGACCAGAACGCGGTCCTGGTACTTGTCGAACATGTGGGCGAGGCCGGTGAGAACGACGTCGTAGTCATCGACAAGGGTGACGGTGACGGGGGCAGCCATGTATCGACTATTGCACCCCCAGGGGTGTAACGGCACACCTTCAGGGGTGGTTGATTGGATTCATCGCCGTTATTGGTGTGTTCCCCCACAGAAAGAGACATCATGCTCGGACTCATCGTCACCATCCTCATCGTCGGCCTCATTGCCGGCTTCATCGCCCGCGCCATCGTGCCCGGCCGCCAGAGCCTCTCGATCGGCCTCACGCTGCTGCTCGGCATCGTCGGCTCCTTCGTCGGAGGGTTCCTCGGCTTCCTGCTCTTCGGCAAGGACGCCGGCGACGGCTTCCTGCAGCCGGCCGGAATCATCGGCTCGATCATCGGCGCCATCATCGTGCTCGTGATCTACATCCAGGTTCGCGGCCGTGGCCGCGTCGCCCGTTAGGCATTGTCTCGAAGCCCTCGGCCAGACTCTGGTCGGGGGCTTCTACGCGCGGATGAGCCGCAGCCGCGCGAGCACCGCCGGCCCCGACGCATCGAGCACCCGGCCGCCCACGATGACCCCGCCGAGCGTGACGGCGCTGCCGAGCACGAGGGCGACCGCGAGGGCCGCCCATCCCACCGCCGGGATGCCGCTGACGAGAGCGACGACGGCGAGCGCCGATACCGGCGCGGCCAGCACTCCCGTCGCCCCCGTCACCACATAGGAGCCGACGACCGAGACGGTCGCCGCGCCCGGCTGCGCCGAGAACGGATTGCGCCCCGACCGGGCCACCGGAACGACGATGCGCGCCGACGACACACTCACCACGCCGACGGAGACGAGCAGGGTGCCTAGGGCGAGGGCGAGCAGGGCGGGCAGGTCGCCGACCCTGCCGATGATGACGGCGACGGCCACCTGCACGATCGCGGTCGCCGGACCCGCGATGACGAGCAGCGCGATAGCGCGGCCGACACGGTCGTGCAGACCGCGCACCCCGGCCGCGACCTCGGCCGCGAAGGCTGTGCCGTCGTACGACAATCCCGCGAAGACGGAGAGTGGCAGCAGCGTTGCGACCACCGGGCCCGCGAGGAAGGCGAGGGCGTCGATGTCGAACAGCAGCCACCACATGAGCATGAGCGCCGGCAGCACCGGGATGAGGATGAGCTGCCGGGTCAGGCGCGAGTCCCGGAACCAGTAGATGAGCGAGCGCGCCGCGATCGCCCCGGTCGGAGTCGAGGGCAGCAGGCCGAGCGGACCGAGCCGCCCGCCCCGGCTGGCGCGCGCCGGCCCCTCGCCCCGCGACTGCATGCTCACCGCGAGCGCCACGCGCCAGAGGATCACGAGCACCGCCAGTGTCACGAGCGCGATGCCGGATGCCACCAGGGCGCCCGACACGTCGCCCAGCGCGACCCGCCCCGGGATCGACCAGACCGCACCGAAGGGCGAGAATCCGAGCGCCTCGATCACCGCGGTGATGCGCGCGAAGAAGGCGCTGCCACCGGCGGGCACGTCGCGCAGCAGCGCCGCGGCGATCGGCACGGCGACCACGACCACGACGAGGGCGGCGAGCCCGAGTCGGGCGGCACCGCGGCCGCGCAGCAGCGTTCCGGCGGCGGTCGTGGTGACCTTCGATCCCACGACGCAGGTGGCGACGCCTACCAGCCCCGTGACGACCGCCAGGGCAGCGGACAGGGGGTGCGACATCCACGCGATTCCCGTGCCCAGCCCCGCGAGAACGGTGGCGATGCCGGGAACCCACAGCACCCCGACGAAGAACATCGCGAGCATGAGCTGGCTGGTGCGCACCGGGTAGCGCGAGAGCTTGGCGGGGTCGAGGGTGCGGTCCACGCCGTCGAACATCAGCGGCACGACGAGCCATCCGAGCAGCACGACACTGCCGCCGACGACCACCGTCACCTGGATCGCCTCGGGCGGCTCGATCGACACCCGGGCGAAGATCAGCAGCACGAACAACAGGAGCGAGAAGGTCGAGATCCCGCCGAGGATCACGGCTACCAGTTGGATCGTGTTGCGCCCGAGCGTGTTGGCCAGCACCCGAAAGCGCAGCCTCAGGAGCGCAGCAACCACGCGGGGCTCTCTCCGGTGCGGCGGCCTCCGACGAGGTCGAGAAAGCGGGTCTCGAGGTCGCCCGAGCCGCGCACCTCGTCGACCGTGCCCGCGACGAGAACGCGGCCTGCCGCCATGATCGCGACGTGGTCGCACATGCGCTGCACGAGGTCCATGGAGTGGCTCGACACGACGACGGTGCCGCCACTCTTGACGAAACCGTCGAGGATGTCGCGGATGTTCGCCGCCGACACCGGGTCGACCGACTCGAAGGGCTCGTCGAGCACGAGCACGCGCGGCGAGTGCACGAGCGCTGCGGCGAGAGCGATCTTCTTCGTCATGCCGGCCGAGAAGTCGGCGACCATCCGGCCCGCGCTGGCCTCCAGGTCGAGCAGCCGCAGCAGGTCGGCGACGCGCTCCTTCAGCGTCGCCCGGTCGAGGCCGAACAGCTGGCCCGAGAAGGTGATGAGCTGCTCGCCGGTGAGCCGGTCATAGAGGTCGACACCGTCGGCGAGGTTGCCGATGAGGCGCTTGGCCTCGAGGGGGCGTCGCCAGACGTCGATTCCGTCGATGAGGGCGACACCCGCATCCGGCCGAAGGAGGCCTGTCGCCATCGAGAGGGTCGTCGTCTTGCCGGCACCGTTCGGACCGACGAGGCCGAAGAACGAGCCCTGCGGCACCACGAGACTGAGCTCGTCGACGGCCGCCGTGCCGCCAAACCTCTTGGTGAGCCCCCGGAGCTCGATCGCGTTCCCCACGGCTTCATTCTGCACCCGCTTAGCATTGGAGCATGGCCAACGACGACACCCACCCCGAGAGCATCGCAGCACAGGCACTGGGGTGGTTCGACGAGGCCACCCGGGCGGTCAACCCGCCGATCCACGTGTCGAGCACCTTCCTGCGGGATGCCGACAACCAGTACCGCTCCGGCCGCCTCTACATGCGTGACCAGAACCCCGCCTTCGACCAGCCCGAGGCGGTGATCACCGCCCTCGAGAGCGGGCATCAGACCCTGCTCTTCGCGAGCGGCATGGCGGCCGCGACCGCCGTCTTCCAGGCTCTGCGGCCGGGCGACCACGTGCTCGCCCCGAAGGTCATGTACTGGAGCCTGCGCAACTGGCTCACCGGCTTCGCCACCGCGTGGGGACTCGATGTCGAGCTCATCGACATGACGTCCGTAGACGACGTCGCGGCGGCCCTGCGCCCCGGCGCGACCAAGCTCGTCTGGATCGAGACACCGGCCAACCCCCTCTGGACCATCACCGACATCGCCGCGACGGCCGCCCTCGTTCACGAGGCCGGCGCCCTGCTCGCCGTCGACTCGACGACCGCGACCCCCGTGCTGACCAAGCCGCTCGACCTCGGCGCCGACCTCGTCATGCACTCGGCGACCAAGTACCTCAACGGCCACAGCGACCTTACCGCCGGCACCGTGACGACCCGCGCCGACAACGAGCACTGGCAGCGGGTGCGCGCGGTTCGCGCCCAGATCGGCGGAACACTCGGCTCGTTCGAGTCCTATCTGCTCGTGCGCGGGCTGCGCACGCTCTACCTGCGCGTGCGTGCCGCGAGCGACTCGGCCCTCGCGATCGCCGAGCACTTCAACGGGCACGAGCTCGTCGCCGAGGTGCTCTACCCCGGGCTCGTCAATGGCCACGGGCACGACATAGCGTTCCGCCAGATGACGGGCGGATACGGCGGGATGCTGTCGATCCGTACCGCGGGAGGCGAGGCGGCCGCCATCGCCGTCGCCGCGAACACGCAGCTGTGGAAGCGCGCCACCTCCCTCGGAGGAGTCGAGAGCCTCATCGAACACCGCGCCAGCGTCGAGGGACCGACCTCGCCGGTGCCTTTCGACCTGCTGCGCCTCTCAGTCGGTATCGAGCACGTCGACGACCTCATCGACGACCTGGAGCAGGCGCTGGCCGCGGCGCACTCCTGAGGCGCCCCAGTCCGGCAGAATTTTGTCCATGGGTTCAACACCGGTGCGCACGGCCTACGTCGACGGTGTTCGTGCCGTGCGTGCAGGTGAGCTGGATGCCGACCGGGTCGCCGACCAGCTGATCGAGCAGCTGACGGATGCCGAACTCTTCGGATTGCTGGACGGTGACGCATCCCCCTGGCTCCTTCCACTCATCCCCGTGCTCCTGGGCAAGCGTCCCTTTGTCGCGGGTGCGGTGCCACGGCTCGGCGTTCCCGGCATCCGGTTCAGCGACGGCGCCCGGGGGGTCGTCATCGGCCGTTCGACGGCCTTTCCGGTGACGATGGCGCGCGCGGCGACCTGGGATCCCTCGCTTGAGCGCGAGGTCGGCCGGGCAATCGGCATCGAGACCCGCGCTCGGAAGGCGAACTACTCCGCATCGGTGTGCGTCAACCTGCTCCGCCACCCCGCCTGGGGTCGCGCGCAGGAATGCTACGGCGAAGACCCCGTGCTCACCGGCCGCATGGCTGTCGCGATGACGCACGGCCTGCGCGAGAACGTCATGGCCTGCGTCAAGCACTTCGCGCTCAACTCCATGGAGAACGAGCGGTTCGAGGTCGACGTCTCGGTCGACGAGCACGCCCTGCACGAGGTGTACCTGCCGCACTTCAAAGCGGTGGTCGATGCCGGAGTCGACTCGCTGATGACGGCCTACAACCGCGTGCGGGGTGAGTACATGGACGTCAACAGCCCGCTACTCACCGACGTGCTGCGCGACGAGTGGGGGTTTCAGGGTTTCGTCACCAGCGACTGGGTGTTCGGCACCCACGACGCCGTTGCCAGCTTGGACGCGGGAATGGAGATCGAGATGCCGCTGCGCCTGCGCCGCGCGCGCGAGCTGCCGGCCGCCGTGCGGTCGGGCGCTCTGAGCCGGGAGACGGTGGCGAGGGCCGCTCATCGCATTCTGCGCACGATGGTCGCACATGAGGCGACCCGCGAGCAGACGGAGCCCAGCGTCGAGGCCGTGGCCTCCGCGTCGCATCGCGAGCTGGCCCGACGGGTGGCGACGGAATCGATTGTGCTGCTGAAGAACGAGAGAGTCGGCGAGGCTCCGCTTCTTCCGCTAGACCCGGCCATCCGTCATCTCGTCGTCGTCGGCAGGCTCGCCGCACTGGCGAACATCGGCGACCACGGCTCGTCACGAGTGCGGCCTCCCTCGACGATCTCTCCCCTCAGCGGGTTGCGCGAGGCTCTTCCCGACACGAGGATCACGATCGCGTCGGGGCCGAGCGCGAAGGCCGCAGCCGAGGCCGCGTCTGCCGCCGACGCGGTGATCGTCGTCGTCGGCCTTGACCAACACGACGAAGGCGAGTCCGTGGTGACCGGCGGAGTCGAAGTGGGCGTGCTCGGCAGGGTGTTTACCCGCGGACCCCTCCGGGCGCTCTTCACCGGGCTGGCGCACCTTGCATCGCGGTTCGTACGCGGCGGCGACCGCAGCTCCCTTGCGCTGCGGCCGTCGGATGCCACGTTAATTCAGGCCGTCACTGCGGTGAATCCACGCACCATCGTGGTGCTCGTCGGCGGCAGCGCGATCATGACGGAGGAGTGGCGGGAGCGCGTGCCGGCACTCCTCCTGGCCTGGTACGGAGGCATGGAGGGGGGTCGGGCACTCGCGGACGTGCTGACCGGTGCGGCAGAGCCGAGTGGCCGCCTGCCCTTCGTCATGCCGACGGACGTCGCACACCTGCCCCCCTTCGACAGCACCGCGAAGGCAGTCGTCTATGACGACATGTGGGGACAGCGCAAGCTCGACGCCGACGGCCACCGAGCGGCCTTTCCCTTCGGATTCGGCCTCGGGTACACGACGATCGAGCATCAGCTCATGGGCCACCGCTTCGATGACGGTGGAGGCGCTGCCCGCGTGCGGGTCGTGAATACCGGTGACCGCGAGGGCTCAACGGTTGTACAGGTGTACGCAGCCGACGTGGCGCTCGATCGACCGGTGGCCCACCTGCTCGGCTTTCAGAAGGTGACGCTGCGTCCGGGGGACGAGTCCGTCGTCACTGTCGACCTGGATGCCGTGCCGACCCTGCAGCGCGACCCGACGACACGGGTGTGGTCGCCTCGCTCGGGCTCCTGGTCGATCCTCGCCGCCCAGCACAGCCCGATTAGCTGGGAAGCTGCGCACCCGTTGTGGCAGTAGGAGCACGCGAGGGTGCCGAGAGCGCCTCGACGCGCACCACGAGCTGCTGGTGATCGCGCAGGACGGTGCTGAGCAGGCGGCGCGCCTCGCCTCGAAGAGGCAGCAGAGTATCCTCGCGCCGGAGAACGAGGGTGTCGTCCGGGCCGGCGTAGCGTTTCTGCAGATCGTCGAGCTCTTCTACCCGCAGAAGCGCAACCGTGCTGTCCGTTGTTGGTGAGACCAGGCGGAGGAGCGCCTTAGGGCCGCTCAGATCGCTCGCGATAAGGCGCCGCTCGCTCGCGTCGAGGATCGACTTCTGCGCTGCGCGCGTCACGACCAATGGCACGGTGGGGGCGCTGATGAGGGCGCTGAGCACGTCCGCTGCCGCGTGGGGGCGGCCGATGCGGCGAGCGTTCTCCTGCATCTGCTGTAAGCGCCCTGGCTCGCCGAGCACCTGGTCGATCTTCCAGCCGATGGTCGAGGGGGTATTGCAGCGCACGGCAGCCCCCTGCTCCATCAAGTAGTCGCCATTGCGCACCTCCTGGCCGGGAATCGGATTCACCAGCACCATCGGGAGCCCTGCGGCCATGCACTCCGATGCCGAGAGGCCCCCGGGCTTGCCGATGAACAGGTCGGCATCTCGCAGTAGTTGGGGCATCTCCGAGGTGTAGCCGAGTACACGGTATCGGTCGGCTGCCGGGGCGACGAGCTTCTCTATGCTGCGGCGCAGTTCGTCGTTGCGCCCACAGACCACTGTGGCCGTGAAGGCTGAGCGCACGTGCAGTGATTGTCGCACCACGGCTCTTGCGTAGTCGCCGCCCGACGCGCCGGCAGAGATCAACAGCATCGGGGGGTGGGCGGGATCGCGCACGGGCTCGTGCGTTTCGACCGTCGAGATCGGGATGCCAGTCGACCTCACACGGTCGGCAGGCACACCCAGCGCGGTCAGCTGCACCCTGCCTTCCTCACGCGCAACGAAGAACGCGTGGAAGGCGCTGGTGAGCCAGAGGCCCTGAAAGTCGTAGTCGGTCGTGACGACCGCGGTTCTCGCGTCGACGGTACCGCGCAGCAGAAGCGATGCCACGAGCTGTGCCGGCAGGAAGTGGGTGCAGATGATCGCGGTCGGCTTGAAGCGTTTGATCGCGGTAACCGTCGAGAGGGCGTTCGCGCGCGTCCACGGGTCGAGGAGTCGGCGCTTGAAGGGCCGGTCGCTAATGTCGTAGCCCCAGTCCACCAGCCATGGTGCGCTGTCGACCAGGGCGAAGTAGCCCTTGCCGAGCAGGTCGCGGTAGAGGGCGGTGCTTTCCTCCAGCACGTCGACGACAAGCACCTCATCGATATCGTCGCGCGCAAGGCACGCCTGCTTGAGCGCGGCAGCAGCGCTGTTGTGCCCCGAGCCCACCCCCGCGGACAGAATCATCACGCGTTCGTCTGGGTCAGGCATGTGGCGATACTAACTCTGCGCACGAGACTCTTGCGCCTTTCTGACGAAGGCGCTAACGTACAACCAAATGGTTGTACAAATTGAACTCACCGACGACGACGTGAACCGCATCTTCCGGGCACTCGCCGACGCCACGCGCCGCGACATCGTTCGCCGCACGCTCGTCGCCGAGGTCTCGGTGTCGCAGCTGGCCGAGTCGTACGACATGTCATTCGCGGCGGTGCAGAAGCACGTCGCCGCGTTGGAGGAGGCGGGGCTGGTGACCAAGGAACCGCGCGGCCGGGAGCGGATTGTGCGGGGCGACCCCGAGCGCATCCGCCAGGCGCAGCGCCTGCTCGATCAGTTCGAGCAGATCTGGCGCTCGAGGATCGACCGCCTCGACGCACTACTAGACGAGAAAGAATAGAAAGGCGCATCATGCCCATCACCTCAGTCGAGAAGGACCTCGACGCCCTCACCATCACCATCGTCGCCGACTTCGCGGCACCGCTCACCCGCCTGTGGGACGCCTACACCGACCCGCGCCAGATCGAGCGCTTCTGGGGGCCCCCGAGCTATCCCGCCACCTTCCTCCGCCATGATGCCGCCCCGGGCGGCCGCAGTGTCTACCGGATGACCGGGCCGGCGGGCGACGAGCACTACGGCTGCTGGGAGTGGACGGATGTCGCGCCCGGCGCATCCTTCGACGTCATCGACTGGTTCGCGGATGAGACCGGGGCCCCCAACACCGCCCTGCCGCCCACCCGCGCCAGCTTCGCCTTCGAGGCCACCGACGCGGGATCCCGCCTCATCACGGTCTCGCGCTTCGACTCCCTCGAGCAGCTGCAGCAGCTGCTCGAGATGCAGATGCTCGAGGGCACCACGGAGGCGATGTCGCAGATCGACGACGTGCTGGCCGACCTCGCGGCCTTCGCGCACGACCGCTCGGTCGAGACGCAGATTCTCAGCGACACCCAGGTGCGGGTCTCGCGGGTCATCCGCGGCACCGCAGCGCAGGTCTGGCGCGCGCACAACGACGCCGACCTGATGAAGCAATGGCTGCTCGGCCCCGACGGTTGGACGATGCCGGTCTGCGAGATCGCCGCCACGGTGGGCGACAGCTACCGCTACGAGTGGGAGCCCGTCGGCGGCGGGCAGGGCTTCGGCTTCACCGGCGAGCTGCTCGAGTCCGAGGAGCCCTACCGTGCCGTCACAACCGAGTCGATGATCGGCATGGAGGGGCAGACCCTCAACGAGCTCACCCTCACCCCGGTCGAGGGCGGCACCCTGCTCTCGCTCGTCATCACCTACGCGAACGCCGAGATGCGCGACATCATCCTCGCGACCGGCATGACCGACGGCATGGAGACGAGCTACGCGCGGCTCGAGGGCGTGCTCGCGGGGGTTAGCGCCTAGGCCACGACTCCGCAACTGGCCCGCGACGCTGCAGCGCATCCGCTTGTAGCGTCGCGGGCATGGAGATTCTGACCTACCGCGCGTTCACCACCCCAGACGCGAATCCCGTCTCGGGCAATCCTGCCGGAGTGGTCATCGACGCCGAGGGCCTCGAGCCCGCCGACATGGTGCGCATCGCCGCCGAGCTCGGCTTCAGCGAGACCGCCTTCCTCACGGACATCACCGCAGGCTCGGCCCGCATTCGCTACTTCACCCCGCTCGACGAAATCGCCTTCTGCGGGCACGCGACCATCGCCTCCGGTGTCGCGCTGGCCAACCGCGGCGCGACGGGGGCCGTGCTGCTCGAGACCAACGCCGGCGAGGTGCCCGTCGAGGTCACACCGACGTCGGCGACCCTCGTGGCGGTGGAGTCTGACGTGCGGCCCCTCGACGATCAGCTGCTCGAGCAACTGCTTCGAGCGCTGCGGCTGTCGCGCAGCGATCTCGACCCGGCGCTGCCGGCGGCCTTCGTGCGCGGCGGCAACCCGCATCCGATCATCTTCGTCGGTGAGGGCGTGCTGCCCCGGCTCGACCACGACGGCGAGGCCGTGCTGCGCCTGCAGAACGACGAGGGCTGGGACGGCACCACGCCGGTCGTGCAGCGCCTGTCGGAGACCCGGTTCGCGTCGCGTAACCCCTTTCCGCGCGGAGGGATCCGCGAGGACCCGGCCACCGGCTCGGCCGCGGCGAGCCTCGGCTACTACCTGCGCGCCGGCGGGCACGTCGCACTCCCGGCGACGATCGAGGTGCAGCAGGGCGCGGAGGTGGGACGGCCGTCGCTGCTCACCGTCGACATCCCCGCGCTCGGGCGGGTGCGCGTGACCGGCACGGCGGAACTGATCCTGCCGGGAGAAGGTCTCGCATCGACCTCTATGTGACGCCCGCCCTCACCATCCCCGAGGCAGAGCTGCGGTGGAAGTTCTCGCGGTCGTCGGGGCCGGGCGGGCAGCACGTCAACACCTCTGACAGCCGGGTACAGCTGACCTGGAGCGTCGCCGACTCGATTGCGCTCAGCGACGAGCAGCGGGAGCGGCTTGGCACCGAGTCGTTCACCGTCACGGTGTCGGAGCAGCGGTCGCAGCTGCGCAACCGCGAGCGGGCGCTCGAGACCCTCGCGTCGCGGGTGCGCAACGCGCTCGCGCCTCCGCCACCGCCCCGGCGGCCGACGAAGCGGACGAAGGGCTCGAAGCGGCGCAACGCTGTTGCCAAGCAGCAGCGCTCGGCGACCAAGCAGCAGAGGCAGCGGCCGACGGACGATTAGGCGTCTACCCAACCACCCCGGCCCGGATCGCGCCCGCACGAGCCCCAATCGCTGCCCGCTCCTCGTCAGTGATGCGCGCGAGGTTCTTCACCTGCAGGGCCATGCGCGGGTGGCGTGCGAAGCGCTGCTCGTGGCGGCCGAGAAAGTCCCAGTAGAGAGTGGTGAAGGGGCAGGCATCGTCGCCGACGCGCTTCGCCGGGTCGAAGCGGCACGATCCGCAGTGGTTGCTCATGCGGTCGATGTACTTGCCCGTGGCCACATAGGGCTTGCTCGCCATGACGCCGCCGTCGGCGAACTGGCTCATGCCGAGCACGTTGGGCAGCTCGACCCACTCGACGGCGTCAACGTAGACCGCCAAGTACCACTCGTGCACCTGGCGCGGCTCGACCCCGAGCAGCTGCGCGTACAGGCCGGTCACCATCAGCCGCTGGATGTGGTGGGCGTAGCCGAGATCGAGGGTCTGGCCGATGGCGTCGCGCAGGCACTCCATGCCGGTGTCGCCGGTCCAGTAGAAGTCGGGAAGTGGCTCGGTCGCAGCCAGCGCGTTGCTGTCCGCGTAGGCGGGCATCCTCATCCAGTAGATGCCACGCACGTACTCGCGCCATCCGATTACCTGGCGGATGTAGCCCTCGGCCGCCTCGATCGGCACCTGCCCGGCGCGCCACGCCTCCTCGACGCGTGCCACCACCTCGCGCGGGTCGAGCAGCTTGAGGTTGAGGGCCGCGCTGATGAGGGAGTGGTAGAGCCACGGCTCGGCCGTCCACATCGCGTCCTGCCAGTGGCCGAACTCGGCGAGCCGCTCCGCGACGAAGCGGTCGAGCGCGGTGAGCGCCTGGCCGCGGGACACCGGCCAGGCAAACCTGTCGAGCGATCCGGGGTGGTCGGCGAAGCGGGAGTGCACGAGCTCGATCACCGCGAGCGTGATCTCGTCGGGGGCGAATAGCGCAGGCGCGGGCACCATCCCCGGGCCCTGTTTGCCGAAGGAGCTGCGGTTCTCGGAGTCGAAATTCCACGCGCCGCCCGCCGGTGCATCGCCGTCCATGAGGATGCCATGGGCGCGCCGCTGCTCGCGGTAGAACGACTCCATGAGCAGGCTTTTCCGCGTGGTTGCGTGCCGCTCGAACTGCGCCGTCGAGCACAGAAAATGGCGGTCCTCGCGCTCGTCGAGCGGCACCCCGCTGGCCGCGACGGTCGCGCGCAGGGTCTCGCGCAGCTGCCACTCCCCCGGCTCGACCATCACGACCCCGTCGGGCCGGTGCCGCTCGATCGCCGACGAGAGCTCTGCGGCGAGGCTCGGTGCAGCCTCGTCGAGACGGCGGTAGTCGACGCGCACACCG
Source organism: Actinomycetota bacterium (assembly GCA_013297645.1). Classification (GTDB taxonomy): domain Bacteria; phylum Actinomycetota; class Actinomycetes; order Actinomycetales; family Microbacteriaceae; genus Conyzicola. Next base: position 14,360 of record JAAFHU010000039.1, read on the forward strand.
TCCGCGGTGAGCTCCGCGGCGAAGTGGCGCATGGCGGCGAGGAAGACGGCGATGCGCGGCTTGCTCACCCAGACGTTGGTGGACTCGTCAGCGGCCTCGGCCATCCAGACCAGGTCGTGCTGCGCGTCGAAGTCGTCGAAGGCAGCAGACGTGCGATTGAGCTGGTCCCCCAGCACGACGACGAGCCTCACGGGGTGGCTCTCGATCGGTTGCGACGGCACTTCTCGCTGCAGTAGCGCACGTCATCCCAGTTCTTGGCCCACGCCTTGCGCCAGGTCATCGTTCGACCGCAGACCGCGCAGGGCTTGCTCGGTAGTGCGGCCTTGTTGCCCTTGAATTCCTTGCCTCCCACTAGAGCCCCTGCTGCGCGAGGAGGCCGGCTATCTTCTCCCGAAACGGGAAGAACCCGCGTGAGGCGTGCGGCCAGGCGAGATCGTCCCACCGGCGCCCGACCGTCGTGAGCCGGATGCCCTCCGCGGCGAGCGCATCGCCCAGCCCGGCAAGACGCTCGGCGACCGGCCCGACGGGCGCACGGGGTGCGACAACGCAGTCCAGACCCTCGGAGCGCGCCCACCGCAGAACACTGGATGACAGATCAGCCGACAGGGTAACGGCGGCCCGGCCGCGCGCATCCGTCACCCGCGATGCCGCGTCGTCGACGGCCGCGATGGTGAACCGCCGCACGGCTTCGGACACGGCGAGAGGGGAGCGGTCCGACGGATCGGCCATGCCCGCCACCGCGGTGAGTCCCGCGAGCGCGTGCTCGCTCAGCAGGCTCGTGGCGTCAAGGTCCTCGTCGTGCAGCAGCAACCCCGCGCGACCGGTGGGCAGCGCAGCCGGCGGCACGATCGCCTGTCTCGGGGGCAGCGGGTCTTCGACGAGTGCGGTTGCCGAGGTCGCCAGGCCAGCGGGCGAGAACCGTCCATGGGTATAGCGGGCGATGTTCTCGGCGGTTGCCAGGTAGGTCTTGCCCACGGTCTGCAGTCCGGCCACCCAGCGCCACGAGAGCGTGTTCGAGGCGGCATCCCCGTCGAGCAGGTGCCGATAGAAGAAGTCGGCGCCGAGCTGCCACGGCAGTCGGAGCGTGAATATCCAGATACTCGCGAACCACATGCGGGTGTGGTTGTGCAGGTAGCCGGTGTCAACCAGCTCGCGCACCCAGGCATCCATGGCGTCGATTCCTGTCGTGCCGGCTACCGCAGAACGGTAGTCGGAAGCCAGCGCGTCCTCATCGAGCACGAGCTCTGCGACCTCGCGCCGGTAGCGCCGCCATACTTCGGGATTCTGTTCGAGCCAGCCCTTCCAGTAGGTGCGCCAGAAGACCTCCTGCACGAACTTCTCGCAGGCGGCGAGAGGGTGCCGAGCGAGAACCGCGGCAACCACCTCGCGCTCGGTGATCAGTCGATGCCGAAGGTAGGGAGACAGTCTCGAGACGTTGTCGTGCTGCGGCCCTGTGTCGTGGTTGCGGTCGCGCGCGTAGTCGCCGCCGGCGTGGGGCACGAAGCGCTCGAGGGCCTCGAGCGCAGCCGCCCTCGTGGGCACGGCGGGCGTCTCCATCGTCGGCTCGGGGATCACGGCCACGATACGGCGGGGCCCACGTGCTGCCGAACCCAGGCGATGAGCGGCTCGACGCCGCCCCACGCCGCCTCGACCTGCGCCTGCGTCGCGCTGGCGGGCAGCTGCTGCAGCGCCGCGTAGTGCTTCAGGCGCAGCAGCTCGATCTGGGGATCCGCCTTGTCGTATCCCTTCGGAGCGGTCGTGAGAGCCGGCCCGGCTTCGTCATAGGCGCGGTCGCGCAATGACCGCATGATCATCGCGAGCTCGGCCCCCGCGCCCGGCTTGCTCGCGATCGCCGTTCGGGCCCGTGCGAGCTGGTCGCGGCTGGGGTCGTAGAGGCCACCTCCCGCCTCGATTCCGTCCGCCGAGAATCGCAGGTAAACGCCGCCGACGGATCCTGCCCACATAGTGGCTTCGAGACGGTAGGGAGACTTGTCGGCGCTGAACCGCACGTCGCGATTCGGCCGCATCACCTTGCCGGGACCGTACTTCTGCTCGGCAACCGCGGTCAGCTGCTCGATGGGCGCGCGCACGGCCCGCTCGTAGGTCGCCTTGTGCTCGGTGAAGAACTCCCGATTGTTGTTCTCGCGCAGCGACCGCAGAAACTCCACGGCCTCGCTCGTGAATACCGCGGCGGTCACCGGCTGGCCGCCTCACGCTCGGGCTCGCCGACGTCGCCGCGCTCGCCGCCCTCGGGCCTACCCTTCTTCGGGTAGAAGAAGCTCAGCGCGATGAACACGACGAGCAGACCCCCCTGGATCAGGAGCGCCGCACGGTACGCCTCAGCAGCAGACCCGGCCGTGATCGTGGTGAAGAACACCGAGCCGAACACCGCGACGCCGACGGAGCCGCCGATGGCCTGCACCGCTGCGAGCACCCCCGATGCCGACCCGGTCTCGTTGTCGTCGACCGCGGCGAGGATCACGTTGAAGAGGGCGGCGATGACAAGACCTGAGCCGATGCCCGACAGCACGAGACCCGGCACGATCTGCCAGATGGCGAAATCGGCGACATCGCCCAACTCGACCCAGAGCACGGCTGCTCCCGCGAGTTGCACGAGCGGACCGAACTGCAGCACGGTGCGGCCGAAACGGTCGGCCAGCACCGCCCCGCTCAGGGCGCCGCCGATAGCAGAGCCGACGGCCAAGGGCAGGTTGCCGAGCCCTGCCTCCCCGGCGCTGAAGAGCTGGCCGACCTGCAGGAACAGGGTGAGCACCAGCTGGGTGCCCACCAGGCCGGCGAAGAACACGAGGATGCCGCCGAGGCCCACACTGTAGGCCGCCTTGCGGAACAGGCTCGGCACCACGAGCGGCACCTTGCCGCGCGCGAGCGTGCGACGCTGCTGCAGAACGAACAGCCCGAAGCCGATCAACGACCCGCCGAGGCTCAGCCAGGTCCACAGCGGCCAGCCCTGCGACTGGCCGTAGTTCAGCGGGAGCACCAGCAGCACCGAGGCAACTGCCACGATTAGCGCCCCGACCGCGTCGACGGTGACGTCACGATCGCCCGGCCGCCTCGGCAGGATGCGGTAGGCGACCACGAAGGCGGCGATGCCGATCGGCAGGTTGACGAGGAAGACGGTGCGCCACCCGAGGCCGAAGAGGTCGCCCTCAATGAGCGCGCCGCCGAGCACGGGGCCGATGATGCCGCCGAGGCCGAATACCGGGCCGAAGATGCCGAACGCCGCCCCCAGCTCGCGGCCCGACAGGTTCTCGCGCAGCAGCCCGAAGCCCTGGGGCAGCAGCATCGCCGCGGTGAAGCCCTGCACCAGCCGCAGCGCGATCAGCACCTCGATGGTGGGCGCGAGGGCGCACAGCAGAGAGGCGAGGGTGAAGGTGGCAAGACCTCCGAGGAACATGCGCCGGCGGCCGTAGCGGTCGCCGAGGCGGCCACCGAGGATGAGACCCGCGCCGAGCGCGAGCGTGTACCCGCTGATCACCCACTGCAGTCCGATCGGGGTGGAGCCCAGCGACTTCTCGAGCGAGGGCCCGGCGACGTTGACGATCGTCGCATCCAAGAGGTCCATGATCTCGGCGGCAAGCATGACCGCCACGATCAGCCAGCGCCAGCGATACCCGCCCGCGGTCGTGGGAAGGGAGGACATAGCTGCTCCATTAAGTAATCAATTTGATTGGCAAGTTTTGGTAATACTATGGCACGGTGAACACCGATGGCGACCTGCGGACTCGGCTGCGATCGCTGACCGCCGAGCAGCAGCAGTTCGAGCGCAACCTCGCCCGACGGCTCTCGGTCGACGCCGCCGGGCTCGCGGCGATGGAGCGCCTGGTCACCCAGGGGCCCGCAACGCCGACCGAGCTCGCCCGCCACCTCGAGATCTCCACCGCGGCGACCACCCTGGTGATCAACCGGCTGGCCGACAGCGGCCACGTAACGCGCGAGCCGCATCCGTCTGATCGCCGCAAGATCGTGGTCCGGCCGTCGAGCCAGTCTGCTCGCACAGCACGCGACCACGTGGCTCTGCTCATCGAGCACACCGCGCAGCTCGACGCGTCGTTCAGCGACGAGCAGCGGCAGACCGTGAACGACTTTCTCGACCGCGCTCTCGAGATCTACGCCGAGGCCAACCGCGAGCTCGAGTGATCACGACATTGGCTACCCTGATCGCATGAGCCGCACCGGCACCTTCAGCTACGCGATCGATGCATCCTGCGACGCGGCGACGGCGAGCGCGCTGCTCGGCGACCCGCGGCGCAGCGGCGAACTGCACCCGCTCATCCAGTCGGTGCACGAGGTGG
>JAAFHU010000004.1 GCA_013297645.1 Actinomycetota bacterium
CGCGATAGCCACCGCATCGCCGCGGCCCCGCACCCTGCGAGAGGAGCGGGACCGGGCGGCGGGCCGCTAGAGCTTCTCGAAGACGAGGGTCGCCTGGATGCGGTCGCCGCCGAGCAGGCCGGTGGTTCCCGACGAGGCGGTCGAGATCGTGTGCAGGCGGTAGCCCTTGGCGGCCTGCTCGTTGAGCACCTTCTCGAGCGAGGTGAGGTTGCCGGAGCCGCTGCCGATGAGCTTCTCCTTGAGGATGACCTGCAGTACTACGTAGTTCATTGGTGCTTCTTTCGTGACTAGGGCTGGATTCGTAATGCTACGGACTCTCGCGTTCCGTCGGCAGCCCGGGAATGGGGGCCACGTCGATGCGGTTGCATAGAGCATGACCCGCGTCGGATTCCTCTCCTTTGGCCACTGGCAGAACGTCGAGGGATCGCTGACCCGCACGGGCGGCGACGCCCTGCTGCAGGCCATCGATCTCGCGGTCGCCGCCGAAGAAGTCGGCGTCGACGGCGCGTACTTTCGCGTGCACCACTTCGCCCGCCAGCACGCCTCGCCCTGGCCGCTGCTCGCGGCGGCGGCGGCCCGCACGAACACGATCGAACTCGGCACCGCGGTCATCGACATGCGCTACGAGAACCCGCTCGCCATGGCGGAGCTCGCCGCGCAGGCCGACCTGATCGCGAGCGGGCGCCTGCAGCTGGGAATGAGCCGCGGCTCACCCGAGACGGTCGTCGACGGATACCGCGCCTTCGGATTCGAACCACTGGATGCCGAGACCGACGCCGACATGGCCCGCCGTCACACGGAGCGCTTCCGCGCCGCGATCGCGGGCGAGCCCTTCGCCGCGGGCAACCCGCGCATGGTGGGCACCTCTGCCCTGCAGCCGATCCTGCCCCAGTCGCCCGGCCTCAGCGACCGGATCTGGTGGGGCGCTGGCACCCGCGCCACGGCCGTGTGGACGGCGGAGCAGGGAATGAACCTCATGAGCTCCACCCTGCTGACCGAGGACACCGGGGTGCCCTTCGACGAGTTGCAGGCCGAGCAGATCGCGATGTACCGCGAGGCCTGGACGCAGCAGCGCACGCCGCGGGTGTCGGTCAGCCGCAGCATCCTGCCGATTTTCGACGACGAGACGCGCTACTACTTCGGCCTCAGCGCCCAGAAGGAACAGACCGACCAGGTCGGGATTCTCGATGGGGCGCAGTCACGCTTCGGTCGCAGCTATGTCGGCGAGCCCGACGCCATCGCGGCCGAACTCGCGAAGGACCAGGCCGTGCGGGCCGCCGACACCCTGCTGGTCACCGTGCCCAACCAGCTCGGCCCGGAGTTCAACGCCCGCATGCTCGAAGTGATCGTGCGCGACATCATGCCGGTGGTTGACGCAGAGTCGTAGGCATCTCGTATTTTGGGTGCATGGCGATCTCCGACCACCCGCCGACGTGGAAGTTCGACTACCCGATCGTGCACGCCGAGACCCGGGCGCAGTGGCGCGCGTGGCTGAGCGAGAATGCCGCGTCGACGCGGGGCGTCTGGCTGTGCTCGTGGCGCACCCCCACCGGCCGGCCCCGCTGCCCCTACCCCGAAGCGGTCGAAGAGGCCATCTGCTTTGGCTGGGTCGACTCGACCGCCACCAACCTCGACGAGGAGCGCGGCCTGCAGCTGTACACGCCGCGCAGGCCGAAGAGCTCGTGGACCCGCCTCAACCGCCAGCGCGCGGCCGACATGGAGGCGCAGGGCCTCATGACCGACGCGGGTCGCGCGGCGATTGCCGCAGCGAAGGCGAGTGGCTGGTGGACGATCCTCGACTCCGTCGAAGACCTCATCGAGCCGCCCGAGCTGGCGGCAGCGCTCGACGAGAACGCGCTCGCCCGACAGAACTGGGACGGCTTCTCGCCCAGCGCCCGCAAGTTCATGTTGTACCAGATCGTCAGTGCCGCCCGGCCAGAGACCCGGCTGGCCCGAGTAACCCTGATTGTCGAGGCGGCGGCGGAGGGCCGACGCGCCTACGGGTGAGCGCCACCCGCGAGCTCAACCGGCCCTAGCGCGCCCTCTTCGCGATCTTCTTGGCGTCGATCGCGACCTGGCGGATGTTGCCGGTGATCGGGTTCGAGTAGCCGAGGAAGAAGAGCCCCTCGAGGCCGGGCAGCTGCTCGTCGGCGTTGATCAGGGGGCGGCCTCCGGGGGCGACCACGCCGAGGTCGCCGACGAGCGGCTCGAGCCCGCGCTGGAAGCCGGTCGCGACGAGCACGACGTCGGCGGTGACGGTGGTTCCGTCGGCGAGCTTCGCGGCATCCTTGGTGAATCCTTCGACGGCCGCGACGACCGAGATCGTGCCGGCCTTGAGGGCGTCGATGAGCCCCACGTCGATCGTCGGCGTGACGTCGTCCTCGGCCTGCTGCGAGAAGACGCCGCGCGGCGCCTTCTGCAGACCGTACTTGCTGAGGTCGCCGACCGTGAGAATCTGCATGCCGCGGGCGACCTTGTCGGCGATCTTCGTCGGCAGGGGATAGGTCGAGAGGGTGAGCGACTGCGTCGGGATGCCGAGCACCTCGCGCCGCACGATGTTCGGTGGAGTGCGCACGGCGAGCGTGACGGCGATGCCCTCGCCCGCGAGGTCGGCCGCGATCTCGGCGCCGCTGTTGCCGGGTCCGACGACGAGCACGTGCTTCGCGTCCAGGGCGGCGGGGTTGCGGTACTCGCTCGAGTGCACGACCCGGCCCTTGTATGACTTCAGGCCCGGCCAGTCAGGGATCTTCGCCGTGTGGTTGTAGCCGGTGGCGACGACCACCGCGTCCGCCTCGAGGGCGCCGATGGACGACTCGACGACCCAGCGGCCGTCTTTCTTGGCAATGGACGACGCGGTCACGCCGAGGCGCACATCCAGGTTCTTCGCGTAGTCGGCGAGGTAGGCACGGAAGTCGTCGCGGGCGACCCAGCGGCCGTACTTCTTCGGGATGACCTGCCCCGGCAGCGAGCTCATGGTGCGCGCCGTGTGCAGGTGCAGGCGGTCGTAGTGCTTGCTCCAACTCGACCCGACGGAGTCCGCCTTGTCGATGACGATGACGGCATAGCCGACCTTCTGCAGTTCGGCTGCAGCGGCGAGGCCGGCGGGGCCGGCTCCAACAACAATGGCATCTTTGCTCATGGCAGAACTCTAGGGGCAACGGGCGCCCCGGTACGATAGACCCTCGTGGCTCTCACTATTGCAATCGTCGGCCTGCCTAACGTAGGCAAGTCCACCCTTTTCAACGCGCTCACCAAGAGCGCGGTGCTCGCGGCGAACTACCCCTTCGCGACGATCGAGCCGAACACGGGCATCGTCTCTCTGCCCGACAGCCGGCTGCAGGTGCTCGCCGGCATCTTCGGCTCCGAGCGCATCCTGCCGGCCGCCGTCACCTTCGTCGACATCGCCGGCATCGTCAAGGGCGCCTCGGTCGGTGAGGGCCTCGGCAACAAGTTCCTCGCCAACATCCGCGAGGCGGACGCCATCGCCCAGGTGGTGCGCGGCTTCGAAGACGCGGATGTCGTGCACGTCGACGGCAAGGTCGACGCGGCCGGCGACATGGAGACCATCAATACCGAGCTCATCCTCGCCGACCTGCAGACCCTCGAGAACGCGCTCGGCCGCTATGACCGCGACCTGCGCGCCAAGAAGATCACGCAGGAGACCATCGACACCGCCAAGGCCGCCGTCGAATGGCTGAACGCCGGCAAGCCGCTCAGCGCGTCGTCGCTCGACATCGCGCCCCTGCGCGAGCTCGGGCTGCTGACCGCCAAGCCCTTCATCTACGTCTTCAACGTCGACGAGACGGTGCTCGGCGATCAGGCCGCCCTCGACTCCCTCGCCGCCCTCGTCGCCCCCGCCAAGGCGATCTTCCTCGATGCGAAGCTCGAGTCCGAGCTCATCGACCTCTCGCCCGACGAGGCCCTCGAGCTTCTCGAGTCCACCGGCCAGACCGAGAGCGGACTCAACCAGCTCGCCCGCATCGGCTTCGACACCCTCGGCCTGCAGACCTACCTCACGGCCGGCCCGAAAGAGGCGCGGGCGTGGACGATTCCCAAGGGCGCGAAGGCGCCGCAGGCCGCCGGCGTCATCCACTCCGACTTCGAGAAGAAGTTCATCAAGGCCGAGGTCATCGGCTTCGACGACCTCGTGGCCACCGGCTCCATCGCCGAGGCCCGTGCGGCCGGCAAGGCCCGCGTCGAGGGCAAGGACTACGTCATGCAGGATGGCGACGTGGTGGAGTTCCGTACGGGGGCGTAGCTCGCCACTCCGGCCGCCTAGCCATGGTGCCGTCCATTGCCTATCGTGTAGCTGAGCATTGATTCAGTTGTCAGACGGGGGAGGCGATGAGCGACGGCCAGTCGATACCGCCTGCGTGGTATCCCGACCCCGGGGGATCAGGCGGTCAGCGCTGGTGGACCGGGGCAGGGTGGACGGATCACGTGCGGCCACTGCCCGTTGAGCAGCCCGCATTGCCCCCTACGCCCCAGCACGCTCCGATCGGGCAGTACTCGTCGGGATATCAGCAGCCAGCGAACCCTTTCGCCCAGGCGGCACCCGCCGCGCCGCAGCAGTACGCTCCGATGTCCTTCCAGCCGGGCTCCCGCGGTGAGAGCAACTACTCCGCAAGCAGACCGGGCCCGATCGACAACACCCAGGGCTGGATATCCCTCGCGGCGGGTGTCATATCGCTGATACTGCTGGCGGTCGGATCCATGGCGGGATTCATCGTCTTCGGCACCGCCACCGCCGTGCTCGTCGCCATCTCGGCCGGGGCACGATCGCTTGTTGCTCGAGGCGCGGGCACATCGACCGCGCTGGCGACGCCCATCCTGGGGATCGTGCTCGCCCTGACGACCGTCGTCATCTACATCGGATCTCTTCTCCTGGTGAACGCTGCCGCGGGTGCCGGACCCGCGGACTACAACCCCGACGACGTGCACTTTCCCAACAACCCCGAGATGTCTGTCATGTTCGACACGGCGTACGCCATCGAGCACGAGCTGCACCAGATCAGTTCGAGCGGCAATTGGCCGGATGAGCTGGTGGCAGATTCCGAGGGAACCGTCTGGTTCGACTCGGTGGCGCTTGGCACGATCGCCCCGGGTCAGACTTTCGAATACCTGACCTTCAATCAGGGGCAGAGCTTTCAGTTCACCATCTACGGAACGGTCCCCGGTGAGACGGTGTTCTACACCTCCGACACGGACATCATCACCGGCAACTGCTACGAGACAGATACCACCTGCTTCTCGTAGCGCCCGGTGACGGCAAGATGGTCGCATGAGAAAGCCCAGCGAGCGGCGGTCGGACTACGTTCTCGGTGATCCGGGGTTGACTGCCTACGACCACGGCGTGGGCACCCTGCGGGTTGACGGCGAGCTACGGGGCTACCTCGCGAGCTATCTGGGCGGCGAGCTGCCCAACGATCCCCGCCCCTGGTTTGTCGTCGTGTGGACTGACGGAACGAAGGAGAAGCCCTTCGGCGACCATGCCCCTGCGTGGTCGACGGTTCGCGAGCTGGATGCCGGCTACTTCGATCACGTCGAACAGGGCTCGACCGTCGAGGGCCGCTTCCTCGGCTTCCGGAGCGTGCGCTCGATGCCCGGGCCACCCTGTCGCTACGAGTTCGCCTGGCTGCCGGTCGTCGAGGCGGCGGCGAAGTGGGAGCAGCTGGGTCTCGTCGACGAGGACTTCTAGGCCGGGCGTAGACTCCGGCCATGACCGAGCGACAGCCGAGCGAGCTCATCCGCGACTATGGCGACTTCGAGTTGCGGCGGTATCCGTCGCATGTGCTCGTCGAGGTCGAGTCGGACGGCGATTTCTCAGCGCGGGCAATCGCGCCTTCCGGCCATTGGTGAGCTACATCAGCGGCAGCAACGCTGCGGGCCAGTCGATGGCGATGACCGCGCCGGTCGCCCAGAGCACTCTGGCCGGTGGCCGCTACCTCGTCACCTTCGTTCTGCCCGCGGGCACCGACCCGTCGACCGTGCCGGCTCCACGCGAGGGTAGCGTGCGGGTTCGCCACGTCGAGCCCTACGAGGCCGGCGTCGTCAGCTTCTCGGGCGGCTGGAGCGAGAAGCGCTTCACCGAGGCCGCCACGAAGCTGCAGGCCGCCATCGCCGAGGCCGGGCTCGAGGCTACGGGCGAGGTCATCTTCGCCCGCTTCGACCCGCCCTTCAAGCCCGGCTTTCTCAAGTACAACGAGGTGATCCAGCCGGTCGTCAGCACGACGTAGGCTCACAGCATGACGAAGCTCGATGGCGCGGTGGTTCTGGTTGCTGGCGAGACGGGCGGGCTCGGCTCGCGCATCGCGGCGCAGCTGCAGGCGGCAGGGGCGACCGTTGTGGGCGCGTCCCGCTCGACCGGCTTCGACTTGCGCACCCCGGCCGCGAATGACGCTGCGGTCGCGGGCGCCGTCTCGGCGCACGGCAGGCTCGACGGGCTGGTGATCGCGACCGGCGAGGTCGCCTTCGGCCCGGCATCCGAGCTGCAGCCGGGCACCGTCGACGAGCTCTTCTCCCTCAACACCGTTGGCCCGATCCACCTCATTACGGCGGCGCACTCCGCGCTCGCCGCGTCCGCGGCGGCCGGCGGCGAGCCCTTCATCGTCACCCTCAGCGGCGTGGTCGCTGAGTCGCCGACCGCCGGGCTTGCGGCCTACTCCGCCTCGAAGGCGGGGCTCGCGGCCTTCGTGACGGCGGCCGCGCGCGAGTACCGGCGTTCCGGCATCCGACTGCTGGATGCCCGCCCCGGCCACACGGCAACCGCGCTTTCCACGCACCCCATCGCAGGCACCGCGCCGGCCTTCGGCGCCGCACTCGACCCGGACGCCGTGGCAGCCCGCATCGTGCGCGCCATCGTCGACGGCGAGAAGGACCTGCCGAGCGGGGCCTTCGCGTAGCGCGGGACCCATATCAATGACGGCGGTGTTGCCCAATCGTTAGCGAGAGGCCTGATCGCTTGGGTCCAACCGTCCTACGCTCAAGCCATGAGATCTCTGCGAGCAGCGGCGGTGGGCATGGTGGCATTGGTACTGCTCTCGGGCTGCTCTGTCGTTCAGCGGACCGCGATCCGTCTCAATGATGACGGCACTCTGGATTTCGGGTCGTGCGAGACCCTTTCAAGCATCTCGACTGTGACGGCCAACTACGTGGCCGAGTCTGGAGAACAATTCCCGATAACCGTGGATGAAGCACCCGATTCTGTGCTGGAGGGAACCGTCATCCATCTCGGAGCGCCGCCAGCGGCAGTTAGATGGGATTCCGTCAGCGTCGATATCAGCGACGACAGCGAGCAGTTCGTCCTGAGTGGGGACTCGTACCGCGAGGACTTGACCGTCGGGGAGTGGCGCTGGGCGCAGTCCGGCATCTTCATCGGCACCGTCGATGTAACTGGGTGTGACTTAGACGGCTAGACCTCATCCCAACGCCCGACGCGGCACACCGCGAGGCTGACTTACCGTCGAGGCATGCGCAAACATCTGCCCTTGGTCCTTTGTGCGACTGGAGCACTTGCGATCCTTGCGGCATACCTGGGCCTGGCCAATCTCATCCGGTTTCGCACCATCCTCGTGCTGGGACTCAGTTCGGCCGACTGGCTGATCCTGCTGGCATTCGCCAGCCTGATCTCGGTGCTCACCGGACTCGGCGTTTCCGGTGCGCGACTCGCCACCACGAGGCCGGTGCTCTCGTTTCTGTGCGGCGTCGTCGTCTTCGCGGGTGCACTTCTGGTGTGCGGTGCGGGCTACCTGGCGTGGGTCTTCTCGGGGGTCCACGATCGCAGTGAGGCCGTGCTGGCCGACGGGCGCTCCATTGTCGTCACCCAGGAATGCTGGCACCACTGCAGAATCAGCATCAGTCAGCGCAGCGGCATGTACGTGGACCCAATGGGCGCGTCGACGGTCGCTGACTGGCACGTCGACGTCGCCGAAACGGTGACCGTCGAGGGCGACGTACTCACCCTCTGGGTGGGCTCAGGCGATTCACTGACCGTGAGGCTGCGCCGATGAGGCGCTGGAGGCTTCCTATCGGGCTGGTGGCAGCCGGGGCCGTGGTGAGCGTCATGGTCAGCCGACTGCCGCAGTGGTGGGTGCAGGTTCGCCAGTTCTATGTGCTCGGGTTCACTCCCCGCGATGTCTACTACCTGCTCTTCTTCGTGGGGCCGCTAGCGATTCTCGTTGGGCTTTTCATAGCGACACGGAGGTTGGCAAGCGACCAGCGCACGCGATCCGGTGCCGTGCCGCTGGGCATCCTCACGTTTGCCGGCGGGGCCGTCTTCTGCTTCTACGGAGTGATCTGCCTGATATTTGCGCAAATCGACGATCTAACCGAGGTCGCGCTCGACGACGGCCGGTCGATCGTGGTCTCGGAGTCGTCATGGCGCGACTGCGAGGTCTACGTGCATCAGCGTGACGGAATCTACGTCGACATTCCTCTGGGCTCGGGAGACAACGGGCTGCCGTGCGGCGCCTTCTCGAAAGGTGACTACACCGTCGAGCAGCACGGCGACGAGGTAACGCTGCGAGCGGGCGATGAGTCGCTGACCGTGACGCTGCGCTAACGCGAAACGGCGCCCGCCGAAGCGAGCGCCGTTTCTTCCGATTGACTGACTACGGAGCCGGCGTCTCCTCGACGGCGGGTGCGTCGAAGCCGCACTGCTCGGTCTCCTGCTCGACCTGCAGCGTCAGACGCTCCTTGCCCGCAGCGTGCGCGTCGGCGACGGTGCCCGAGTAGATGGTGTTGTCCTTCGACTCGAGGTTGACGGCCGACGCCTCGTCGCAGAGGTGGAAGACCTTGCCCGACTTGGTCCAGTAGACGAGGTTCTCACCGGTGATCTGGGTGACCTGATCGGCCTCGGTCGTGTACTGCTCGACCGACGGCGAGCTGAGCGAGGTGCTGGTGTATCCGGCAACGAGCAGGAGCACGATGCCGACGGCGCCGGCGATGCCCTTCTGCTTGCCGTCCATGTCCTTGTTGAGGAAGATCAGCACGATCAGCGGAACGAAGGCGATGATCGTGATGATGGCGCCGAGCTGGTTCTGCACGAAGAAGGCGAACTTGTTCTCCTTCGATGCGGGGTCGAGGCGGTTGGCCTGCTTCCACAGCTGGCCGCCGAAGAAGGTGAGCAGGCCGATGGCCACGAGGATGCCGAGCAGCAGGATCCACGCCCAGGTCGGGAAGGCGCCGTTCTCCATCGGGCGGCGCAGCACCCAGAAGATCGCGAAAGCCTCGCCGCCGATGGCGACCAGCCACAGGATAATGGCGAGCACGCGCTTGCCGGTGGCCGAACCCTTGGCCTCGGCGGTCGGCTTCCAGGTGGAGGACTTCTCCTCGGCCTTGGCGGCCTCGGTGTGCTCCACCCGTACGGTCTTCTTCTTGCCTGTCTCTGCCACGCTGTCGTCCCCTTGGTAAGTCGATTTACGCATGAGCATAGCGAAGGCTGAGCGTTCGCCGGGAGCGTGATTATGGTTGCACCATGAAGGATCTCGCCAAGGTATCGCTGCACGACCACCTTGACGGCTCCCTTCGACTGACGACCGTGCTCGAGCTGTCGGCGGCCCCGCCCGCCGATACCGTCGACGGCTTGCGTGCCTGGATCAACGAGCGCAGCCTCAGCGGCGACCTCGTCGAGTACCTGCGCTCGTTCTCGCTCACGGGCGCGGTGCTGCAGACCGCAGAGAACCTCGAGCGTGTCGCCCACGAGTACGTGCTCGACCTCGCGGCCGACGGCGTCGTCTACGCCGAGGTGCGCTGGGCTCCTGAGCTCTCGCACTCCCTGCCGGTCGCAGCGGCCGTCGAGGCAGTGTCATCGGGGCTGCGCCGCGGCGAGCGCGAGACCGGCATCACCGTGCGGCAGATCCTCATCGGCATGCGCCAAGGGCACCGGGTCGCCGAGATCGCCGACCTCGCCCTCGCGCTGCGCGAGACCGACGTCGTCGCCTTCGACCTCGCCGGGCCCGAGGCAGGCTACCCGCCGAGCCTCTTCGCCCCCACCCTCGACAAGCTGCAGGGCGAGTGGATGCCGGTCACCATCCACGCGGGCGAGGCCGACGGCCTGGCGAGCATCGCCTCCGCCCTCGCCGACGGACACGCGCTGCGCCTCGGGCACGGGGTGCGCATCGTCGACGACGTGCGGGTGGTCGACGGCGAGCCGGTGCTCGGGCGGTTGGCGCAGTGGGTGCGGGATCGCGAGATTGTTCTCGAGGCGAGTCCGACATCCAATTTCCACACGGCGGCCTTCGTGGGGGAGCGGTTCAGCGATCATCCTTTCGCCCTGCTCGACCGGGCGGGCTTCGCCGTCACCGTGAACACGGACAACCGGCTGATGAGCGACACGACGCTGAGCGCGGAGCTCGAGAAACTCAGCGCGGCCTTCGGCTTCACCCTCGCCGACCACGAGCGCTTTCAACTCACCGCGGCCGCGGGAGCTTTTCTCCCCGAGCCGCAGAAGCGGCAGCTGGCGCAGAAAATCCGTGCGAGCTTCGCCGCCGCGGGTCTAGCATCGGGGCATGTTCCTCACTGAGCTCAACTGGATCGCCATCCTCATCGGCTTCGTCGTCTTCTTCGCCGTCGGGGCCGTCTGGTTCGGGCCGAAGACCTTCTACCCTGCCTGGGTCAAGCTCATCGGCGCGGTCGAGACGCCCGGACAGGGCCTCGGCCACCACGGCATGCCCTTCGTCTTCGGGCTCACCGCGCTGGGCGCCCTCGTGCAGGTGGTCGCGCTCGCGAGCGTCATCCACTTCGTCGCACTCGCCAACGGCCCGGTCGGCCCGCTCGGCGGGCTTCTGGTCGGCTTCCTCGTGGGCGTCGGTTTCGCGGCAGCCAGCTCGCTCTCGCACCGCCTTTTCAGCGGCCAGGGCATCCGGGTCTGGCTGATCGAGGTGGGCGGCGACATCGTCTCGATGACGCTCGCCGGGCTAGTGATCGGGCTCTTCGGATAGTCTGCCCCCGTGGTAGACCGCACTTCGCTTCCTAGAACCCTCGGCCGCATCGCTTTCGGCGCCGCTCTGCTCTTCGCCGGCACGACGCACCTCACGGTCGCGCGCGAGGAGTTCCAGGCGCAGGTGCCCGAGTGGGTGCCGCTCCATCCGGACCTCGTCGTGCTCGGATCGGGCGTCGTCGAGATCGCCCTCGGCGCGGCGCTCATCGCCCTGCCGAAGCAGCGCGTGCCCGTCGGGCTCGCCGCAGCCGCCTTCTTCATCGCGATCTTCCCCGGCAACATCAGCCAGTTCGTCACCCACACCGACGCATTCGGCCTCAACTCCGATACCGCCCGCGGAGTGCGGCTGCTCTTCCAGCCTCTGCTCGTTCTCGGCGTGCTGTGGGGCACGGCAGCGTGGCGCGACCGCCGCACTCTGCTGCCGAAATGATCAGCTACCGTCACGCCACCGAACCGGATGTCGACGCAGTCCTCGAACTCTGGTCGCGCGCCGCGGAAGACTCAGGCCGCCCGGCTGACGACGGCGACCAGCTGCGCCGCGTCATCAATCGCGACCCGCACGCCCTCGAACTCGCGCTGGACGGCGAGACCCTCGTCGGCACACTCCTCTCGGGTTTCGACGGCTGGCGCTGTGCGCTCTACCGCCTGGCCGTCGACCCCGCGCATCGGGGCGCGGGCATTGCGAGCGCGCTGCTCCAGCACGCTGAGCAGCGCTTCATCGCCCTAGGGGCGACCAGGTCGCTGGCGATGGTGCTCGACGCCAATGAGCTGGGCGCCGGTTTCTGGCGCAGCCACGGCTACGAGCCGCAGGCCGAGTGGTCGCGCTGGGCGAAGAGCCTCTAGAACGAGAGCGGGCTCCGCAGTGGTGATGATGCTCATGGCCACTCCTGCGGGGACTCGCGATCCCCGCAGCCGAGTGTTGCGCTACGCCGAGCTGCCATGCTCGACGCGACCGCGCGGTGTCACCACCCATTCGTCTTGGCGTAGCAGCTGCTTGAGGTGCGCAACTCGCACGATGAGGTTCTTCCACTCCTGGTAGAAGAAGACCGAGAAAGCCAGATATGCCCACCACCACGATCGATGCGCCTTGATCTCGGGTGCGGCAAGCCGGGACGCGAAGTACAACTGCAGGGGCCCGGATGTCGCGGTGAAGATGGTCACGAGCACCAGCAGGAGCGATACCGGCGGCAATCCGCCGTCCCGCAGAACCGCGAAGGTCAACGTCGGCCACATCAGCGCGGCAACCCAGGGAAAGGCCTCGCGCCAGCCCAGCAGCAGGAAGAGCCCGAGCCGCTGACGGCCGGTGAGACCGCGGTCGGCCACTACCGAGTGGCCGTGGCGAAGGCTCACCTGAAACCAGCCCTGCGCCCAGCGCATGCGCTGACGCCAGAGCGACGAGAGGATCGCGGGAGCCAGCTCGCGGCTCAGCAGGCCGGGGTCGTTGACGATATGTGCGCCAAGACGAACGGACCGCACCGACGAGTCGATGTCCTCCGTCAGATAAGTGCCCTGAAAGCGCACCCGGCGCAGCAGGTCGGTCTGCCAGAAACCGTTGGCCCCACCGAAAATGCCGAAACCCTGCAGGCGGGCGCGACCCGGGTGGTTGACGGCGTAGATCTGCTCGAATTCGATTGCCACCATCTTGGCGACGCCCGACTCGTCGCCGTTGCGAATCACGCAGTGGCCCTGCACGATGCCAGCCCCGGTGGACAGCCACTGCCAGGCGCGGTCGAATGCCCCATCCATGGGGTGGTGGTCTGCATCGAAGATGCCCACGAACTCGCCTTCGATAGCCGTCAGCGCCGCGTTGACATTGGTGGCCTTGGAGGTGCTGTTCGGCACCCTGATCAGCTGCAGTTCGGGGTTCTCCTCGGCCAGTCGAGCAAGCTCGTCTTCGACCGGCAGGTCGACGGGGGTGTTGTAGGCGAGGATTATCTGCAAGCCCCCGGAGTATCGCTGGCCGAGGAAGGATCGCAGCGTCGACATGATCGTCGCCGCCTCATTCGGCAGGTAGGCAGCGATGATGGCGGTCGCCCGGGGCGCGGGCCCCAGTGCCGGCGGCGGCTCCCGGCGTGCGCGCACAGCGGCGACGCCCTCGGCGATCTGCATGATGGCCATGAGGGCCAGGGCGATGATGACCGCGTAGTAGATGGCGTCCGAGATATCAGTGCCGCGCTCAAAGGTCTCGTGCATGACGTACAACGGCACGGCGAAAGTCAGCACGAAGGTCAGAACGATGAGCAGCGGAGTGAGGGCGCGCGGCTTGCGGATTCTCAGGTTGCCTCGGCTGGCGGGCCGCAGCGAGAGGTCGCGGTGCCGGAGCGACTGCCCTGCCTGCTCGTCGACGTCTCGCAGGCGATCGCGGTCGCGCAGCGGATCACCGGTGAGCGGAATCCACGACGACCCGACATCGAGGTGCGCTCCTGCGGCCTCGATGAAGGGGGTGTGAACGAGCGCCTGGGTCATGCTGTGCATGCGCGAGCGCGGGCCCAGCGAGGTGAGCCCGAACAGTCGCACGTCGATGTGCCCGTGGTGGTCGAGCTCGATGCGCTCGTGCTTGCGCAGCCGCGGGCGCAGGCGGTCCACAGCAGCGGTGCCCAGTTCGTAGTCCGGGCGCTTGTGCCTGGCGTCCATCGTTGAGACGCCAATGGCAAAGGTCCCTGCGTACTGCCTCGCGAGAAGCGGAAGGTGCTGGCGGTCGTCTTCTGGCATCGGTGGCCCCCGGGGCAGCCAGAGGACTGTCCTCGCGGCTGCTACTTCACCTCTAGGTATAGACCCCGTGGGCGACCCGGGCCCGACCCCAATGGAGGGGGACGTTCGCAATACGAATAGGCTCCTGTATCACGATGACAGAGAACCTCGCCACACCGCGCCGCGATGGACTCGCCCCGTCGATCCTCGCGCCGACGGCGCGGCTGCGCGTGCCGCTCTGGGTGCTAGCCGTCTCAGTACTCGTCGCCTTCGGGGTCGGCTGGGGCGTGGCCAGCTACGCGCTGCCCGTACCGGGCTCGCCCGCAGCTCTCCCCTCGCCGACGGAGACGGCGACGCCGGAGGCAGTCGACACCGAAGACGACTCGGCGTTCGTGCGGGTGGCGACCCGCGATCTCGACGACTTCGACAAGGACCTCGACGACATTGACATCACCCTCGACGAAGACGGGTTCTGGCGGCTGCTGTCCAACGTGGTCGAGCTGAACTTCAATGTCAGCCAGTTGCACCAGCACACGGCGCCCGCCTCCATTGACGACGACTGGCGCGCCGGGCTGACGCAGCTGGAGAAGGACATCGACGCTATCGAGTCGGGGATCACCGCCGGATCGGACAGCACGGTGCGCACGGCGGTTGCCGACGCGCGCGACACGGTCGAAGGGCTGCGCGGCGTCGTGTCGCGCGTGGACTGACAATGGAGCTCGCCATGTTCCCGCTGGGCACCGTGCTCTTCCCCTATATGCCGCTGCCGCTGCGGGTGTTCGAGGAGCGCTACCTGGTGATGCTCTCGCGAATCCTGCAGCAGGAGCCCTCGGAGTTCGGTGTCGCCCTCATCGAGCGCGGTCAGGAGTCGGGCGGAGGCGGTACGACCTTCGGGGTCGGAACGGTCGCGCAGATCACCGAGCTCGAGGCGGCGTCGGACTTCATCGCGATGATGACGCAGGGCGACCGGCGCTTCGAGATCGTCGAGTGGCTCGACGACGAGCCGCATCCGCGGGCGGACGTGCGCTACCTCGACGAACTCGAATGGACGGACGACCTGCAGCCGCTCTTCGACCGCGCCGAGCAGGTCGTGCGCCGCGCGCTCGCCCGGGCGAGCGAGTTCGGCGCGTCGCCGTGGGCGGCCACCGTGGAGCTCTCAGCCGAGCCGCTCGCCGCCGCGTGGCAGCTCGCCGCCATCGCGCCCGTCGAGCAGCTCGACCAGGTGACGCTGCTGCGGTCCGCCTCGACCAAGCAGCTGCTCGACCTGACGATCGAGCTCACCCTGGCCGCCGAGCAACTCTGGGCCTTCGGCGGCGATCTCGACGAGGAGTGAGCGGCGGCTTCCCGATGTCGCACGACCGTTCTAGGCTCTCGGCATGACGGCGGCGACGTGGACCTCGATCCTGCTGGTCGCCGTGGGGGCGGTGATCACACTCGTGTCGACGCTCGTCGTCGATGCGATCCGGTCGCGCCGCCAGCGCATAGTGCGGGCGGAGGAGCGGGCGGCGTCGCGCCGCCAGGGCGGCATCGGCTACGCGCGCACGGTACTCGACACCCTCGACGACCTGTGGGCCGACATGAACAACGCCCGCCGGCTGCAGGGCACTGACCACGGCTTCCGGGTCGAGACAGAATACAGTCGGCGCATCTACCGCACCTTCCTGCTGATTCCGGATGCCGCCATCCGCCAGCTCGTGCAGAACGGCATTTACGCGCTAAACAACTACGAGTTGCTCTACCCGATGCCCGGTCGCAATCCGGTGATGATTGACGAGCAGCTCGAGATTGTGCTGGCCATGCGCCAGAACCTGGCCAGCTGGATCCGCGGCGACGAGCCAGACGAGACCGCGCTGGCGCGCCTCCAGGCGCGGGCCGACTACGTCGACGCGCGGATGGCCGGCGAGGACTAGACCGGGTCGCTCTAGAGCTTGGCGAGCAGCTCGGCGTCGCTCGGCTCGACCTGGAACGAGCCGTCGGTGAAGACGATCACGGGAATGTTGGTTCGCCCGCTGATCGCCTTCGCGGCGTCCGCCGCCTCGGCGCTCTGCTCCACGTCGACGTAGTCGTAGTCGACGCCCTCCCGGTCGAGCAGGGCCTTGGAGCGGCGGCAGTCGGAGCACCAGTCGGCGCCGTACATCGTGATCTTCTCGGGCATGACTCAAGGCTACGCGGATCGATGTACCGTTGCCGGATGCTGCCATCCACCGACACGGTCGTCACCTATCCCGACGGCGACACCCACTCGCTCTCCACCGTGCTGCACACCGAGGCACTGCCCGACGGCCGCCTGGCCGTACTGCTCGATCGCACCGCCTTCCACCCGGTGGATCACACGTGGCCCGACCAGGGGGCCGACCGCGGCACCCTGGGCGGACAGCCGATTGTCGACGCGATCGTCGGTGCGACCGACGGCGCGCAGCTCTTCGTCGGCCGCGACATCCCGGTGCGCAAGGGCGAGCCGGGCTGGGCTTTCGTTGTCGTGCACATCGTCGAGACCCCGGTGTCGGGGACCGTCGAGGTGGTGGTGGACGACGGCTACCGCCGCGCCCTGTCCGCCGGCCACACTGCCTGCCACCTGGCGTCGCTCGCGCTCAACCACGCCCTCGCCGGGGCGTGGTCGAAAGAGGTGATGGTCGATGCGGCCGGCTCGCCGAACTTTGACGCTCTCGCCATCGAGACCTCGACGATCCTGCCCGATGGCTCGGTCGACGTCTACCGAATCGGCAAGTCGCTGCGCAAGAAGGGTTTCGTCGCGACTGCGCTCGATGACCGGGACGCAGTCGAGAGCGCGGCGAACGCCCGGCTGTCCGAGCTGCTCGCCACCCACGCCGCGGTGAGCATCGAGCGTGACGGGCACGGCCTGGCCGACCGGCGCTTCTGGGTCTGCGGTGACTACCGCATCCCGTGCGGTGGCACGCACGTCTCGTCTGTCGACGACCTCGGCGCGCTCGCCATCCGGCTCGAACGCACCGACCTCGAGGGTGCTGTCGAGCTGGTGATGACCACTAGTCGTCGATGAAGAGGTCGAGCACGTCGCCCAGACGGCCGTAGCCGCCACCGGTGAAGCACTCGACCGCGCTGCCCGTTTTGCCGCACTCGGCCTGGGTCTCGGCCTCGAGGCGCAGCCGGGTTCGGCTGAACGACGAGATCGTCCAGCCGAGCGGAACCGATACCGACGGTGTCGTCGACGGCTGCACCACGGCGACTCCCTGCGGCACCTGCTCGCGCACCTCGTCGAGGGCCGCCGCGCACACGGTGTCGGTGGCCGGGCAGACGTTGTCCAGCTCCGTGCTCAGCCGGGTGAGCCAGGACGAGGCCGTGAGCAGGCCGCGCGGCGCCTGCAGCAGCGCGGTGAGGGGAATGAGCGCTTCGGGTCGGGTGCCGTCGGGGGTCGCCGTGACATCCGCCCCCGCGTTGTTGCTGATGTACATGACGATCGGCACGACGTAGGGCAGGTCGGCGCCATTGGCCCGGGCGTTGGTCGCGGTGATGAGCTGCACCAGCTCGGGCGAGAGATCGGCGATCGTGCCCAGGGCGGTGTTGTCGGTGAGGCCGCCGTCGACGAGCTGCATGTCGCTCACCGTCTTGCAGTCCGCAGGCAGGGTCTCATTCGAGATGCGCCCCGCCGGGCTGAGCACCGGGAAGCGCGCCGACAGCTCGGAGGCGGTCGCCCAGTCGAGCGAGAAGATGCAGTTGCCGATGTAATCCTGCAGGTCGACCGTGTTGGCGACCTCGGCATCCTCGCCGTTGCAGGTGGGAACACTGGGCCCCTCGACCGTGCCCTGCTCCGCGCTCACCTGGGTGGTGAGGTCGAGCTGGCTGACGACCACTCGGCAGTTCGAGATCGAGTCGGTCGTGTTGAAGACCATGTAGCCGGTCGGTGCCTGCGGCTCGACGTCATAGGGCTGCGCGAACTGCGGGGCGTCCTGTGCCCAGGTCGCCTCCTGCAGAGCGGTGCGGTCCTGCCACGCCCACTCGCCGAGCAGGTTGCCGTAGTCGACCGGGCTCGGCACGCGCAGACCCGTGACGCTGCCGACGAGGTCGCCGCCGAGCAGGCCAGCGATGCCGGCCGCGAGGGCGCCGGAGCCGCCGAGCGGCGTCGTGTCGAGATCAGCGGATGAGGTCGCGGCATTGCCCTCCTGCTGGAAGCTGGCGATGCCGATGCTGCCACCGCTCGCCCCGCTCGAGAGCAGGGTCGAGCCCGCCGCGCACGAGCCGTCGCGCGGCAGCTCGCGCAGCACGTCGACGGTCCAGGTCGCGGCCCGGATGCCCCCGCCCTCGGCGGCGACGAGCAGCAGCGGCACCGCGCTCGCACCGCTCTCGGGAAGGGTGAGCGCGCACTCCTGCGCGTCGTACCAGGCCGTGAAGCCGGTGCGCAGGGTGTCCCGCTCGGCGAACCCGCCCGGCTCGATGGTGCGAATCGCGTGCAGCGCGGGTGCGCCGTCGACGAGGGAGACGACGATGGGCAGCAGCACGAGAAGGGTGACGACC
This sequence comes from Actinomycetota bacterium, assembly GCA_013297645.1. GTDB lineage: Bacteria > Actinomycetota > Actinomycetes > Actinomycetales > Microbacteriaceae > Conyzicola. Next base: position 18,122 of record JAAFHU010000004.1, read on the forward strand.
GGGGTCGCGCGCAGCCGTAGCAACTGGAAGACCTCGAGCGGCCTGGCCTGCCCGAGCGCGAGGATGAGCGCGCCGATGAGGGTCGTCCACGCCCCGATGAGAAGCACGAGCAGGGCGACCGGCCCGATGGCGTAGGCGACCACCCGCGGGAAGACGAGCAGCACGACGATCACCAGCACCGAGATGGCGACGACCCAGCGGCCTGCCGCGCGCAGCGAGGCGATGACCCGCTCGTCGGTCGGGGCGTCGTCGCTGAACGCGGCGGCGACGACTGCCGTCGGCGACCCAGTGTCGCGCTCCCGCGGCGCGGAGTTCAGCCAGCGCCGCACCGCGACCACCGCGACGAGTGCGAGAACGCCCAGCGCAACCTCGATGACGAGCAGAGACCAGAAGCTCGACGCGAAGCGCGAGCCGTCAAAAGCACCGGATGCCGCGAGCAGCAGCGGCGACAGCAACGCCTTGAACGGCCCTAGCGCCCAGATCGCGACCCACGCCAGCGCCAGCAGGTCGCCTGCGAGGCTGACGGCCGCGGCTCGCCCGTCGAGCTTGCTGGTCAGTAGCGGTGCCGCGAGCCCATACCCCCGCCAGCGCACGAAGGCCGACCCCGCGGCGATGGCCACGATGATCCCGATGAAGACGAGGGTGGTCTGCCAGTCGACCGAGCGGCCTCCCGTCACGGCCCAGAGCACCAGGGCGACGGCGGCGGTGGCGGCGGCGAAGGCGAACCAGGGCCAGGTCGCGGCATCCGCGCGTTCGTCCGTCGCGGTCGTGCGCCGGCGGTAGTGCCGAGCGCGCTGCCGACCGAGCGCGACGATACTGAGGCCGGTTAGCAGGAAGGCGGCGGTGGAGAAGAGGATCGCGGGAACGTTGAACGACGGCATCCAGCTGAGCCCGCTGAGCGGGTACTGCAACCAGCTTCGGTAGACGTCGGGCACCTGCTCGAGCACACCGTCGGCGCTGACGAGGGTGATCACGCCGACAGCGATGACGACGAGGGCGCTCAGCCGCTGGGCATAGAGGGCGAGAAGCGTGGTTCCGATGGCCCTGCGCACCGGAACGCCGAGCAGGCTGCCCAGCAGCGCATAGAGCACGAGCACGAGCGTGGCCGCCCATTTCGCGTAGACGACGACGGCCAGCACGATCGGCAGCCGCTCGTCTCCGGTGAGGGCGAGCGCGGCCAGGAGGGCGTCCTCGATGAGGTCGAAGGCGATGACGCTGTAGAGCAGCACGAGGGGGCGATCAGCGCTGCGGCCCTCGGAGCGCTCGGCGAAGCGGAACAGCCGGTAGGCGAGCACGCCGTAGGCCGTGATGAACAGCAGGTCGACGAGCGCGTGGCCGACGATGAGGGCCGTGGGCGAGAATGCGGCACTGCGCCAGTCGGCCCAGGCGTCGAGTTCGGAGCCGGCCCCGAGTCCGATCACGTCGGCGATGGCGTGTGTGTGGCCGTCGGCGGCGAGTACCTCGCCGACGAGGCGGCTCAGCTCGTTGAGGGTGACGAGGGCGGCGATGCCGAGCACGACGAGGGCGGTCGAGCTGCCGATGGTGCGTCGAATGCGCATGCGGCGCAATCTACTAGCCGTGGAATGACACGTCTAGGGCAAGCCGTAGCACGCGCGAAACACGTGGATTGCTAGGCTGGGCCCACAATCGAATACCGGGCCGTTCAACACGATGCGGGAGAGTTCGGTGCATTCCTCCCGAGGGGGAGCGCACGGGACACCGAAGGAGCAAGCCTCCCTGCCAATCTCTCAGGTTCATGTACCGCACCGTCTAGGCCGCTCTGAAAAGTGCTTGCTTCGCAAGCGGGTCGCGCCTGTCGCGACCTGTGAATGCAGGCCGCCCACGGTGAAAGCTGCAACCCAGCGAAGCTCTCAGGCCTATGACAGAGGGGGAGTTCTGCCCGAAGCAACCATGCTTGGAGAACTCTGTGCCCGATCGATATAGCCCCCTTCACCAGCTTCACGTCGACGCCGGCGCGAGCTTCACCGACTTCGCGGGCTGGCAGATGCCGGTCAGCTACGGCAGCGACCTCGCCGAGCACCACGCGGTGCGCACGAGCGCGGGCATCTTCGACATCTCGCACATGGCAGAAATCCGGGTAGACGGGCCGGATGCCGCCGCCTTCCTCGACTACGCCCTCGCCGGCAAGCTGTCGGCCATCGCCCCCCTCCAGGCCAAGTACTCGCTGCTGCTCACGGAGCAGGGCGGCATCATCGACGACCTCGTCGTCTACCGCGGGGGCGACCGGCCGTCGGCCTTCCTCGTGGTCGCGAACGCCGGCAATCGCCATGAGGTGGTCATGGCGCTGCAGGAGCGCTCCGCGGGCTTCAAGGTCGCTGTTGCCGACGAGAGCGACATCGTCTCACTGATCGCCGTGCAGGGCCCGCTCGCGCGGGGCATCGTCGAGGCAGTGCTGGCCGACGACCTCAGCGAGCTGAAGTACTACTGGGGCCACGAGACCACCTGGCAGGGCGGCCGCTGCTTCGTCGCCCGCACCGGCTACACCGGCGAGGACGGCTTCGAGCTCTACATCAACGTGAATCAGGCGGCCGAGCTCTGGGGCGCGCTGCGCGCGGCCGGCGGCGACACGCTCAGCCCCGCAGGCCTGGCGAGCCGCGACACTCTGCGGCTCGAGGCCGGGATGCCGCTCTACGGGCACGAGCTCGGTGTCGACACGTTCCCGGTTCAGGCCGGCCTCGGCCGAGTCGTGGCGATGGCGAAGGAGGGCGACTTCGTCGGCAGGGCCGCAGTCGAGGCCGGCCCGGCATCCACCGCCCGTCTGCTCGTGGGCCTCACGACCGAGGGCAAACGCGCGGGGCGCGCGGGCTACCCGGTCTTCGACGGCGACCGCGAGGTCGGGGTCATCACGAGCGGCGCGCTCTCGCCGACGCTCGGCTACCCCATCGCCATGGCCTACGTCGACCCCGACGCGGCCGAGTCCACCAGTCTGGCGATCGACGTGCGGGGAACCCGCATCGACGCATCCGTAGTGAAACTGCCCTTCTACAAGAGAGAGTCCAAGTAATGGCCGACGCAACCACCCTGCAGTACACCGCTGAACACGAATGGGTGCTGGTGGAGGGCGACACCGCCACCGTCGGCATCACCGCCTACGCGGCAGAGAAACTCGGCGACGTCGTCTTCGTCGAGCTGCCGAAGGTCGGCTCCGACGTCGCCTCGGGCACCGTCGTCGGCGAGATCGAGTCGACCAAGTCGGTCGGCGAGCTCTTCGCCCCCGTCAACGGCACGGTGGCCGCAGCCAACGACGCCGTCGTCAGCGACCCATCGCTCGTCAACTCCGACCCGTTCGGCGAGGGCTGGCTGATCAAGGTCGCCTTCACGTCGCTGCCGACCCTCATGACTTACGCCGAGTACAGCGAGCTGGTGGGCGAGTAGTGTCAGCACCTTTCCAAGACCGCCACATCGGAACGGATGCGGCGGCGCAGTCCAGCATGCTCGCCACCCTCGGCTACGACTCGGTCGAGTCCCTCGTCACCGCTGCCGTGCCCGACGCCATCGCGGTCGGCCCGATCGACAGCTCGGTCATCCCGCCCGCTGCGTCGGAGCGGGAGGCGCTCGCCGAGCTGCGCGCCCTCGCGCGCAAGAACACCGTCAACCAGTCCCTGTTGGGGCTCGGCTACTACGACACCATCACGCCCGCGGTCATCAAGCGCAACGTGCTCGAGAACCCGAGCTGGTACACGGCCTACACGCCCTACCAGCCCGAGATCTCGCAGGGCCGGCTCGAGGCGCTCATCAACTTCCAGACCATGGTCGCCGACCTCACCGGCATGGCCACCGCGAACGCGTCGATGCTCGACGAGGGCACCGCGGTCGTCGAGGGCATGCTGCTCGCGCGTCGCGCCTCGGGGTCCGCGTCGAACGTGTTCCTCGTCGACTCCGATGCCTTCCCGCAGACGAAGGCGCTCTTGCGCAACCGTGCCGGTGCCGTGGGCATCTCCCTGGTCGAGACCGCCTTTGACGGCGACGTTCCCGAGGCCTTCGGCGCCTTCATCCAGTACCCCGGCGCATCGGGTCGGGTGTGGGATCCCGCGGCCGTCATCGAGGCGGTCAAGGCCGCCGGCGGCGTGGCCGTGGTCGCGGCCGACCTGCTGGCCATGACCCTGCTCACCCCTCCCGGCGAGCTCGGTGCCGATGTCGCCGTCGGCTCGTCGCAGCGCTTCGGTGTGCCGATGGGCTTCGGGGGACCGCACGCGGGCTACATGGCCGTGCGCGCCGGCCTCGAGCGCCAGCTGCCCGGCCGCCTCGTCGGCGTCTCGCAGGATGCCGCCGGACACCCCGCCTACCGCCTCGCGCTGCAGACGCGTGAGCAGCACATCCGCCGCGAGAAGGCCACGTCGAACATCTGCACCGCGCAGGTGCTGCTCGCCATCATGGCCGGCATGTACGCGGTCTACCACGGGCCGCAGGGGCTCAAACTGATCGCCGAGCGGGTGCACCGCACTGCCGTCAATGCCGGTGCGCGGCTGCGCGCGTCGCAGGTCGAGGTTGTAGACCAGCCCTTCTTCGACACGATCCTGGTCAGGGTTCCCGGACGCGCGGCAGCGGTCGTCGAGCAGGCCCACGCCGCCGGCGTGCTCTACGGCCTCGTCGACGACGACACCGTGCGCCTGAGCTTCGACGAGGTCACCGCGTTCGACGCCGGGCTCGTCGACCGCGTGCTCGCGCCCCTCGGCGTCGCGCCGGTGGCAGGCGAGGAGAAGGGCAGCTGGCGCCCCGCATCGCCGCTGCCCGCGTCACTGGAGCGCGAGTCGAGCTACCTGACCCACCCGGTCTTCAACACGCACCGCTCGGAGACGAGCATGATGCGCTACCTCAAGTACCTCGCCGACAAGGACTACGCCCTCGACCGCGGCATGATCCCTCTCGGCTCGTGCACCATGAAGCTCAACGCGGCGAGCGAGATGGAGGCGGTGACCTGGCCGGAGTTCGCGGGGCTTCACCCCTTCGCGCCCGACAGCGACACCGTCGGCTACCGCGACCTGATCAGCCAGCTCGAGGGCTGGCTGGCCGAGGTCACCGGATACGACAACGTCTCGCTGCAGCCCAACGCGGGCAGCCAGGGCGAGCTCGCCGGCCTGCTCGCGATTCGGGGCTACCACCTGGCCAACGCCGACACGCAGCGTGTTGTGTGCCTCATCCCGTCGTCCGCCCACGGAACCAACGCGGCCAGCGCCGTTCTCGCCGGCATGAAGGTGGTCGTGGTCGCCTGCGACGAGCTCGGCAACGTCGACCTCGACGACCTGCGCGCCAAGATCGCCGAGCACGCGGACACCATCGCCGCGCTCATGATTACCTACCCCAGCACGCACGGCGTCTACGAGCACGAAGTGCGAAACATCACGGATGCGGTACACGCGGCCGGGGGACAGGTCTACGTCGACGGCGCCAACCTCAACGCCCTGCTCGGCTATGCGCGCTATGGCGACTTCGGCGGGGACGTATCGCACCTCAACCTGCACAAGACCTTCTGCATCCCGCACGGCGGCGGCGGCCCCGGTGTCGGGCCGGTCGCGGCAAAGGCGCACCTCGCGCCCTTCCTTCCCGGCGCTGCGGGCACCACCCACTTCGATGACCCCTTCATCGTCAGTGCCGCCAAGTACGGGAGCCCCAGTATCCTGCCGATCTCGTGGGCCTACGTGCGCATGATGGGCTCCGAGGGGCTCAAGGCCGCCACCGGTGCCGCGGTGCTCGCGGCGAACTATGTCGCCGCCCGGCTGCGCGACCACTACCCGGTGCTGTACGCGGGCGACAACGGCCTCGTCGCGCACGAGTGCATCCTCGACCTGCGTCCCCTCCAAGCGGCAACGGGCATCGACAACAACGATGTCGCCAAACGCCTCGTCGACTACGGCTTCCATGCGCCGACCATGTCGTTCCCCGTGCCCGGCACCCTCATGGTGGAGCCCACCGAGAGCGAGGACCTCGTCGAGATCGACCGCTTCATCGACGCCATGATCGCCATCAAGATCGAGGCGGATGAGGTGGCCAGCGGCCGCTGGCCGGCTGACGACAACCCGCTGCACAACGCCCCGCACACGGCCCAGTCGGTCATCGTGGGGGAGTGGGATCACCCCTACAGCCGCGAGAAGGCTGTCTACCCGGTGAGCGGCCAGGTGCGCTCGAAGTACTGGCCGCCGGTGCGCCGCATCGACCAGGCGTGGGGCGACCGCAATCTGTTCTGCGCGTGCCCGCCGATTGAGAGCTTCGCCGACTGAGTCGGCAAGCTCTCAATCGGCGTCCCGCAGTGCTTGTTGGCGCGCCGCCGGGCAACGCCTCGATCGGCTAGGCGCCGAACAGGCTGGGGAAGCTCGCATACGCCCACGCGTAGCCGACGAAGACGGCCGCGTCGAGCAGGAAGTGCGTGACGACGAGCGGCAGCAGCCGCCCGTATTTCGTGTAGAGCCATCCGAAGAGCACGCCCATGGCGAGGTTCGCCACGAAGGCGCCGAAGCCCTGGTACAGGTGGTAGCTGCCCCGCAGCACCGCCGACGAGATGATGATGCGCCAGCGGCCCCAGCCGAGTTGGCCGAGCCGCTCGAAGAGGTAGCCGACGACGATGAACTCCTCGACGAGCCCGGCCCGCAGGGCCGAGAGCAGCAGCACTGGCACCGTCCACCAGTAGGCGTCGAGCGCGGTCGGCACGACCGACACGCTGATGCCGATCGCCCGGCCGAAGAAATAGAAGGCCAGGCCGGGGATGCCGACGGCCAGTGCCAGCAGCACTCCCCATCCAGCGTCCCGCGCCGGCCGCTCGACGCTGACCCCGAGGCGTGCCAGGTGCGGCCGCGAGGCGTTCCACAGCAGGTAGCAGACTAGGCCGACGGGCATGAGGTCGAAGAAGATGCCGAGCAGCTGGTAGACGAGGTCGAAGATCTGACGGTCGCTCAGCGACGAGTTGAGGGTCGCGGTCTGCTGCGAGAGGGCTTCTTCGCGGGTGAGGCGGTTGATGATGGCGACGACGGAGTACACGGCGCTCGCCCCCAGCGAGAGACCGAGCACGATGCCGATCTCGGCGCCGATGCGGCGGCGCGACGGCTCGGCGTAGGGGGTGCTCACAGCACGCCCACGAGCGTCACCACCACGACCGCCACCGCGAGCCCTGCTCCGATAGCCAGTGCCGGGGCATCCCAGCGGGACACCACCGGCGTGGGGGCCGGCGCGGCCTCGTCGTGCAGCAGCCGCAGCGCGTCGGCGTACCGATGGAAGTCGGCGCTCCCCGCGCCCAGCTTGCCGCGGGTGAGGGTGCCGAGGACGAGGCCCCGGTCACGGGGCGCAGTGACGCCGCTCGCGGTGATCCGGCGGCCGTCGTCGAGCTCGAGGGTCAGGCTGAGGTTCTGTCGCACCGCGACGACGCGGCTCCACGGCACCTCGTGCACCCGTCCGATGTTCGTCACCACGACCTTGGTGTCGTCGTAGCGGATGTGCGGGTGGAAGAGCACCATGCCGAGCGCCCAGAGCACGAGTGCGACGATCGACGCCGTCGCCGCCAGCTTCCAGAGGTCGCCGCGGAATACCGCGTCCACGACGATGAGCAGGCCGACAGCCGCAACGAGCCAGAATGCGATACCGGTTCCGGTGTCGCGGACCAGGTAGCTGTGACTGCGGGGCTCGGTCATCGCTCTGTCGTTGTGACGACTTCTTCCTTGCCGGTGTAGCGGATGCGCTCGCGGCGCCCGCCCACGACAGCCTGTCGCATGTCTGGCACGGCGGAGAGCAGCGAACGCGTGTACCCGTGCTGGGGGTTGGTGTAGAGCTCTTCGCGCGGCGCGTTCTCGACGATCTTGCCCTTGTACATCACCGCGATCTGCGGGCAGAAGTGGCGCACGATCGCGAGGTCGTGGGCGATGAAGAGGAACGCGATGTTGAACTCCTTCTGCAGGTCCTTCATCAAGTTGATGATCTGGGCCTGGATGGAGACATCGAGCGCCGACACCGGCTCGTCGGCCACGAGCAGCCGCGGCTGCATGGTGAGCGCCCGGGCGATGCCGATGCGCTGGCGCTGTCCGCCCGAGAACTCGTGCGGGTAGCGGTTGTAGTGCTCGGGGTTGAGGCCGACGATCTCGAGCAGCTCTTGCACGCGGCGCAGACGGCCCTGCTTGGGAACCAGCTTGTGGATCTCGAGTGGCGCGCCGATGATCTCGCCCACCGTGTGGCGGGGGTTGAGCGAGGTGTAGGGGTCTTGGAAGATCATCTGGATGTCGCGGCGCAGCGGCTTGAGCTGGCGCGGGGTCCACCCGGCGATGTCCTGGCCGTCGAAGATGATCTGCCCCGAGGTCGGCTCGTGCAGCCGCGTGATGAGGCGGCCGGTCGTGGACTTGCCGGATCCCGACTCACCAACGAGTCCGAGCGCCTCGCCGGCCCCGATCGAGAAGGACACGCCGTCGACGGCGGGTACGTGGCCGACCGTGCGGGGGATGAGCCCGCGCGACCGGATCGGGAAGTGCATGGTGAGGTCCTTGACCTCGAGCAGGGGAGTGCTCATACGACTTCGACCTCCTCGGCCGGCTTGGGGGTGAGTTTGCTCAGGTCGTGCTCGGTGAGGTGGCAGCGGCGCAGGTGGCCGGGCGCGATCTCCTCCAGCTCGGGCATGACGGTGTCGGGCAGGTTGTCGGCCACGAGGTGCTTGAAGGTGCACCGCGGCGCGAAAGCGCAGCCGCTCGGCGGGTCGAGAAGGCTGGGCGGGTTGCCGGGAATGGGCCGCAGCGGCTCGTTGACGTCGCTCGAGAGGTCGGGCACCGACTGGATGAGCCCCAGCGTGTAGGGCATGGCCGGCGCGGTGAGCAGCTGCTTGGTGGTGCCGTACTCCACAGCGCGGCCGGCGTACATCACGAGCACGTCGTCGGCTACCTCGGCGATGACCCCGAGGTCGTGGGTGATCATGATGAGCGCCGTGTTGAACTCGCGCTGCAGGTCTTGCAGCAGGTCGAGGATCTGTGCCTGCACGGTGACGTCGAGCGCCGTCGTCGGCTCGTCGGCGATCAGCAGCTGCGGGTCGTTGATGAGCGCCATCGCGATCATCGCGCGCTGGCGCATGCCGCCCGAGAACTGGTGCGGATAGTCATCGACGCGCAGCTGGGGGTTGGGGATGCCGACCCGGTCGAGCATCTCGATGGCCCGGTCGCGGGCGGCCTTCTTGCTCACCTTGTTGTGTACGCGGTAGGCCTCGGCGACCTGGTCGCCGATCGTGTAGTACGGGTGCAGGGCCGACAGGGGGTCCTGGAAGATCATCGCGACGTCTTTGCCGCGACGCGCCTGCATCTCCTTGTCGCTCAGCGTCAGCAGGTCGATGTCGTTCAGCCAGATGCGACCGCTCACCTGCGCGCTCGTATTGCGGTGCAGGCCGAGGATCGCCGACGACGACACGGACTTGCCAGAGCCCGACTCGCCCACGATTCCGAGGGTCTTGCCGGGTTCGACGGTGTAGCTGAGTCCGTCGGTCGCGCGCACGACGCCATCGGGCGTCGGGAAGTGCACGACAAGGTTCTCGACGGAGAGGAACGGGCGGGTCATGGCGGGGCTCACTTCGTGACCCGCACGCGCGGGTCGATGTAGGCGTACAGGATGTCGACGATGATGTTCATCACGATCACCGCGGCTGCCCCGACGATGACCAGGCCGATGAGCACCGGGAGGTCGTGGTTGTTGTTCGCCTTGACGGCGAGGGCGCCCATGCCCTGGTAGTTGAACACGCTCTCGGTGATGATCGCGCCGGCGAGCAGGCTCGCGAAGTCCAGTCCGGCCAGGGTGACGAGGGGGGTGAGCGCCGACCGCAGACCGTGCTTGAACAGCACGGTGCGCTCCGGCAGTCCCTTGGAGCGGGCCGTTCGGATGTAGTCCTCCGACATGGACTCGAGCACGAATGCGCGGGTGTAGCGCACGTAGGCCGCCATGAAGAAGAGGGCGAGGGTGAGCGCGGGCAGAAGGATTCCGGTGAGCCACGGCAAGATATCCGCGGGTTCTTTCAGGGGTTCGAACCGCGGATACGGATAGAGCTGCCACTTGATGGCAACGTACTGCAAGAAGAAGGTGCCGATCACGAAGACGGGCAGGGCGTAGACGACGAGTGTCGACCCGACGACGACGCGGTCGAGCCAGCGGCCCTTGTTGATGGCCGCGATCACGCCGATGAGCACGCCGAAGAAGATCCAGATGAGGAAGCTGACGATCGCGAGCGAGAGCGTCGGGCCAGCGGCCTTGACGAGAAGCTGGTTGACGGTCTTCTGGTCGCTCTGCGAGTAGCCGAGGCACGGGGCCGCGCAGTGGATGATGCGGTTCTCGTAGCCGTTCTCAATGAGCGCCGCGCGGTACTCGTCATTGACGGGGAAGTCGCGACCGACGACGAGGCCGGCGCTGAAGGCCGTGAACTGCTCGGGGATCGACTTGTCATAGCCGAGGAGGCCGGTGATCTCGTCGAGTTTCTCGGGGGTGCAGTACTTGCCGCACTGGTTGATGGCGGGGTTGCCGTTGGCGAAGAACAGGGCGAAGACCACGAAGATCATCACGACGATCATGGCAAAGCCAACAAGAATGCGGCGAATGATGAACGCGAGCATGGGGATTTCCTTCGGGTCTTTCCGTGGACCGGGTGGGCGCCGCGGGGACGCCCACCCGGTCGGTGGTGGAACTAGCTACTTACTTGGAGGACTTGATGAAGATCGATCCGAAGTCCGGGTAGAAGCTCGAGGCGACGTCCGGGAGGAAGCCGTCAATGTTCGAGCCGTACAGGAAGTAGTTGTTCTGCTGAACAACCGGGATGTACGCACCGTCTGCACCGGCGACGGCGTCAGCCTGCGCGAACAGCTTGGCTCCCTCGGCCGGGTCAGTAGCCGCAAGGCCCTGCTCGATCAGGTCGTCAACCTCGGGGTTGCTGTAGAACCCGTAGTTGAAGCCCACGCCGGACTCGGCGTCAGCCGGGTTCGAGCGGAGGATCGGCACGACGACGGTCGACATGGCCGGCCAGTCAGCTGCCCAGCCACCGAGGAAGACGTCGACCTTCTGGCCGTTCTTGTCCTTCGCGGCCATCTGGCCGTAGTAGCCGGGAACCGCGTCGGGCGCGATGCCGAGAGGCGTCACGATGAATCCGGCAGCCTCAAAGCTCTGCTGGATAACCGGGATGAGCTTCTCGTTGGTCGGGCTGATCGCGTAGGCGACGGTGATCTCGGGGGTTGCACCGCCGAGCAGCTCCTTGGCCGCCTCCGGGTCACCCGCCGAGTTGTCGTCAGCGAAGGCCGGGTTCTCTTCGAAGCCCGAGACTGCCTTGGAGACGATCGACGTCGACGGCTCACCGTAGTTGTCGCCACCGTAGGCCTGGATCATGCCGTCCTTGTTCAGCGCGACCGCGAGAGCGCGGCGCACGTCGGGGTCGGTGACCGTCAGCGAGTTGATGAAGAGGAATCGCGTGTACGGCGAGGTGCTCTTCAGCGTGCGGTCGGCGATGTCGCCGCTCTCGACCTGCGAGTAGAACGTGGCCGGGATGTTGGCGTCCGAGAACGCCTCCTTGTCCGTGCCCGCGTCGGCGACGAGGCGCTGGAACAGCACGTCGCTGTCAGCGACGAGCTCGAAGTTGAACTGGTCGGGCAGAGCCTGGCGCAGGTCGGTCGAGTCGGTCGCCGCGTCGTACTCCGGGTTGCGGACGAAGGTCGCGCCCTGTGCGGCGTCGAATTCATCCTCCTCCATCATGTACGGACCGTTCGAGTTGATCTCCCAGAGGGTGGATCCGTCGTCGAACGAGGCCTGGTACGGGTCGGTCGTGAAGAGGCCGGCAGCCGCGGACGGGAAGTCGCCCCACGGGTTGTCGAACTTGTAGGTGACCGTCTGTCCGTCAGCGAAGAAGTGCTCGTCGAAGACAGCCTTGGCGGCATCCGTCGAGGTGAAGGGGCCGGTGTAGCCAGCCTCGACGACCGAGGGAGCGTAGCTCGAGAGGTAGGTCACGCCGACGCCGGTGCCGTTGACGAGGGTCTCGTCGAAGGAGCGGGAGAGGCCGTAGACGAAGTCTTCGCCGGTGATCGGCGAGCCGTCCTCCCACTTGACGTCGTCCTTGATGGTGAAGGTCCAGGTGAGACCGCCGTCGTCGGACGTGCCGGTGTCGGTGGCAAGGTCGGCAACCGGAACGGGGTTCGGGTCGTCGGTGATCGGCAGCGCGGTCAGGCCGCGGTAGACGAGGCGGCGGAATGCGGCAATCTCGTTGCCGTAGTAGACGGTCGCAGGGTCGGTGCCCTCCCACTGCCCGGCAACGCCGAGGTAGGTGACGGTGCCGCCGGCGTTGCCGGAGCCCCCGCTGGTGCCGTCGGTGGACGCACCGCACGCCGCGAGTGAGGTGATGACCACACCGGCGAGTGCGATTGCGCCCAGACGGGCAATCGGTCGCTTCTTCATATTTGGCTCTCCTTGGTGATGAGATGGGCGGCGCCCGCTGACAGGCACCGTTCTTTTCTTTCGGAGTTGCCTCCGGAAGTCTTCGTGGTCTAGCGGCTTCCCTTCGGGTCCAGCGCGTCGCGAAGCCCGTCGCCCAGAAGGTTGAAGGCGACGACCAGGATCACGAGCACGAGGACCGGGATGATGAAGTAGGTGAAGTCGGCGACCGGGTAGCGAACGGCATCCTGCAGCACGTTGCCGAGGGTCGGCGTGGGCTGCTGCACCGACACGTTGAGGTAGGCGAGGGCTGCCTCGGTCGAGATGTAGGCCGGCAGGATGAGCGTGCCCTGCACGAGGATCGGCGCCCACAGGTTCGGCAGCACCTCGCGGAACCAGCGGCGCATCGGGCTCGCGCCGATCAGCTTGGCAGCGTCGATGTACTCGCGCTCCCGGATGCTGAGCACCTGGCCGCGGATAACGCGGGCCACGCCCACCCAGCCGAACACTGCGAGCACGAGGATGACGTAGGCCGCGCGAGCGAGGTCGCCCTCGGGGATGAAGAAGACCGTGGTCAGGATCCCCAGCACCGTGCTCGAGAGCGCGAGCAGCATGAGGGTCTGCGGGAAAGCGAGGGTGAGGTCGATGAGACGGCCGATGAGGTAGTCGACCCAGCCGCCGGTCAGGCCGGCGATGATGCCGAACACGACGCCGAGCAGCATCGCAAAGAAAGAGCCGATGATGGCGATGGCGAAGGAGAAGGTCAGGCCGAACCAGATGCGACTCAGAGTGTCGCGGCCGAGACCGGGCTCGACACCGAAGGGGTGGTCCCAGCTGATTCCGCCGAAAGCGCCGATCGGCAGGCTGTCGTTGGCGATGAGGTCTTGGTTGTTGTCATAGGGGTTGAGCACGCCGAGCGCCACGAGAATGGGCGCGGCGATAGCGAGAAGCACGTAGATACCGACGATGACCGCCGCCACCACGGTCTTCTTGTCACGTGTGAACCGCGCCCAGGCGAGCTGGCGGGGCGAGCGGCTCAGCACTACATTCCGCGGTTCCGTGCCCATCGTTGAAGCCGTGGCGCCGGTGGAGGGAAGGGGAGGGTTGAGCTTCATGTCTATGACCGCGCCTTCGCCGGAGCCGCCGGCACGTGAGGGGCGGGAATGTCGATCGTTGTCGTGCTGCTCATACTTCGCTCTCGGTATTGCTCATTCGGGGCCGAGGCTCTCAATTCGGCTCCCTCATTGGAGCCAGTAATCACCACAGCCGTTCCGACCCGTTCCCTTTTCTCGGGGGACGGGCGACCAGTTCACGATAGACCCTGTTCACCGGCTATTCGACTTTGAGAGATAACTGTTACATGCCGGTAACGAATTAATAGCATCGCGGTGCATCTCGGCGCTAACGACCCGCCTGACGTGCTCACTCGCGCAATTCGCGCACGATACGCACGATTATTGCGTTTCACAGAAGATTCATGCGAAACCATCGATTTGGGCGCAACTTCTTGGGTGTTAGCGAACGTCGGTTGCAACCGGGGTACCGTGTGGCGGTCGAACATAACGATCGGGGTACAAATGGCCCTCGAACGGGTGGGGTACTTCGCGCACGGCCTACCCCCGACTTCGATCGTTAAGCTGAACCGGTGTCGAGACTCAAGCGTGCCGTGGTCGCACTCGGGCTGCTCGGGCTCGCTGCGGGAACGCTCTCGGCGTGCGCACCGACCAGCCTGGTCGTGCAGGGCAGCACGGTCACGGTGGCGAGCGCACAGCCCTTCACGTCCTTCAACGACCAGACCACCTACGGCAACACGGCCGCGAATACCGGCGTGGTCGGGGCGGTCACCAGCGGCTTCACTTACTACGACGACGGCCCCACCCTCGTGCGCGACGAGAGCTTCGGCCACATCGAGGTCGTGTCGCAGAACCCATTCACGGTTAGTTACACCGTGAATGCCGGAGTCACGTGGTCCGACGGCCAACCCGTCGACGGTGCGGACCTCCTGCTCGCCTGGGCCGCGAACAGCGGGCACCTCAACAGCGAGGGCTTCAACCCCGCTCGCTACACCGACGCCGAGACGGGTCAGTTCGATCCCTTCCCCACAGGCACCGTCTACTTCGACGGCGCCTCCCACTCGGGCCTGCAGTATGTCTCGGCCCTACCAGAGCTCGGTGCCGACGGCCGGTCGATCACCCTCGTCTACGACGAGTACTTCGTCGACTGGGAGTTGGCCTTCGATGTGGGCCTGCCCGCGCACGTGGTCGCCGAGAAGTCTTTCGCGGTGACAGCGACCGAGGACGAGACCGCGGGCGCAGTCGCCAAGCGGCTCGTCATCGATGCCATTGCCGGCGGCGAGGCGGCCAGGCTCTCCACGCTCTCGCAAGTCTGGAACTCCGGCTTCGCGGCCGAGGGTGCCGGGCCCTTCGTGGGCTCCGGCCCGTATTCGATAGCAGAGATCGTGCCCAACGAGTCGGTCACCCTCGCCGCGAACCCGCTGTACACCGGCGACCGCCGCCCGCGCTACGAGACCGTGGTGGTGCGCACGGTCACCGATCCCCTCGAGGCCGTCACGGCGCTCGCCGCGGGCGAGGTCGACGTGATCGCGCCCGCGCCGAGCGCGGAGGTGAGCCGCGCGCTCGATGCGGTTGACGGCATCCACGTGGTTGAGGGCCAGAGCGCGATGTTCGAGCACCTCGACCTGCAGTTCTCGGCGGGCAAGAACCCCACCTTCGACAACCCGCTGCTGCGCGAGGCCTTCCTCGCGACCGTTCCCGTCGCCGAGATCGTCGAGCTCTCGGGCGGCGTCGCGCGCGACTCCTTCCTGTTCGCGCCCGACGGTGCCGTACCGCCGCGGCCCGACCTGCCGAAGGCGAAGCGACTTATTGCGCAGGCGGGGGTCGCGGCGCCCCCGGTGTGCATTCTGTTCGACCCCTCCAACCCGCGCCGGCTGGCCGAGTTCCTGCTGGTGAAGGAGGGGGCAGAGAAGGCGGGCTTCGTCGTCACCGACTGCTCGGCATCCGACTGGCAGGGATTTCTCGGCGTGCCGAACGCCTATGACGCTGCGCTCTTCGCCTGGAACGAGACCACGACGGCCGTCTCGGCTCCCGAGGCGCGCCTGCTGTCGACCTCGACGGTGAGCAACTTCTCGAACTACGCGAACCCGACGGTCGACGGGCTGCTCGCCGAGCTCGCGGTGACGGACGGCGCAGAGCAGCAGCAGGCACTGCTCGAGCAGATTGATGCGCAGCTGAAGGACGACGCCTACGGGATGCCGCTCTACCAGTTCGCCGCGGTCGTCGCCCACACCGACGGGATCGACGGGATCGCCCCCTCCGCCCTCTCCGGGCTGCTGTGGAACGTCTGGCAGTGGCAACCCGCCCAATCCGGCGGATAGAAGGTAGACTTCAGGGTGCAGGGCACCATCGTCGTGATCCTGAGCACCCCACAGACCTTCGCGTTATCGCGCGATCCCGTTTGCACGCGACTTTCTCGCTCGAACGGGCACTCTCACCCAAGGAACACACCCATGGCCACTGCCACTCGCTCCGACCTGCGTAACGTCGCAATCGTCGCCCACGTCGACCACGGCAAGACGACCCTCGTCGACGCCATGCTTCGCCAGACCAACTCGTTCGAGGCGCACGCGCACCTCGAGGACCGCGCCATGGACTCCAACGAGCTCGAGCGCGAGAAGGGCATCACGATTCTCGCGAAGAACACCGCGGTGCTCTACAACGGCAAGCACGCCGACGAGAACCACACGGGCGGCAACATCACGATCAACGTGATCGACACCCCGGGACACGCGGACTTCGGTGGCGAGGTCGAGCGCGGCCTCAGCATGGTCGACGGCGTTGTGCTGCTGGTCGACGCGAGCGAGGGCCCGCTGCCGCAGACCCGCTTCGTGCTGCGCAAGGCGCTCGAGGCCAAGCTGCCCGTCATCCTGCTCGTCAACAAGACCGACCGCCCCGACGCGCGCATCGACGAGGTCGTGGCCGAGAGCCAGGACCTTCTGCTGGGCCTCGCGAGCGACATGGCCGACGAGGTGCCCGACCTCGACCTCGACGCGATCCTCGACGTTCCCGTCGTCTACGCCTCGGGCCGCAACGGCGCCGCGAGCTGGAACAAGCCGGAGAACGGCACGCTGCCCGACAACGACGACCTCGAGCCGCTGTTCGACGCGATCCTCAAGCACATCCCGGCGCCGAAGTACGACGACGAGCACCCCCTGCAGGCCTGGGTCACCAACCTCGACTCCTCGCCCTTCCTCGGCCGCCTCGCCCTGCTGCGCGTGTTCCAGGGCACGATCAAGAAGGGCCAGACCGTCGCCTGGGTCAAGCACGACGGCTCCGTCGCCAATGTGCGCGTGACCGAGCTGATGATCACCCGCGCCCTCGACCGCTACCCGACCGAGAGCGCTGGGCCCGGCGACATCGTCGCCGTCGCCGGCTTCGAGGACATCACCATTGGTGAGACCCTGGCCGACCCGACGGACGTGCGGCCGCTGCCGACCATCACCGTCGACGACCCCGCGATCTCGATGACGATCGGCACGAACACCTCGCCGCTCATCGGCAAGGTCAAGGGCCACAAGCTGACCGCCCGCATGGTCAAGGACCGCCTCGACCGCGAGCTCGTCGGCAACGTCTCGATCAAGCTCGTCGACATCGGCCGCCCCGACGCGTGGGAGGTGCAGGGCCGTGGAGAGCTCGCGCTCGCCATCCTCGTCGAGCAGATGCGCCGCGAGGGCTTCGAGCTCACCGTCGGCAAGCCGCAGGTCGTCACCAAGAAGGTCGACGGCAAGGTGCACGAGCCCTTCGAGCACCTGACCATCGATGCGCCCGAAGAGCACCTCGGCGCCATCACCCAGCTGCTCGCCGCGCGCAAGGGCCGCATGGAGGGCATGAGCAACCACGGCACCGGATGGGTGCGCATGGAGTTCATCGTCCCCTCGCGCGGCCTCATCGGCTTCCGCACCGAGTTCCTCACCATCACCCGCGGATCGGGCATCGCGAACGCGGTCGCCCACGGCTACGAGGCGTGGGCGGGCTCGATCGAGACCCGCACCAACGGCTCGATCGTCGCCGACCGCGCCGGTGTCGCCACCCCCTTCGCCATGACGGCACTGCAGGAGCGCATGTCGTTCTTCGTTGAGCCGACCCAGGAGGTCTACGAGGGCATGGTCGTCGGCGAGAACTCGCGCGCCGACGACATGGATGTGAACATCACCAAGGAGAAGCAGCTCACCAACATGCGCCAGAGCACCTCTGACGTGTTTGAGCGCATGACCCCCTCGCGCAAGCTCACCCTCGAGGAGTGCCTCGAGTTCGCCCGCGAGGACGAGTGCGTCGAGGTGACGCCCGAGTTCGTGCGCATCCGCAAGGTCGAGCTCGATGCCAACGCCCGCGCCCGCCGCGCGTCGCAGCTCAAGAAGCAGAACGCCTAGTTCCGATAGACGCACGGTTCGTGTCAACCCACGGCGGCCTCGCGGCCGTCGTGGGTGCATGACGAACAACTTTCCCCCATTGTCGCCCGTGATTGCGGGGCAGTACGCTGTGCTTCGAATCGATCGGAGTGAAGCATGACGACCACGGCACTACGGGCAGCAACAGCGGTTTCCCTCGCCGCACTCCTCACGCTCAGCGGATGCTCGCTGCTGCCCCGGATCCCCGATTTCGGCGGCGGCAGCTCCTCCGGCGACGAGAGCTCCGGCTCTGGCTCCGACAACGGCTCGGACAACACCGACGACGTCGAAGAGAACCCCTTCCTCGGGCACGACGTGCCCGACGGTTTCCCGTCGGAGGTTCCGATTCCCGATCTCGAGATCTACTTCTCGCTCACCGTGACCGAGGACTCCTGGTCGATCAACTACAAGTCCGATGACCTCGCGAGTGACTTCGCTGGCATCGTCGATATGTACGAGGGCGACGGCTGGGAGACGATGATGAACAACGTCTCCGACGACGGGGCCCTGGGGCTCTTCCAGAAGGACGACTACTCCGTGCAGGTGATCGGTGTCGCCGACTCCGAGACCGACTTCGACGGCGACGGTCTCAGCTTCACCGTCGTGCGCAATTCCTAACCACCCACTCGAGGAGAAACCATGTCTAGGACCCGACCCCTGACGACCGTCATCGCGCTAGCGACCGCTATCGTTCTCGCCCCCGCGCTCACCGGCTGCGGTGGCCTCGAGGGCATCATCGAGCAGGCGACCGGCGGCGAGGTCAACGTGTCGATCGGCAGCCTGCCCGACGGCTGGCCCGCCGAGGTGCCGGTCATCGATGGAGAGATCATCGGCGGCGGCACCGCGAACACCGACGACGGCACTCCCGGGTGGAACGTCACCATCAAGGTGGATGACGAGGGCGCCTTCGACGACATCGCATCCCAGCTCACCGATGCCGGCTTCGAGCCCGTCGACGCGGGCGAGCTCGACGGCGGCGACAATCTGACGAGCGGCCTCTTCAAGAACGACACCTACGGCGTCATCGTCGCGGTCACCGGTGCGGACGGCAACTTCGTCGCCAACTACACGGTGGTCGAGGGAGACCCCACGGCCGGGTAGCGCGGCTTAGTCGAAGAGGGTCGCCCCGATGGGGTGGCCCTCTTTCGCGCCCGGGGGCACCGCGAAGATGGCGGAGCCGACGTGGCGCAGGTACTCGTTGAGTCCGTCGTTGCGGGCGAGGTTGAGCTGGATCGGCACGAACTGCTCCCGCGGGTCCCGCTGGAAGCAGATGAAGAACAGACCGGCATTGAGGCGTCCGAGCTCGTCATTGCCGTCCACGAAGTTGTAGCCACGGCGCAGCAGCGCGGCGCCGTCGTTCTGGGTGGGGTGAGCCAGGCGAACGTGGGCGTTGGGATCGATGATCGGGGCATCCCCGCGGCCGAGCAGGGCGAAGTCCGGCTCGGTGAACTCGGTGCCGCCGCTGAGCGGCGCCCCCTCGCCCTTGGTGCGGCCGACGACCGTCTCCTGCTCGCGCAGGCTTGTACGGTCCCAGGTCTCGATGGTCATGCGGATCTTGCGCGCCACGAGGTAGCTTCCACCGGCCATCCACCCGGGCTCGTCGACCCAGACCGATCGCTCGAGGGCCGCCGTGTCCTCCGACTTGAGGTTGGCGGTGCCGTCTTTGAAGCCGAAGAGGTTGCGCGGGGTGGCCTGGGCCCGGCTCGTCGACGAGGTACGGCCGAAGCCGAGCTGCGACCAGCGCAGAGTCGCGCGCCCGAAGGCAATGCGCGACAGGTTGCGGATGGCGTGCACCGCCACCTGCGGATCGTCGCTGCAGGCCTGGATGCAGAGGTCTCCTCCGACGTAGGCGGGGTCGAGGGTGTCGCCGGGGAAGTGCGGCAGGTCGATGAGGGCGGCGGGCCGCTTGGCGCCCAGCCCGAAGCGGTCGTCGAAGAGCGAGGGGCCGAAGCCGAAGGTGATGGTCAGCCCCGCGGGCGGCAGGTCGAGGGCCTCGCCCGTGTCGTCCGGTGGTGAGTCGTAGGGTCCGTCGATCGGGCCGAAGCCACCCGCCCCGGACCCGGCAGCCATGCGGTTGGCGGCGTAGCTCCAGTCCTCGAGCAGTTCGCGCAGGTCGG